>JBLHKB010000507.1:0-5189 GCA_047619315.1 Polyangiales bacterium
TGGGGCCAGCGGCGCTTATCGTCGCTGGCTTCGCTTTTCCAAACGAAGTCTCGGCCTATCTCCTGGACTCCAACGACGCCACGACCGTCGATCCTGGCGCCGTTGAGTTCGAACTCCAGCCCGTGGGGCTCTACTACGGCGAGGGCGACGATACGTACTTCGTCCTGCCTTCGTTTATGGCCTACGTCGGCATTGAACCGGGAGTCGACATCGTCTTTCTGGCCCGCGGCTATCGTCCCGTGGGTGGCGGCGGCTACTCCATCGGAGACACCCAGGCGCTACTTCGTTTTCAGCTGCGCGACGGGAATTACGATGGGGATGACGACGGCGCGAGCGTCGTACTTCAGGCGGGCATGTTGCTCCCCACCTACAACGACGCCGAAGGCGTGGGCTTCAGCTATGCGCTCCTCGTCTCTCACGACCTTGGTTATCTGACCTACCACGCGAATCTCCAGGTCGACGTTCGGCGGGGACCGGCCTTCGGTTTCTTCGGGTCCTTCGCTCTCGAAGGTCCAGCGGCTTGGCCGGTGCGACCAGCCCTCGAGTTCTACATCGATGTTGAGGGTGAGGCGGTGGAAGGAAGCGCTCTCGCCGGAGCTATCGTCGACCTCGGCGAAGATGCAGCCGTGATGGCGGGGGCTCGGATCGCGCAGACCGGTGACGGACTCATCGCAGAGGGGCGCCTTAGTCTCTGGTTTCGCGTCGGGCCCTAGTCGCTAGCGCACGAGGTCGAACAAAGGCACCTAAGGCCGCCGCCGCTGGGCCTCTGACGCTCTTGACCTCCGAGTCCTCCACGCGGACACTCCCGGCGTGTGGATCCTGCTCCAAGCCTCTGAAAGTGCTGCCGAACTCCCCGCCGGGTACGGAGCTGCGCTTCTTCAGGGCATCATCTCGCTTGGCGCGGTCTGTATCTTGGCGTGGGTGCTTTTGCGCTTTGGCTCCCGTCGCGGCCTAGGTACCTCTGGCGGACAACGTATCAAAGTCCTTGAGCGTGCACATCTCGATGCTCGCCGGAGCCTTTACATTGTCGAAGTGGGCGAAAAGTGTCTTCTCCTTGGGGCCGGAGACACTGGCGGGCCGGAGCTCATTGCCGAACTCGATGCCAGCACACTCCCGCCGCCACCACCACAAGCGAGCTTTCGCGATGTTCTCAAACGCATCGGAGGGCGCGGTTCAACCGCCCATGATTCGGCTGGTGATGAAGTCGACGAAGTCGACGAAAGCTGACGCGGGTCTCTTAAGCTGAGCCACACGGTGTGCTATATGCCGCCCATGCCTCGCCTCGGAACGCGTCTTTCAGTGGTTCAACCCTCGGCTACGGTGGCGATCGCGACCAAAGCCAAGCAGCTCAAGGCGCAGGGCGTCGATGTGCTGAGCTTTAGTGTCGGCGAACCCGATTTTGATACGCCGGCTCATATCCGGGAAGCCGCCAAGGACGCCATCGACGCAGGGCACACACGATATACCGCTGCCCGCGGCACCCTTGAGCTTCGTCAAGCGATCTGTGCCGCCAGCGAGCGGCGCCGTGGCGTGAAGCACTCCCCCGCCGAGGTCGTCGTGTCCGTCGGCGCGAAACACACGCTCTTTAACTTGGCGATGGTTCTCCTCGATCCCGGCGACGAAGTCATCATGCCGGCTCCGCACTGGGTCAGTTACCCCGCCCAAGTAGAGATCGCTGGAGCGACCCCAATTATCATCAATGCCGACGCCGAGTCTGGCTACCTCATGACCCCGGCGCAGCTCACGGCGGCGCTGAACGAAAAGACGAAGGCGGTCATCCTGTGCTCGCCTTCAAACCCGACAGGCGCTGCCTACGACCGTGCACAGCTCGAAGCGATGGCCGAGGTTCTTCGCGGACACGACTGTTGGATCATTATTGACGAGATCTACGGTGAACTCGTCTACGGAGACTTCGAGCAGTTCTCACTCTTGAGCGTGGCGCCGGATCTTCGTGAACGCATCATCATCGTCGATGGCGTGAGCAAGACCTACGCGATGACCGGTTGGCGCATCGGCTGGATGCTCGGGCCGGAACGTGTGGCGAATGAGTGCAACAAGCTCCAGAGCCAAAGCACCACCGGGCCGACCACGGTCGCGCAGTTCGCCGCCCAAGCCGCCCTGACGGCTCCGCAAGAAAGCGTTGAAGCGATGCGTCAGGCCTTCGAAGCCCGCCGTGATCACCTCGTCGCCGCACTTCGAAAAATTGATGGTGTGAAGTGCGCCATGCCCCAAGGCGCGTTCTACGCTTTCCCGGACGTCAGCGCCTTCATCGGCGGCACCGTGGGTGGTCGTACCCTTGAGACCGACATCGATCTCTGCACCTATCTCTTGGACGAAGCCCGCTGCGCCTTTGTCCCTGGTTCGCCCTTCGGTGCCCCGGGACACCTACGCTTCAGCTACGCCGTCAGTATCGAGACCCTCAACGCCGGCGTATCGCGCCTGACCAAAGCCCTCGCTGCCATCGAGCGCTAGCGGCTACGCGGCGGGACGTATTTGACACGAAACCCACCCCAATCTGCACTGAGTTCAGCCGGTACTTTCGATTCGTCCTTCCCGAACCGGCGCTCATTGTTATTGTGGCTGTCATGTCACACTCATCATCGACCCGCGTGCTCGCTCTCGTTGCTGCTCTCCTTCCCCTTGTAAGCGCGTGCGAAAGCGAGATGAGTGCTCGAGTTCGTGAAGCCGGCGAGCTCGCGGAGGGCTCGCCTGTGATTCTCGCTGGCGTGAGAGTGGGCGAAGTAAAAGGCATCGAAGTCGCCGGAGGCGACGCCCCCGTGCTGGTGCGCTTTGCCGTCGAAGGAAACAACCAAGAAGCCATCGCAGCGGGAGCATGCTCCCGCACGGAAGGCGGCACGCTCGTCCTACAGGCGGGAACTGACCTGCCCGTCGTCGAAGGGCAGATCCGTGCATGCGAACCCGGATTGCTCGACGGCCTTCGGGGAGCCGGCGACTTGCTCCGAGGCGCCTTTGAGGATGCGCGGGAAGGCGCCCTTGAAGGGGTGCGCCAAGGCCTAGGCATGACCGGTGCGAATGGGCAGGAAGTCGAAGGCGCCCAAGAAGGCGTCGGCGTTGACGTCACGCGCGAAGCGGGACGCCAAGCAGGTGAGCAGCTCCGCGGAGCGGCAGAGGGCGTCCGTGAAGGACTCGGGGACGATGCGGCCCGTCAGCTTGGGCGCGCCGTGGGTCGTGACGCGCAGGAGTTTCAGCGTGGCGTCGAAGAGGGCTTGGACGAAGCTGCTCAACGACCGTGAGCCACTTTGATCGGCAGGCTCCCCGACTCCTTTGCGCAGCTCACGAGTCTGCGCCATTTGAAGCTGCCCCATAGTGTGGATGTTGGCGTCTTTGTGGTCTTGAGAACCTCGAGTTCCTCGCGCTCTATTGGCAAACGCTGCAGATGCTTGAGGCTCGCTTGAAGGGCGTCGTCTAAAGACGCTCAAGGTCTATTCGCGCAGGGGACGACCTCGGGAAGTTCGAAGAAGTCCTCCCGTTTGTGCACGAACTTCCGGTCCTCGAGACCTTGGGCGTTCCGTACAAGTTGAAGGGCCAATTCCGGGAGAAGCTTCCGCACGTCGCGATTGTCTGAACACCGTCGAAAGCGTGTTCGATTCCATGAATGCTGAGAGCTCGGCGCGAGCGCCGTTCGTTCACGTCGGTGTTACGCGGCGTATGCGTTTCGAATCGCGACAATCGAAGGCTGCGTCGAACGAGCGATGAGCGCACGCGTCATGAGCAGCGCCCCAACGCACCACAGCAGCAGGGTGAAGGGCGTCGTGGGTGCAAAGCCCGCCGCCAGCAAAAGTAGAGACCCTGCTCCGAGCTGCTGGTCTGGAGCCGACTTACTCAGCATGGCGCCGGCGGAAAGTGTGAGCACCACCATGATCCACACGACGTAAGTCATCGGCGCCCGCGTCAGAACGAGTTCCAAGTGCGTGGCGCCATAGAAAAGCGGCGCATACACCTCGGGATCGAGGGCCTGCCACTGGCTGTGCCAGAACATCCCGATAGCGACGGAGACACCCAGGCCTACGCCGAGACCCACGCGCATGCGCAGTGAGCGCCACGGGCGAACGGACAAAGGGAGAAGAACGAGCGCCACCAGATACGTGAGTTCGCCGGTGCGACGGATAGCCATGCCCAGCGGGTGACCGTCCTCCCAGCCACTGAGCTGAGCGATAATGAGAATGGTGACAGCGCAGAACGAGGAGAAACTGGCCAACGTCACCAGGGCTGCGCCGATTCGACTAAGCTTAGGTCCGCTCCAGTGCATCGCGATGGTGCCGGTGAGTAGAATCAACACATGGGCGGCGATCGTTGTGAAGAGAACGATGAGCGCAGAGGTGCGCCGCATGGGCAAAAGCGTCGCCAGCGTCAACGTGGGGAGAAGGACGCCTGCGAAGCCGGCGATGGTCACGCGCAATGCCAGTGGCGTGAATGGGCGGTAGCGAATCCAGCCTGTCAGGGTCCCATAGAGAGCAACGAGGCCCATGGTCGCGGCGGTATTGCGAATGAGAAGGGCGACACTCTGAAGACTGAGGAGAGTGCTGTGGCTCATCGCATCGTCGATGCTCCAAGCCCGGAGCACGGCACGGCCGAAGCACCAATCGGCCAGCGCCGCGATGGTCGTGAGAAGCGCAAGCGCTGGCACCGCACCCATTGGGGTACGCCCTGCTGTTTCTGGCTCCCCGGCCGAAGAGACGGGCTCTGGAGGAGGGTCGGTCGTGAGAGCGGACAAGACCCGCCTATCCTAGCGGCGCCTGACGCGAAAAGGGGTAAAAACGCGCATTTGAGCCTCCTCTCCGCTGGCGTGTCCCTCCCTGTGCTTGGACACGTCGCCCAGTGCGTGACATCGCCTCTCTCGCGCGGTAGAGCGATCGCCGTGACTGGGACAAAGACTACGCTTGCAGCAGCGAAAGAACTCTACGCGCTGCCTCTCCTCGACTTGCTCTACCGGGCTCAGACGGTCCACCGGGAGTTTCATCCCCCGGATGCGGTCCAGCTCTGCACCCTCTTGAGCATCAAGACCGGGGCATGCTCCGAAGACTGCGCGTATTGTCCCCAGAGCGGGCGCCACAGCACCAGTGTTGAGCCAGAGCGCTTGATGCCCGTGAGCGAAGTTCTGAAGAAAGCGCGCCTGGCCAAAGACAACGGCGCTTCGCGCTTTTGTATGGGCGCCGCCTGGCGTGATG
>JBLHKB010000508.1:0-5188 GCA_047619315.1 Polyangiales bacterium
GCGTGGGATGCGTCATCGAGAACGCCATCGCTTCCGGGGATCAGAGTAAGCCCTGCTGCGGCCATCGCTTTCTTCGCCGGAGTCTTCTTCCCCATCAGACCCATCACGTGCGCCGGGGGTCCTAGAAAAGTCAGACCGTGCTCTTCGCAGAGCGCAGCGAAGCGTGGGTTCTCCGACAGGAAGCCCCAGCCCGGATGAATCGCGGTGCATCCGCTCTGGACGGCTGCTTGCACCACACGAGAGAGGTTCAAGTAGCTCTCACTGGCGCGCGCTGGACCAAGCACCACAGAGTCATGGCCTCGGACGTACGCCGCGCCACGATCCGCCTCGCTCACGCCAAAAACGGGAGCCACCCCAAGACGCACACAGGTACGGGCAACGCGTGCCGCAACCTCGCCCCGATTTGCAATAAATAGTCGTTGAAAACCCACCCGCCTCTCATACCAGGCGGAGGGAGATATTTAGACGAAAAACAGCCCTTCTCGCGCATTCGGGCCTGCGCGGGCTACCCGAGGCGGCGAGAGGACTTTGCAAAGCCCCTCCCCTTGAACAGGTCTAGCGGTCTCGGCAGCCGCACATATTTGTCGCTTCGCAGCAGACCGTGAGGCGCGCGCACGAAATCCAAGCGGTGCAGGAGCCGCCACTGCACACATGACACTGGGAGTTGTTCCCGCCATCGCACGCCAGACCAGCCGTTTCCCGTCCACAAGCGCGCTGGACCGAGCGACCTTCATCCACGCACGCGCCTCGGCGGCACAGCGGAGTGATCGTCGATTGGCTCTGAAACCCCGTGTCATCGCAGGGGTCCTCGAAGCCGCTGCACCGGCTCCAAGGGCCAAGGCTGCTCCGACCACAGCTCTCTCCGTCCGCGAGGACGCTCACCACTTCGCAGACAGGCTCTCCTGTTTCACATCGAATGACCCCACTTTCGCATGGGTTGCCCGTGGAGCAGGTACCGCCCGGCGTGCAGGTGTCCACGCACATCCCGGCGCCGTCGCAGAAGCCATCACTACACCCTGTGCCCGCTGGCTGAGGTTGGTCCAAGGGACAGACCGCTGACGACCCTGTGCAGGCTTCTGCGACGTCGCACTCGCTCGACGCCTCCCGGCAGATATCGGTCCCAGCGAGCATCACGTCACTTGGGCAGGTAGGCGACACGCCATCGCAGACCTCTTCGGAGTCGCAATCGCCGAGAGAATCTCGGCACACGACGTCCGCGGGGGACAAGCTGGCCGATGAACATACCGGAGTACCACTGGAACAGTCATAGGCGCCGACCTCACAGAGCAGCCCTGTGTCACACGGTTGACCGCAGAGGCCACTGTCCAGCGCAGGGGCGTCGACCCCACCGTCTTCGTTCAACGCCCCACCATCCACGTCTGGCTCGCAGAAGCCATTCACGCACGCCTGACCCTCACTGCAGTCACGGTTAACTACACAACCTTGGGGAGGCTCCGAGGCGCACGACATTAGCAACAGAGCGAGGGTCCATGGAGCGAGGCGCATGCCGCAGAGTATGCAAACGAGGGAGAAGTAGCCAGACCTGGCGGGTAACGTGGGGGAGGGACTTGACGTCGTCGGATGCTTGCCCGATCGTTTATCTATGCAGCCTCAAGAACAGTATCCATCTGCGCAAGACAACGGAAATATGTACGGCCAGTACGCTCCAACGGTGGCGCAGGCGCCGGCCAATGAGCGCGCTCGCTTCTTGGTCAAAACCTACGCGCATCTCGTCGGAGCGATCTTCGCTTTCGTCGCGATTATCGCTGGAATTTTCGCGTCGGGATACGCCGAAACAATCGCCCGGACCATGCTGGGTGTCAGTTGGCTTCTCGTCATCGCCGCTTTCATGGGTGTCAGCTACGCGGCGAATTCCCTCGCACGAAGTGGAGCTTCGCAGGCGAAGCAATACGCCGGGCTGGGGCTCTATGTGGTCGCAGAGGCGTTCATCTTCGTCCCTTTGATCTACATCGCGCTGGAAGGCGCCCAAGATGCTGGAGCAGCAACGGCCGGACTTGAGCTCCTCGCGGAGGCAGGCGCCATTACCGTCGGGATGTTCTCGGGTCTGTCGGCCATCGTTTTCCTGACGCGGATGAACTTCTCGTTCCTTCGCGGCGCGCTGATGTTCGGCTTCTTCGCGGCGCTGGCGCTCATCGTCGCGAGCGCCATCCTCGGCTTCGACCTGGGCATCTTCTTCGTCTGGGCGATGGTCGTCCTCGCATCCCTGTCGATCCTCTTCAACACCTCCAAGGTGCTTCATGAGTACGACACCCGACAGCACGTCGCCGCCGCGCTCACGCTCTTCGCGAGCTTCGCGCTTCTGCTCTGGTACGTCATTCAGATCCTGATGTCGCGACGATAGTTCCATGGTCGAATCCCAGCGGCATCGACTTGCCGCCGTAAGTTCCAAAACGCCGTGTACCTGCGAAGGTATGCGGCGTAACTTTTGAAGGCGGAGACGTGGCCGAGGCTCTTGGGAAGAATGAGGATCTCAGCACAAAAACGATACCAGAAGATACATTCGTAGAATACTCGCTATCAACAGGAGGAAAGTTCGGCAACAAACCCATGAAATTCGTTGCTGGCACGCATCTCGCTTAGGTACCTCGTCGGAGAATCAAGATGGCAAAGCACTACGAAGTGATGAACACATCCGAGGGCCTCGTGAAGATGTGGACCAAAGGTGTCCCCGTAGAGGACGAAGCGAGGCAGCAGCTGCGAAATGTGGCGGCCCTTCCCTTCATTCATAAGTGGGTGGCCGCGATGCCCGATGTTCACTGGGGCATGGGCGCGACGATTGGCTCGGTGATCCCCACGAAGAACGCGGTGATCCCGGCGGCGGTCGGCGTCGACCTTGGCTGCGGCATGATGGCGGTCCGGACGAGCCTCGTGGCTTCAGACCTCCCGGACAACCTGCGCTCTCTTCGGAGCGCGACGGAATCCGCAGTCCCACATGGACGCACAGCGGGTCGCTCGAAGCGCGACAAGGGCTCGTGGGGCACCGCCCCGGATGAAGTCGCCGCGACCTGGAAGAAGGAGCTCGCCCATGAGTTCACGGGCATCTGCGACAAGCACCCCGCCATCAAACAGAGTAACCACGTAAAGCACCTCGGCACTCTTGGAACGGGGAACCACTTCATCGAGGCGTGCCTCGACGAAGAACAGCGCGTCTGGGTCATGCTGCACTCGGGCTCCCGTGGCGTCGGAAACCGCATCGGCTCTTACTTCATTCGCCTCGCAAAAGAAGACATGCGCAAGTGGCACATCAACCTGCCAGACGCGAACCTTGCGTACCTCGGTGAGGGTACAGAGCACTTCGACGACTACATCGAAGCGGTGAGCTGGGCGCAACGTTTCGCGCGCCTCAACCGCGAGCAGATGATGCGCTCCACGCTCGCAGCGATGCGTAAAGAGCTTGGCGCGTTCCAATGCGACGAGCTCGCTGTGAACTGCCACCACAACTACGTCTCGAAAGAGACGCACTACGGCAGCGACGTCTACGTCACGCGCAAAGGCGCGGTCTCGGCGAAGCTCGGTGAGCTTGGGATCATCCCAGGTTCCATGGGTACGCGCTCCTACATCGTCCGCGGCAAGGGCAACGCGGAGAGCTTCCACTCCTGCTCCCACGGAGCGGGTCGCGCCATGAGCCGCACCGAGGCGAAACGACGCTTCACGCTCGAAGACCACGTTAAAGCCACAGAGGGCGTCGAGTGCCGAAAGGACGCGTCGGTGATCGACGAAACACCGATGGCTTACAAAGACATCGACGCGGTCATGGCGGCGCAGAGCGACCTCGTCGACATCGTGCATACGCTCCGCCAGGTCATGTGTGTAAAGGGATAGAGAGCGATGACTACGATTCGAAACATTTTGAACACGGCAAAGTGGCGGAACCGAAACCTCCATCAGCTCAGCCTCGTCGTCACCCATCGGGGCGCGCCGAACGAGCGGCGCTCCGTCTTGGGCAGCCGCATCGAAAAGGTCGAGGGTGAGGGCATTCTCATCAAAGACCCCGAAGAGGGGACGAAGGCGTTCCTTCCGTATCACCGTGTCATCGAGATGCGCGACGACGAAGGTTCACTCGTGTGGGACCGCGAAGGCGGCCTCCACGCGCTGCCGGAGCCCGTGGCGACGGTAGCGGAAGCGCGTGACTCGTCCGTGAACGTCGTCGTGGAGGGAGACGGGATTCTCACCATCGACGGCAGCGCCGGCGAAGGCGGCGGTCAGATCCTCCGCTCCTCCCTCACGCTCTCCATGCTCACGGGGCAGCCATTTCGTCTCGTGAACATCCGCGCCGGCCGGCGGAAGGCAGGTCTCAAGCGCCAGCACCTCACGTGCGTGGAGGCGGCGCGCGTCATCTCTGGGGCCAAGGTCCAGGGCGCGTCGCTTCACTCCGGCGAGCTCGTTTTCGAGCCTGGCGAAGTGAGCAGCGGTGAATACGCGGTGGATGTCGGCACGGCTGGATCCGTCGCGTTGGTTCTTCAGACCATCGCGTTGCCCTTGGCGCTGGCCAAGGGTCCGTCGTCGGTTCGTATCGGAGGAGGCACGCACGCGCGATGGGCTCCGCCGCTACCCTTCCTCCTCGACGCGTGGCTTCCTTGGGTGCGCCGAATCGGCGTCCAGATGGAGCTAAAGTTGAACCGCGCCGGTTTCTTCCCGGCAGGCGGCGGCGAGGTCGTTGCGACCTTCGAAGGCGCGAGCGCGCTCAACGAATACCACGCCAAATATGAGGGCGGCGACTTGGAACTCGAAGCCCACGCCGTCGTCTCGAACCTGCCCGAAGGCATCGCGCGCCGCGAGCTGATGGCCGTCGAAACGGAAGTCCCACTGGCTATGACGCTGCATGCGGCGACGGTGCGTTCACCGGGCCCTGGAAATGCATGTTGGCTCATCGCCTGGGGAAACAAGGGAGATGGCGAGAACGTCTTCTCGGCCATTGGCGAGAAGAACACGCCCGCGGAGGAGGTTGCGGGCAAGGTGTCGACCCAGTTCATGGAGTGGTACGCGGCCGGCGTCTGCGCCGACGAGCACCTGGCGAACCAGCTGCTTCTTCCAATGGCCCTTGCCGGCGGGGGATCGTTCACGACGACGACGCCAAGCCTGCATACATGGACCAATATCGCTGTCATCCATGCGTTTGGGCTGCCGCGATTCGCGGTGACGCAGTCCGGCGAGTCGTTCGAAGTTC
>JBLHKB010000509.1:0-5168 GCA_047619315.1 Polyangiales bacterium
CCACAACGGGCATCGGCGCGCTGATGCGCGGGTCGTCGGCAAAGAACGAGGCTGCGCGCGCCGTGTGCTCGCGTTCACGTTGGTAGTCGAGCTCCTCACGGATGAGCTTCTTCACCTCGCCGACAATGGTGTCGTAGTCCGTCGGCGGCAGCATGGACTTGGTGCCCTCGAGGAACATGCAGAGCAGCTCCATATCGATCTCGATGGTCTCAGCCACCCCGGGCCGCTGCACCTTCACGGCCACCCGCCGGCCATCAAGGAGCGAGGCGCGATGCACTTGTCCGATGCTCGCGGCGGCCAAGGGCTCGCGCTCAAAATCGAGGAAGAGCTCTTCGACGGTGCCACCGAGTTCTTCCTCGAGGACTTTAAGGATCTCCTCGATTGGCACGGGGGAAGCGTCATCCTGCAGGCAAGAGAGTGAGTCCACCCAAGCCATCGGCAAGAGGTCGGGGCGCGCCGAGAGCAGCTGGCCGACTTTCAGGAACGCGCCTCCTTGAGCCATGCAAAGATCGCGGAAGCGGTCCGCGTTCTTCGTGTGCAGGCGAGTGAGCGCGGCCGCAGCACTTTTCCGAGTGGTGAAGGCCGCGCGGGTTAGATGCCAACGATAGCTAGAAGCGATCTTGGTGAGCACCCACCCACACTGAGTGGCCCGCTTGAGACGGGCTTGAAGGGACGCGAGCTCACCAGTGCGATCCCGGATATGGAGGATGTCCTTCCGGGCGGCGTCGGCCCACTCAGTCGCGAGGCGGCGGCTCTCCCATATGGTCTGCTCAACTACTCGGAGGGCCGCATCGATGACCATGAGCCAGGCACGGAGCTCGTCAGCGCCGGTGCGGTGGGGGCTTGGGGGCGTGTGGTGGCTTTGTGTTTGTGTCTGCATATCCAACTCCGTAATACAATGTGACACAACATACGTAACACGCTGTAACACAAACGCAAGAAATCGTGACACACGCTATCCACACGTCGAAGTGACGGAGAAGCGCGTTCGCGAGTTGAATCAACGGCGCGACTCGACACGTTCGCGCTCAAAGCACGCAGTCTGACCGAGGGCCGCTCATTCCCGGACGCTCAAGGTCCGGAGGACCGAGCAAAGGGCGAAGAAAGAGAAGCGCTATCGCCTTGCGGAAAGACCCCGCAAGACGACGCTCAAGCAACTCTACTTCGTGTGAGGCGTCACGGCTTCGTCGATAATTTCCCAAATACGACGGCAGGGCACCCAGAACTTCTTGTCCGTAATTTCGATCTTTAGGGTTCGAGCACCTTCGCGGTACTCGTACTTACCTTCGACGCCGTAGGGACCATTGATTTCACCGCGGTCGCCCATGGGCACGTCGATGTCCTCTTCACGAAGCTTCGCCATCAGCTTGTCGAACTCGCCGCGGTCGATGCCCCCGGTACTGCCGCTGACCGCAGCTCACTCTTGAGCCAGGCTCATCAAGCTGTGAAACCGGTCGTGGAGGATGTTGAGGGATGCCTCTTTGGTCTCCGTTGTCGCGGCTTCGTCGGCGCATGTAGTGGCGAGGGCCTGGGCGTCGGTACCGATCAAGCCAACTTCCGATGCCCAATCGGGATGCTCGTTGGGTGCTGGCGCAGCGGCGAGGGCTTCGCCTTGGGCGATGAGATCGGTGACGGCTGCGCAGGCAAGACCCGCGCGAACTTCGCCGGCTTCACTGTGCCAAACAGGAGCAAGGACGTCATGGTAGGCGACGAGCACCTCAGGCGGACCGTGGTGTTCGCCAGCAGCCTCTTCGCCGTGCTCTGCATGTTCGGCGTGAGCTTGTTCTCCACCCGAGTGGTCGGTTTGGTCGGCGGTTTCCGGTGAGCCGCAACCCACAGCGATAAGACAAACGAACGTGATCTTCTTGTACATGGCTTCTCCTCCGGCCTTTTAAGGCGCAATGGAGCCTGCCGCGAGTTGACATGACGCGCTAGCGCGAACTTAGGCTGTGGGAAACGCTGCCAGTACAGCCTCAAACGTCACGCTTCCCGCCGGTGCGTCAAAGCGTTCGCCGATGACGCGGGAGAGCGCACGTGAAGGCACCTCCAGAGTTCGAGCCGCAACAGCCCCTGCAACATGGACGAGCTTCCGTGGCTTGGAAACAAAAACCCGGCCCTGGTGAACGTCGTATGCGCGCGCAGCGAGACCGTCGCCGATGGCTGAATAGACGCGGCGAGCGACATCCACAGCGAGTGCGCTTCGTGGAGGCAGCGAGCGCATTCCAAGGTCTCCGGAGCGGTAGAGCTTGTCCGCGTCGTCGAGCAGCTCTCGGACGACCGCCGCGAACGCTCCATGACGAGGAAGCGGGCCTGAGGGTGTCTCGTCGTGCACAAAGCCATGAGCGCGGAGGCGGTCCGCGGGAAGGTAGAGCCTCCCCATCGACCAGTCTTCGGCGACGTCGCGACAGATGTTCGTGAGCTGCATGCCCCAACCCAAGTGCACGGCGTGAACCAGCGCGGCTTCTTCGCGAACGCCGAAGACATGGCACATGAGAAGACCGACCACGCCAGCCACGCGGTGGCAGTAGAGCAACAGCTCATCGCGGGTTTCGTAGCGGCGCCCTTCGACGTCCATCGCCATGCCGGCGACGAGCTCTTCGGCGTAGAGCATGGGAATGCCCAGCTCGTCGCGCACCTGCATGAACGCGTCTTCGATCACGTTTCCGCTTCGCTCTCCACGTTCGATGCGCGCGAGTTCTTTCTGCAGCGACACGAGGGCGGCTTCGTGGGTTCCAGCGGGGGCTTCGTCCACAGTGTCATCGACGTGGCGACACCAGGCGTACACCACCGCAGCATGATCACGCTGCGCCGGCGCGAGGAGACGTGCCGCGAGGGCAAAGCTCTTTGAGTTCTCTTCGAGGACGGCACGACACTCAGCGATAACGGGGTCGGAGTTCACACCTCTGGATAGCTGAGGCCCTCGACGCGGCCATGTGTTTTTGCGCGCAAGCTATTCGCGCTAAACGGGCGTTTCTACATAGTACCGGCACGGCCAAGACCTCGATGCCCGAGCCAATGGTCCGGACGATGAAGCCACGGTACCAGTCCCCGTGGTCTTCGACGCGGGACCAAACCGACACACCGTCCCAGTCTTCGACGTCAGGAAAGCGGCAGATGATGCCGGGGGAATATTTGCCCGCCGAGAAGTCGTCCAAATCGACACCGCAGGAAGCAGTAAACGCCTGAACGTTGTCGAAAGAAGCTCGCGCGCTGCTGTAGGGGTTGATTGTCGTCGCGCCGCTCACGCGACGGTGACTATTACCCGACCGTTAACACTGCAACGAGGGTAGGAACTCTTAAACTCACTGGTAGTATGTTGAGAACATGCGCCGCCGTTCCTTTCTCGCCAGTGCTCTTGGGATGATGGCCTGTGGGTCAGACCCGGCGCCTACGATCTCTGCGCCGCCGAGTGCGGCGCGGAGCAGCCTGCGCCTCCTCAGCTACAACGTCTTGGCGGACCCTGTTCACCTCGACCAAAGGCTTCCGGCTCTCTTCCGCGAGATGCGAGATGCAAGAGCAGACGTCATCGCGCTGCAAGAAGTCGCGCCGTGGTTTCTCGAAGCCGTTGGGCGTGAACGCTGGGCGGACGCGTTTTCCTTCTGCGAGGTCGCTGGGCGTGGCGCGGACCGTGGTGGACAAGCGTTCCTTTCGAAGGTCGAGGTTCGAAACCCATACTCCATCGACTTGGGCGGACGACAGCAACGGACGGCGCTCTTGGTGGATGTCGACGTGGGTGGCGACGAGCCTATCGCGCTCGCCACGACGCACATGGAGAGCTTTCTCGAAGATGGACCCACGCGTGCAGCGCAGCTCGACGCGATCTTTCGCGCTCTGAATCGCTCGTCTTCGAGCAGCCGCGTTCTGTGCGGTGATCTCAACTTTGGTGAAGGCGAAGAACCAGACACCGCCCACTTAGACTCTACGTATACGGATCTGTGGAACGCTCTCCACCCTGGCGAAGCTGGCTACACGTGGGACATCGAACGCAGCGAGATGGCGCGGGTCAGCTCCTTTGTCGGCGAAGGGAGCCGGCGTCTCGACCGCGTTCTACTCAAGTCCGAGACGTGGCGCGGAGAGAGCATCGAAGTCGTAGGCGACAGCCCGGTCACGCCGGACAGGCGGCTCTTTCCGTCGGACCACTTCGGCATCGCCTGCGAGCTTCGGCGCGTCTAGATTTGTGTTCAAAGAACGTGTGCCACTCGATCTGACACACCCGCTCTGACCTGTATCTCGTTGACCACAGAAAACCGGCCGGCCGGCCCAAAGTGCTGCAAAAGCCGCTGGCACGGGAGCTGCTTTAGGAGTGTTCGTCTTCTTAGAAAGGAACCTCCATGAAACTCCGTGCAGCACTCGCCATCCTTACCGTCATGTCGCTTTCAGCCTGTGGTGGGCTCGACGATTTCAGTCTCTTCCCGGACGAATATGTCGTCGACCAATTCACCATCTTTTCCGTCGCCGGCAACTACGCCCTGGGCACCGAAGTGCGCTTTGATATGCGACTGAATGAGGGCGACGCACGCACGCCGGCCCTCGAGATCACTGGAACAGCTCTTCGCATCGACGAAACGGATTCAGAGGGGATCGTCCACGCGACAGCCGCCGAGGAAGGCTCCGGCCAGATCATCTACACCATTGGTGGAGAAGAGGTTCGACGTCACTCATACCGAGTGAGCCCGATCGCCGGTATCACCGTGGAGCACTTCGGCCTCGATGGGCTCATCGGCTTTGAGCTCGAAAACGGCGAGTTCGATCCCTCGGCGTTTTCCATCGCCATGGGACAGTCGTACGGCCTCATTGTCCGCTACCAAGATGCCTCGGGGGAGAACTTGGGCGGAGAAGGTCTGCTCAGCTCCGACCGCGGTATCCCTGAGTTTCAGAGCAACCGGGACACGATCCGATTGGACACTTCGGTGGCCGGTGAGTCCACGATCGAACTCAGCGCAGGGGACGCGACCTCGAGTGTCACCTACGATGTCGTCGACGAAATCGCTTCCCTGGTCCTCGAACTGAAGACGGATGTCGATGACGTGATCTCCATCGTTCCTCGCGCGACGGACGCTGAGGGGCGTCTCGTCTACGGCAAGCCGGACTGGCGTATCGATGGCCAAGACTATGCGCTCATTCTCTTGGGCTTCGAAATCGACGCGGGCTACGTCTCATTCGAGCCG
>JBLHKB010000510.1:0-5165 GCA_047619315.1 Polyangiales bacterium
CGAGAAATCTTTGAGGGACGGTGCTACGCTCAGCCTTCAAAAGGGGAAAACGCGGGGACATGCTCCAACCGATCGAGACATCCAACATTACGGAGAAAGCCTGGAAGTCTGACCGCGGAACTCTTCGTATACACAGACCATTTCCGGAGGTCCTGGTGTTCATCGAAGAAGGTCATTTGGACAGCGCTTCCGCGTCCCTGATCGCAGAGGCTTCAAACGCCGCACTGAAGTGCCCTGAGCAGCTTCACGTCTTCGTCGATGCCTACGACCTCATCAGCTACACCCCCGACATTCGAAAAGGACCCACGGACTGGCTAATGGCCAACCGCGCTCGCGTCGCCGTGCAGCACATGCTGGTTCGCTCAAAGATTACGAAGATGGGTCTCTCCGTCGCCAGTCTCGCGCTGGGTGGTTTGATCAAGGGTCACGCATCACGCGCGTCCTTTCGCCTCGCCCTGGACAACACGCTTGCGGACCTTCGCTCTAAAGGAAGAGTCAGCCAGCGCTTCTAACCACGGGTGCGGCCTCATATCCATGTTTGTAACGCCGCGCAGGTCGCTTCAGAAGTCCGTTCGCTACGCGGGGAGCAAGAAGTCGGGAAGAGGGTCCGCTTCTCGACCACGAAAGTCGTCGTAGGCGCCGCCCGTGTAGCTGTTTTCGAATGCCCCGTAGTCGCCGAAGCCGGGGCCCTGGTTCTGCCAACTGGAACGCGCAAGGCCCATCGCCGAGAGCAGGCTGATAAGCAGCTGGTTGTAGGGGCGGCCAAGCGGCGGGAAGTCGTTACGGCCCGCCCAGAGTCGGCGCGGTCGAGCACGAAAGTCGTACGCGACATCGGTGCGAAGCCGACCACCCGCAGACCCGGCCACCATGACCGGGGTGCCGATGTTCGTGTGATGTTGGGCGCCGCCCAGTTCGTTGCTCCACAACACGGCGGATTGATCCAGCAACGTCGAGCCCCCCGGCATCTCAACGGCGTCGAGCTTGGTGAGAAGCTCCGCCACACGACCGCCGATCCAGTCGTAGGCCGCCAGCATATTTGCTTCGTTGGCTAAGTCGGTGCCAGCGCCACCCCCATCGTCTCGGCCGTGACTCCAGCCGTGAAAGATCGATTGGCTGCTGTCCAAGTCGTCATGGTCGGGGATCCACAACATCGCGACGCGTGTCACACTACAAGCGAGGGACGCGACCATGATGTCGATGTGGTTGGTGTACACGTCACTCAGCGGAGCTCCGGACGTATCCAGCTGCGTCGGCCCAATGCACGAAACCGCACGTGTACGCTCTAGCCGACCCGAGAGACCCTGAACCAGGTCGCCGTAGTTCTCTAAACGTCGCCGATCCTCGAGGCTGAGTCGCCGATGGCCTTGCACACGTCGATAGTCTTCGAGCACCCGGTCCATCGCGCGAATCCGGAGCGCGTTCGGGTCTTCCATGGGCTCGCCACCCGTGAAAATCCCAGAGAAGAGCGTCGCCGCGTTTCTCTCGTACGGCAGGGTGAAACTCTCCGACTCGTCCGTGTACCAAGAGATGTTGAGCAGCGCGTCCCCTCGATACGCGGGCGCGCTCCGTAGCACCGGCACGGGCGGCGGCGCATCGCCATAGAACTCCGGCGCCCTCTCAACAACCGTGTCGAGTGAATAGGGGTGGTGCGGCCTCGAATCGTAGGCGTCGCTTCCCCCGCTGTGGGTGGAACCGGAGAATGGGAAGCTCTGGTTGTGACCGCCTCCGCTGGTGCCATCGAGCCCTTGGAACACAGCCATCTTTGACCGGAGACCATCAAACTTGCCGTCGAGGGTTCGCGAGATCGGACCGTCGATGGAGGAGAGCGAAGTCTTCCAGGCGTTTGGCTCGATCTGAGTCTCACCCCTCATGTCGACTTCCCAGTTCTGGCGGAACGTTCCGTAGCGACTTCCAACGCCAACAAGCCGAGGCTCGTTGTCTTCCTGGGCGTGCACGTGACGCGGCAGAAGCGAGGGGAGGAATGGAATGGCAAGGCTGGCGCCCGCGGCGCCTCTGAGAAACATCCGGCGGGTGAGAGGTGCCATTGGCTTACGTCGTTTCATCACTCGCTCTCCAACGCACGCGCATCGATGGAAGAAGCCACCACGCTCTGCAAATACAAATCCCGAAGGCTCGCTCCCTCATCCGCAGCGATCGCTTGTCGTCGAATCGCGCATGAGTCCGCCAAGGTGGCCTCGCGCCCTTGCGTATGCACCATCAAACGCTCCGCAAAGCAGTCCTGCACACGGCGACTCTCCGAAAGCGCCCGCGCGAGATCGGCGCCGCCGTCAACCAACGTCTCCACATCAACGTCCAGCTCGACGCTTGCCCCGGCCGGTTCGATGGGGAAGCTGGCGACCACCTCGCCGGCGACGATCGCGAGCTCTTCTGTGCGATGGCGTCCAAGCCCGTCAAAGTCTTCGAGGGCAAACGCGATCGGGTTGATCGCTTGATGACAGTTGGAACAGGGAAGCTCGCCGGTCATCGTCGAAATGATCTCGCTCGCGCGCATCGTGGAACGGTCGAGGTTCTCAAGCTCCGAAAGACGGCTGTTGACCACGTCCAGGTCCGGCGGCGGCAGCTGGTCGCATAAGTAGCGCCGCAGAACGAACACGCCTCGCGTGATCGGCGCGGTCGGAAGAGTGGAGGATTGAAGAAGCGCCGCTCGAAGCAGCAAGCCCACACGCTCGGGTCCACTCTCCGGGTAAGCACCTTCACCATCCCAAGGCGTCACTCCGTAGATGGACGCCACTCGCGGATCCTGCGTTGGCACCCTCCGCGACGTCAGAAGTTCGTCCAAACCCGCATCGTCATCCCACACGAGACTGTCGACAAAGGCACGGAGCTCCGCGACGAGTGCCTCATCGAGCCCTTCGCGCTCAAGCCCATCGAGTAGAGCGGGATCGTTGTCCACGGAAAGCGGGTCGTCCATTTCCAGCCACTGTTCAAAGAAGCGCCACACGCTATGTCGGGCCCTGGGGTCCTCCATCAAGACCTCCGCCGCCGCACCGATCTGTTCAGGGGTGCGTAACTCGCCCGCGCGCGCCGAATCGAAAAGAGCCTGTGTCGGCATTGTGCGCAGCACGCGGTAGGAGAGCCGGCTGGCGATCGCGTAGTCATCCAGTGTCAGCACGCCATCAACTTCTTCGCCCTCGACCTCCATGTGGAAAAGGAACGCGGGGCTCGAGACGAGCGTCATCATCAAGAGCGAAAAACTGTCTACGGAGTCCCCTTCGGAGTTGTACCCCTCGACGTAACGGGTCAGCTCCTCGGGGCTGAGCGGACGGCGATGCACACGCTCTCCAAACTGAGCCACAAACGCTTCAACGCACGCCGCGTCGGGCGCCGACGCCATGCACTCGTGACCGAGCGTCGAAAGCGCTTCGGGCCGTGCGCGAAGCGCGTTCGCCAACGCGTCGCCGATGTCGAGCATCGCGGCCACGTGAGGTTCAACGTGTCCTGCTTGCCATCCCTCGAGGTCGCCGCCGCCGATGCTCTCGCCCGGAAAACGAAGCACCGTCGCTTCGACATCCGCATACACAACATCGCCCACCAACTCCTCGAGTGTGTTCCGTAGCTCTTCGCTCGTCAGCCGCCGCAGCGGAGTCGCAGGAACCTCGACCTCACAATCGTTTCCAGGGTCAGGTCGTGTTGGCCCGATCACCGGTGGCAGCTCATCGACGGTGCCGATCTCGCCGGTGCACGCCGCCGCAGCCAAGAGCAGTACGCTCAATCGTCTCACCCAAAGCGTCATAAAAGGAGGTTAACATTAATATGGGTGACACCTCTAGCTCGGCGCATAGGCCCGCGACTGGAGAGACCGGCCGGCGCCGCTTGAGTATCGTCGCGAGCCAAGCGAACTCGGCTGACGCGGCGAAAACTGTTCGAATCGCGTCGTCAAAGTTTGGAAAGTTCGCGACGGAGACGGCTCACGATCGCTTGGCGATCCTTGGCCCCTAGGAACGCCGACGGGATATGTCGCAGGAAGAGATAGTGGGGCCCATGTGCTCCACAGTCTCGTTTCGTCGATGCGATGAACTCGATGAGCGCTTCCGCCCCTTCCCGGCTCCACGCCCAAAGCGAACCCTGCGGCAAGTCGAAGCGATAGTAGGCATCCGAGGGCCAATCGAGGACATGCTTTCGTCGGCCCACGCAAATAATGCACGAGACCACCCCGTCATCATTCGCGGTGTACCCATGAGTCGGTTGCTTCCAGCGATAGAGCGATGGATCGTGCTCGATCACGATCCAGCCGCGCCACCCCGGCTGCGGGTCGCCAGGCGCCCAGCGCTCTTTTGCCGTCCAATCCGTCGCGGCCGCGCAGGGCCATAGGCGTGGCTGCCACCAAGCCCATGACTTCCCGTTGGTCAGTGACACCGCCCGGCGAAACTCAGTGGCGTTCGCGCAGCGAGGGCAACGAATCGTCGCAATTTCCGGATAGGGATTGTGCTTGTTGACGTCGGTCATCGGAATCGCGCGAGGATGAACTTCACTTACGCTCCAAGGGCTTGGTTCGGCAGGTGAAGAAGACTCCGGCGGTCACCGGCCCACACCGACATCGAAGCCAGCGTTTATCCTGCAGGCAGCTGGTGGATCGGGTGACGCTCGTTCTCGACGATGTTCGTCGTGGAGAAAATAAAGATGGGCGGCCGATAGCTCAAGTGGCTGTTGTGGCCGGCGTAGATTTGCACCTGAGTCATGCCAACGCCCGCGGGGCCAAAGAGGTAGTTGAAGTACACCTTCACGTTGTGAACACCCTCAGGCAGGTCGTAGGTCGAGGTGCCCCAAGGCTGCTTCTGGGCGTGGCCGTTGATCTCCACGCTGGTGCTCACGAAAAAGAGCATCCAAGCGAATGGATTATGGCTGGTGCGGACCGAGAGACGTCCAAAGCGTGCGGGATCGTGAGGCGGCTGTCCCGGAGCCTGCTCGTTGTTGCCTTGCATGCCGCGGAGAATAGCGCTGCGGATTCATTCCAGGCAAGACGGAGCTTGAGTGCCGCGAGCGGATCACTTTCTTAGCGGCACACGTCTTCGCCGGCCGCAGGCCGATCCGAGAACGATGGACAGCACGAAGAGAAGACCAGACCACCTCAGTCGGTGAGCTTCGAGGTTCACTGTGATGTCGTGGGTCCAAGCCTGAGACATGGTGATGATGATATCACGGCG
>JBLHKB010000511.1:0-5153 GCA_047619315.1 Polyangiales bacterium
AGCGCCGCTCCAACGGACTGAGCGGCCTCGGTGGTTTCGACCTGGCTGCCCATCAGCCACCCCGCAAAAAAAGTGAGCAGCGCCCCAGGCGCCGCCAGAGTCAGCGACAAGCCGAGCGCGACCAGGGTCGCTCGCAGCTCGTCCTTTGCGGCGTCCCCTACATGCGACGACGAATCTCGCAGTCTCTGAATGAGGGACTTTCGCCGAGCGAAGAAGAGCCCAAACAGAATCAGGCAGAGCCAGAACGCCGGCACATCCGTGCACAGCTGGACCACGCCTTTTGCCGCGCTTAGCCACCAGCGGAGGTCGAAGGCCGCCCCAGCCTCGGAGGGTAGGCTCCGCAGCTCAGCCAGCCCCAAAGAGCCCGCGTTCCTCACCCACAGTAGTCGCTCCGCGAGGAGCGCGTTGAACTCCTCAATGAGCAGATGTCGCTGAGACTCCCGGTACTCGAGCTCCGAGAGCGTTCGGCGAAAGTCGTGATTCACCTCGATCGCTTGCTGAACAAGCTCGCGACGCTGATTCGCCAGCATCCGGAGCGCTCGCCGTACGCCGCGTGAGCCCGCGCCGTCGACGCCCTCCATCCGCTCAGACACGTAGGCGTCCGGGCTCACGAGTTCCCGCCGACTCTGGTTGAGTTCAATCCCACGCAGCCCCGCCTCGGCGAGCGCCGCCCGTCGTCGGCTTGAGTCGTTGGGGTAGGTCGAACGCTGCGTGAGCGCGCGCCGTTCCTCCGCGAGGTAGCGGCCCAGCGCCTGACTCATTCCGCCCACGTCTAGCTGCTGCCGAGTGTCCGACAGTCTTCTCTGAACCTGGGCCAATTGATTCGCCGCTTCAGCGTCGTCGGCCGACGCGGCGTTGAGCAACTCGGTCTGTGCGGCGATGCTGTCGGCGAGGCGCTGATTCGCAGCAAGCTCTTCGACCACGCGCGGATGGGAACGGATCGCTTCAGACAGCGTTGAACTCAGGACGCTGGCAATTCGAACCGTCTGACGTTGCCGAGCCTCCGCGAGCCACTGCGTCATAGCGTCGATCTTCGGCCGAACACGCTCTAGCTCGACTCGAAGTTGGTCCCGTCTCGCTTCGAGCAGCGAACGACGCGACGGTGCGCTCTCGAGTTCCAGCTGCAAGAGCGCGGCTTCGGCGTTGAGCGCATCAAGACTTGAGCGGCGGAGCCAGAACTCTGCTTCTCGATCAAGCACCTGCTCCGCGGCTGGAGTCATCGGCGCATTGAGGAGAACTGCGATGGCTTCGCGGACGGCGGCTTCCCGCGCGCGAATCATTGGCGGCCGTGCATCAATCTCCGCCAGGCGACCGTCGACTTCGCCCAGAGCGAGGCTGGTGGATGACTCCTGACCACGGATCTCCTGCAGCTGCTCGTCGATGGCGTCGGCGCCCGATTCAGCGGTGACCGAGAGATCGGCCAGTGGGCTCGATGGCAGCGCAGCGATCCCGGCGCGAATCGACTGTACCTCGTCCACCGCCGTCCGGAGCGCTTCCTCATACGGTTCCGCGGAGGTGCGGTACTCTTCTGCGCTCTCAAGCGCTTCCGCAACACGACCATACTGGCTTAGGAGCTCGGTCTTCTGCGCGTCGTCGAGCGTCTCCGAAGCTTGAACGGAGCGGATACGCTGCTGAACGCTCGCTCGCGTAAGAGCGCTCTCCTCCTCCGTGGGTGCTTCGCCCGGAGGCGCTGGGTTGTCCTCCTGCGCGCGCGCAGCATGAAGACCGAAGGGCGCTCCCGCAGAGAGAGTAAGCAGAAGGCTGGCGCAGACTAGACGAGCGACGATGTTCAAAATACGGGTTCCCAAATGACGAGGGCATTTTTACAGACGCTGACCGGACACGTGGCCCCGGCCCGCCGCGAACGCCCTACTTCAGCACCGCGCCGTTACGGATCGCTTCGACGACGCTCGGATCGGCTAACGTCGACACATCGCCGAGCTCGTCGCCGCGGCCCTCAGCGATCTTGCGGAGGATGCGTCGCATGACTTTGCCGGAGCGCGTCTTTGGCAAGCCGGGAACGATTTGCACTCGGTCGATCTTGGCGTGCGCGCCGATCTTTTCACGGCACGCGGCGTTGAGGGACTTCGCGTCGATGGTCGCGCCGCCTTGGGCGACGACGTAGGCGTAGACTCCCTGCCCCTTGATGTCGTGGGGGAAGCCGACGATGGCTGCTTCGGCGACCTCTTCGACGGAGATGAGCACGGCCTCAAACTCGGCGGTGCCCATGCGGTGGCCGCTGACGTTGAGCACGTCGTCGACGCGGCCGGTGATCCAGTAGTAGCCCTGCTCATCGCGGCGGCACCCGTCGCCGGTGAAGTACGCGCCCTCGACCATGGAGAAGTAGGTCGAGAAGAAGCGCTCGTGGTCGCCCCACACGGTGCGTGCTTGCCCAGGCCATGGGTAGTCGAGGCAGAGCAGACCCTGACCCGGTCCACGGATCACTTCGCCTTCTGGCGTTCGGAGCGAAGGGTTGATTCCCGGCATGGGGAACGAGGCGGAGCCGGGCTTGGTGGGCGTCGCCGGCGCGATGGGGCTGATGGCGATGCCGCCGGTTTCCGTCTGCCACCACGTGTCGACGATGTTGCAGCGTCCTTGGCCGACCACCTCGTGGTACCAGATCCACGCTTCTGGATTGATGGGCTCGCCCACGGTGCCGAGTACACGAAGACTCGAGCGGTCGTACTTGGTGACGAAGTCGTCGCCCTGCGCCGCGAGGGCGCGGATGGCGGTGGGCGCGGTGTAGAAGATACTGATCTTGTGCCGCTGGACCATGTCCCAGTAACGACCCGCGTCCGGATACGTCGGGACGGACTCGAACATCAAGGTCGTCGCGCCGTTGGCGAGGGGGCCGTACACGATGTAGGTGTGGCCGGTGATCCAGCCGACGTCTGCCATGCAGGCGTACACGTCGTCCTCGCGAAGGTCGAACACCGTCGCGTGCGTGTAGCTCGCATACGTCATGTAGCCGGCGCAGGTGTGAACCACGCCCTTGGGCCTGCCCGTTGAACCGGAGGTGTAGAGAATGAAGAGCGGGTGCTCGGCCTCGAAGGCCTCCGCTTTGTGCTCGGGGCTCGCGCCGCCCACGGCGTCGTGCCACCAAACATCCCGGCCTTCGACCCAGCTCACGGGCTCCTCGGTGCGCTTGTACACGAGGACCTTCTTGACGAGCTTCTCTCCCTCGCAGGCCTCGTCGACGACGCTCTTGAGGGGGATGTGCCGTGAGCCGCGCAGACCGATGTCCTGGGTGATCACGATCTCGGCGCCGCAGTCGCGGATTCGGTCCCGCACGGCTTCCGCGGAGAAGCCGCCAAATACGACGGAGTGGATCGCGCCGAGGCGCGCGCAGGCGAGCATCGCAACGGCCGCCTCCGGAACCATGCCCATGTAGATGATGGCGCGCTCGCCCTTCTTTAGGCCCAGTTCGCTCAGCGCGTTCGCCGCTTTGCACACCTCCGCGTGCAGCTCGCTGTAAGTGATCTCCCGCGACTCGCCGGGCTCGTCGCCCTCCCACAAGATGGCGACCTTGTCGCCGCGCTCGGCGAGGTGCCGGTCGAGGCAAGACTCGGTGATGTTGAGGGTGCCGTCAGCGAACCAGCTGAGCGGCGCCTCTTTGACGGTGCGGAAGCTCCCCTCGAGACCCACCGTCGGCTCGGTCCGCCAAGCGAGGCGCGACTTTGTGATGTCCAGCCAGAAGCCGTCCGGATCGTTCGCCGCCTGCGCATGGGTGTCGCGGTAGCGGTCCATGTCCACGATGGGGGTCTTTGCGTTTTCGCGAACTCGGGCCGGGACTTCGTACACCATGGGTTTGCTCCTGTGAGGTTCGTGGTCGGATCTACCAGATGTGGCGGCGGATCACGAGCCGCGAGGCCTTCGGTGTCCGGCGGTGCACGTCGAGCGGACTGTGCTTCAGTTCCTTCAACCGGATCCCGCTTTCCGAGAGCCACAGCGCGCTTAGACCTGATGGTATGATGTCCTTAGATGGACCACTACATACGGCTCTCTCCCTTGGCGGCGTTCTGCGCGCTATTCTTCCTGGCCTGCGGCGACGACACGGCGCCGACCGCGGAAATGGACGGCAGCGCAACGCGCGAAGACAGCTCAACTGGAAGCGTCGACGCACCCGACGCGGCATCACCCGACCGAGTCTTCACCGAGAGCGACGGGATGGTGGTCATCGAGGCAGAGGGCTTCGCGGAGGGCGAGTCCCGAGACCTCCCGCGGAGCTGGTACCTGACCGACGCGGACAACACCCCTGACTTCAGCGCCGACGCCGATCCAGCACACGTGGAAGGTGCGAGCGGCGGAGCGTATCTCGAGAGCCTGCCGGACACTCGCCAGACCGGCGACGACCCCTTCGAGCCAGGCGCACTCTACAACACCGGGGGCGATGGCCCGACGCTGACCTACCGGGTCGTGTTTGAAACGACCGGCACCTATTACGTCTGGGTACGGGCTTATTCCACCGGCCCCGAAGACAACGGCCTTCACGTCGGAATCGATGGCGAGTGGCCCGAGAGTGGTCGCCGCATTCAGTGGTGTCGTGGCAAGAACAATTGGACTTGGTCCAACGCGAAGCGCGACTCCTGCGGGGACGCTTGCGGCTGCGACGGCACCATCTTCATTGAGGTGACGGAGGCAGGTGAACACACGATTCAGATCGCCCAGCGCGAGGACGGCTTCGAACTCGATCAGTTCCTGCTGACCACGGACATGGACTTCGAGCCGGAAGGCGCTCTTTGAAGCCGCAAGCATCCTAGATACCTAAAGGGGCAGAAGCGTGTACCATGCACGTATGTGGATGGCAGTAGCGGGTGCAGGCGGCGTTTTTGGACTCATAGCCCTCGCAGGGATCGTTTGGGCCTTCCGGAAGCTGGAGTCGCCCAAGAAGTTCGGCGCCATCGCCGGGTTCTGTGTTCTAGGACTTGTGGGCGCATACATGGCCGTCAACGCGACGGCCATCGCCGTGCCTGAAGAAGCCGCGGCCATCAACGCCGAAGTGGAAGCTGCCACCGAGGACTTCGACGCCCCCTTCGACGACGACTTCTAGACCACGAGGTCGTCGGAGTTCTCCTGGGACTTGAGGGCGGGACTTGGTTCGAGATCAAGCCGGAGGCGTAGCGCGCCCACGATGTCTTTGAGCTCGCCACGGA
>JBLHKB010000512.1:0-5151 GCA_047619315.1 Polyangiales bacterium
ATGAAGAGGACCTTTACCAAGGCGCCGTCAGATGAAGACACCGTGGTCGTCGGAATCGCAGATCTGATATACGTTCCGAGGATGAGCGACGCTACAAACGCCACCGAGGCGCCGCCTGAGCCGGCGGAAGAGCTTGCGACTGTGAAGGAAGAACTTGCGGTGGTGAAGGAAAAGCTCCGTCGCGCGCACCAGGACTTCGAGCGCTTCTCCTACTTCCTCTCGCACGACTTTCGGGCGCCGATTCGACACATCACGTCCTTTGCAGGGCTGCTCGACGACGAGCTTCGTGAGCACGAAAATCACGACATCACGACCTGGCTTGGGTTCATGACTGGTGGGGCGAAGCTCATCCAGCGGCTGGTCGATGAGGCTCTGCTTTTTTCGCGTGCACGACGAGCCAAGGCCGAAGTGGGGGAGACCGTGGTCGCGAACATGATCGCGGAACTTGAAAGCGCCGCGCTAGCTCCCAAAGAGGGCCTCACGGTGGAAAGCCAGATCTCCACAGACGTCGTCGTGGCGATGGCACCCCATCACGCCGCCCAGATCTTCGGCCATCTCTTCAGCAACGCGATCTACTTTCGCAAGGAAGGGAGAGCCGCGGAGCTCTCCCTCTCCAGTCGAAGTGCGGCGAAAGGTAAAATGTGGGAGATCGAATTTCGGGACGAAGGACGCGGTGTTCGCGGAGACGCCATCCAGAATGTGTTCGACGCGTTTTACCGGTCCTCAGACAGTCCACGGGAGAGCCCCGGCCTGGGGCTATCGCTCGCTCGGCATCTCCTCTCTCTCTACGGCGGGATCATCGAGCTCGAGTCCGAGCACGGAGCGTTCACCACCGTGCGAGTGCTTTTGCCTTCGGCGTGAACGGAACGATCGTAACCTTGTCGACCAGCGACGTGAGTAAAGCGGCCGAGAAAACAGCCGTTCAAGGCTGATATGCGCAGGATTAGAGCGTGGAAGAAGGTATGTCATGGCTAAACCCGGAACCTCAGAATGGTATGCGTCGGTGCTCAACGCGCTGGAAGAGTTTGTGCTGGTCAAGGGCGACCGCTCGAAGCTCCTCTGGGCCAACCGCTCGTTCTGCGACTACTACGGGATAGACAACGCGACCTTGGCATCGCTCGTCGACGCCGAGCACAGTGATCCCGACGACACGCTCCAATACGTCCGCGACGATCACGAGGTGTGGACCACCGGCCAGCCGGTTCGCGTCACCGAGCCGGTGACGCGGCACGATGGAGAAGTTCACTACTTTGAGACGACCAAGCGAGCGGTGCGAGAAAACGAGGAGACAGTCCTCACGGTGGGGATTTCGCGCCCAGCGACCGAAGGACAATCGAGTGAATCGGCGCTCAGTCGCGCGGAACGCAAGGATTCGAGCGAAACACTTCGCTCTTTGGTGGCGACTTTTCCTGGGACTGTGGTCGTCGTCGACGCAAAGCTACGCGTCGTCGCGGCGAGTCGCGATTTCGTGGCGCTCCTTGACGGTCCTGGGGACAGTCTTCACGGACGGGAATTCGAGACCCTCCTGCCAACCGCCGCGCACAATCAAGAACGAGTGCTGGCCGCGCTCGCCCAATCAGAAGAGGTTTCACTGCAGCGTATTGCCATTTTGGGCAATGAGCGCCTCTTCGATGCCCGAGTCGCGCCATGGCACCTCATGGACGGACGGAAGATCGGGATGATGTTGGCGCTGACGGACGTCACAAAGCTGCGCGCGACGGAGCGCAAAGCGCTGCAGTCGATCATTGATGTCATGGACGTGGGAATCGCGACGATTGACGAGGTAGGTGCTTTTGCTTTGTGGAATCCAGCCGCGACGATATTGACGGGTATACAGCCAGCCTCCGAATTAGAGATTTCTACTTGGGGTGAGCACTTCGGTATTTACGACCAGCAAGGCGTCGAGATTCCAGGCGAGAAGTTGCCCCTCGCCCGCGCTTTCCAAGGGGAACACGTCACCGACGAGGTTCTCATGGTCCGCAACAAGACTCTGGAGCACGACCGCTGGCTCACGGTGTCTGCGGCGCCGGTCCTCGATGTCGTTGGCCATGCCGCGGTGGTTGTCTTCACAGACATCACGAGTCGTATCGACGTCCAGCGGGAACTCGAAGAGTTCGCATTTGTAGCATCCCATGATCTGCAAGAGCCGTTGCGGATGGTCCATAGCTACATCGAACTCCTCGCTCACGAGTACGGCGACCAGATCCAAGGAGACGGTGCTCAATATCTGCACTTCGCCCTTGATGGCGCTGTGCGGATGCAGAACCTGGTGCGTGACCTTCTTGTGTTTTCCCAAGTGCGGAAGCGTCCCCTTGTTTTGGAACTCATCGATGTGGCGAGTGTCATCGACGCGGTGCGGAGAGACATCGGCAACACGTTGCTCGAAGCGGGCGGAGAGCTGCAGATCGACGCCATGCCGACTCTGCTGGCGGATTCGATTCAGCTTGGTCGTCTTCTTGAGAACCTGATCAGCAATGGGCTCAAGTTCTCGCGCCCCGGGGTCGCTCCAAAGGTCCAGGTTCGGGCGCTGGCTGAAGGGGACGCGTGGCGCTTCGAAGTCGAAGACAACGGAATCGGAATCGATCCTGCCTATACGGACAAGATATTTAAGATGTTCCATCGCCTGAATCCCATCGGTACGTATCCCGGAACGGGCATTGGCCTCGCTATTTGCAGGCGAATTGTCGCTCGTCATGGCGGCGCGATGGGGCTTGACCACAAGGACGGAGACGGCAGCCTGTTCTGGTTTAGGCTTCCCAATGAGTGCGTCGCTGCGGTAGGAGATCTCTGGTGATCGAACATCCCGTCGAAATTCTTCTCGTCGAAGACAACCCTGGCGATGTCCTGCTGACAAAGAAGGCGTTTGAGGTCAGCAAGCTGCTCAACCGACTTTATGTCGTCAATGACGGCGAAGCAGCCCTGCAGTTTCTTCGTCGGGAGCCACCGTATGAGAACGCGACGCGCCCCGATTTGGTCTTGTTGGATATCAACCTCCCGAAGGTGAGCGGCGTCGAGGTTCTCCAAGCCGTAAAAGCGGATCCGGATCTTCGAACGATCCCTGTAGTGATGCTGACGAGCTCAGAGCGAGACAAAGACGTGCGTCAGGCCTACGACGATCACGTCAACTCGTACATCACGAAGCCGCCGACGTTTGCCGCTCTCATGGAGGTCATCCGGAACCTCGAGAACTACTGGTTCGTCGTCGTAAAGCTACCGACGGAAGAGAAAAAATAGGCCGATTTAGTCCAAGTCGTAGGACGAGGGGTTGAGCGCGCGTGATGCGTCACGGCCGACGAGCGGCTTGACGATATAGTCGACGACGAAGGGGTGCTCGAGGACCACGAGGCGCTGGGGGTCCGATGCGCTTCCGGTGAGCACGTACACGCGCGGAGGATCGACGTGAAGCGGCAGAACTTCGGCCAGCTCACGCAAAAATTCAATGCCGTCCATGACGGGCATCCGAAGGTCGAGAAAGATGATCTCCGGGATCGCTTCGTCTCGGTTGAGTCGCTGGCGGATGGTCTTCATGGCCTCCAGGCCGTTCTCGGACTTCAGGATGGTTGCGACATTCGATTCAGCCTCCAAAAGATGAACCACGAGCTCCAAGTCGGCGCGACAATCATCCACAACCATGGCGAGTGATACTGATGACGACGCTGGGTTCATGAGCAGTCAATACGACCGGAACCCCGGTTGCTGTAGAGGACGTACACCGCTTGGCCCTTCCACCTAAAGGACCCTCGCTTCCTACCGTTTTGCTGGAGTGTGGACCCGAACGCGCAGGAAGAGTTGGAGCGAGTCTCTAGCATCGCTGGCGAGCGTCTTCGTCAGCTCACCCTGACTGAGGAGCTGTCGGGCGTGGGTCGTTGGCGCGTCGCCGTCTCCGGCGGGATGACCTGGTCTCCGGCGACGTTTCGCATTCATGGCCGCGATCCGAGGGTCGGGGCGCCTTCGCTCGAAGAGGCGATCCAGCTCTACCACGCGAAAGACCGTCGTCGCGTCGCACGATGTCTCCACCGCGTTCTCAAAGACGGCGGGCCCTACGAGTTTCGTGCCCGAATCGAACGGGCCGACGGCAGCATCCGATACGTGTCCTCTGCGGGTCGATGTGAATGTGATGCGAGCGGCGCGATCACTGGCGTGGTGGGAATCGTTCAAGACGTCACAGCGCAGGCGGAATTGGAATCGACGCGCGCTCGCCTCGAACACGACGAGCGTTTGATCGGACTCGGACGTCTCGCTGCGGGAGTCGCGCACGAGATCAACAATCCGCTCGCCTACGTCGAGATCAACCTTCGCGCGCTTGAACTCGACGCAAGAAGGACGTTTGCAAACGCGCCCGAATGGAGTGCGGTGCTTCGAGACTGTCTCGATGGAGTAGAACGGATTCAAACGATCATCTCCGAGCTCGACTCGTTCGGACGGCCTGCCCTCGACGCTGACCTCCACGACATGAACGACATCGCCACGGATGCCGCTCGTCTGGCGCGTTCCCAACTGCACTCGACCACCGAACTACGTCTTCACCTGGGCGAGTCATCCTATATCCATGGCGACAAGCGCCGCCTTGCCCAGGTCGTGCTCAACTTGATTCGGAACGCCGACCAAGCCCTCGCCCCTCATGCTGGCCGTATCGATGTCTTTACGCAGCCCCACGACGGTGAAGCGTGGTTGGAGGTCACGGACAACGGGCCGGGCGTCCCGCCCGAGCTGCGGCGCCGCATCTTCGAACCCTTTTTTACAACGAAGGCACCCAACAAAGGGACAGGCCTCGGTCTCGCTCTCTCCGCCGAGATCATGCGGCGTCACGATGGCGAACTAACGCTGGTTAACCGCGGCTCCTTTGGCGCCTGCTTCCGCGTCGTGCTGCCAGAGGCCGAGGTCGGTGCAGAAGCCGAGTTCCTTCCCACCATCACACCCGTCCGTCACGCCCACATTCTCATCATCGACGATGAAGTCGCTCTCTTGAACGCGTACCGGCGTTTGCTGGAGCCGACCCATACGCTTAAAACTGCAGAGAGTGGGCTGCACGCACTAGAGATTTTGGAGGGTGGGGCGGACTTTGACCTCATCGTTTGCGACCTGATGATGCCCGAGATGGACGGCCCCGGATTGTTTGAAGTCGTCCAACAGAGATGGCCTCACCTCGCT
>JBLHKB010000513.1:0-5146 GCA_047619315.1 Polyangiales bacterium
GAATTTATCACCCCGCAGGTAGCGTCTTCCACACCTTCAAGACCGCATTCTGCGTCCGAGCCGCAGTTGAGGCCGCCACGTCCGCCGCCTTGGAAGTCGAGCCAGCCCTCACAGGAGGTCCGCCGCAGTGTGCAGCTCTGCGCTTCCGCCAGCCCCGCCGTCGGACCCATCTCCGTCGGGGACAAGAAAGGCGCACGGTTGTTCACGCAGTCCGCCATGGCGTCCGGGGCCGCTGGGTCTACGGCCCACTGGCAGCGGAAGCCGGTGTCGTTGCCCATGAACGAAGTGGAGACGCAGACATGCTCTGCGGGGCACTCGCTGTTCGAAATACACTCCCCGCACACGAAGACCTCATCGGGTCGCTCGGCCACGCAAGAGAAGCGCGCGTCAGAGTCCGGACGCAAGTCGCAAACGGCATCGGTACACGCGTCGTCTCCGTCGCACTGGACGCAGACACCCACTTCACCGGACTCATCACAGACGATGAGCGCGGTGTCTTCGCTGCCGAGAATGCCGGCGCAGTCGGCGGCGCTGGTCGCCGCGGCACAAGGCACGCAAGTCCCCGCCATCTCACCGCTCGTGGAGCAAACGCTCGCGCCGGGCTCCGAGCAGTCCGCGTTCCCCACGCACTGGACGCAGCTCCCGGCGTCGGAGCACATGGTGTTGACGCCGAGTTCCGCGCAGTCCTCGGGGACGAGACATTGCACGCACTCCATCGATGTCAGGTTGCAGAGGGGCGTTTCGCTCATGCACTCGACGCTGCAGGGCAGCGTCGCATCAGGGCCGCCGTCGACGTCCGCATCCGTGCCGCCATCTAGAGGCCCACCGTCGGTGTTGGAGCAATGAGGCAATGTTGGGTCATCTGCGCATGCTTCTACGCATGAGCGACGAGTCGGCTCTTCCGTGCAGTTGACCTCGACGGTGCCTTTGCAACTCATGAGAAGCGCGAGAGAACAGGCTGACAGGATAAGATAATATTTCATTAGAAGCTTCCCTCGACGCGCAACATCGCGCCCTCATTAGTCACAGTGCCAGAAGTACGCAGCCAGCCGCCAATCATGAGTACCGCGCCGGCGACGGCGAGCACGGAACCAGCGACGGCAAGAACGACTTGTCCGCCGTCCATCCCGACTTCTTCAATACGAGTGGGCGGTCCACGCTCCGTGACTGAGCTGTAGTCGCCCGCGCCCGCCAGCGTAAGTACAGGCGAAATCCAAAGCGCCGCCCCGGCCACGACCATGCCGCCGCCAACCGCGTAACTCGGCCACGCCGAACCTTCGCTGGTCCCCGCTGCAGGCGTTTCACCGAGCGGCTCACTGCCCTCAGACACCTGGGCCGAAGCGCCGGAGACGCCGCCGGACTCGTCATCGAGGCGGACGACGAGGTTGATCTCGTCTTCGCTCTCGCCGTGGACGGTGAAGTCGCGTCGAATGAGGCCCTCGGCGCCGACGATGATCTCGTGTCGCCCGAGCATGACGGGGCGGGTGACGGGGGATAGGAGCATGAGACCGTCGATACGAACGGGGCGACCGCTGGGGATGGTGTCGAGGTGGAGGATGACGCCGGCTCTTCGTGGCCAGTCGTAGAAGGCGCGGCCGATCATCTCAGCGGCGGTGGTGGCGAGGACAGCATCGGGGGCGATGTCCTCGGCGACGGCGACGAGCCCAGTGGCGTCAGCAAGGGTAATAACGAGGTGGGGCACGTCCCGCGTCTCGCTCTGCGCCCAGAAGGTCACGACGGCGGCGGCGTCGCACTGGTGGGTCTGGAGAACGCCCTCGAAGCAGTCGTCGTCGGGGTCGCAGTTTGCTTCGGCGGCCTGAGGCTGTCGGCCTGCGGTACGAAGAGCCGTACTGACAGAGCCAAGGGCGGCGGCATACTCTTCGGGGCTGGCTTCGCCGCCGAGGGAGTAAACCACCATGGTCTCTTGAGCGTGGGCTACGCCGGAGGAGGAGGCCAATAAGAGGGCGAAGAAGGCGAGGGTGAAGTTATATAGTTTCACTGGGGTGTCTCACTGAATATGCAGAGCGCTGCGGGGGACGAGGGCTTCCTACCGTAGCTACTCAAGAATGGCCAATCGTCCGCAATATCGATTGGAGCGATGGTGAGTTGCGTGGGGGATACCGTCTTCTGTACCGAGAACGGGTGAGCGCTTTTCTGCGCAACTCGTGAGAGTGTAGTCCGAGCGCCAGTTCTCTCGAAACCTGCTAGTCGTCTCCTCGACACGGAAGTCCTATGACGCGTACCTACCTCCTTCTCCTCGTCGCTCTCTCAATCGCCTGCGGCGACGACTCTTGCCCCCCCGGCGAAATGCTCATCGGCGCCGCCTGCATTGCATCCACCGTGGATGGCGGTGCTCCCGTCGTGGATAGTGGCGTTCCCACCGAAGAGGTCTGCAACGGGCTCGATGACGACCGGGATGGCGAGGTCGACGAGGCGGACCCGGAGCTTGGCGCTTCCTGCAGCGAGGACGTTGGGGCCTGCACCGCGGGCACGCTCACCTGCGTTGAAGGCGCGCTTGTTTGCGACGGTGTGCTGCCCGCCGATGAAGTCTGCAACGCCATCGATGATGACTGTGACGGCGACGTAGACGAGCTGGTCCAGTTCACATTCTACCTCGATGAAGACGGCGATACCTTTGGCGGGGACGTGACGTGCGACGTCTGTGCGATGGAAGAGTGTGGTGAGGGAAACTGGGTTGCCGTCGGCGGTGACTGCGACGACACCTGTGAGACCTGCTTCGAAGGCGGCACGGAAGTGTGTGACACCTTGGACAACGACTGTGACGGGGAGACGGACGAGGACGACGTGCAGATCTTCATCTACCCGGATGCGGACGGGGATGGTTTTGGCACCGGAGAAGGTGTCGCTCAGTGCGAGACGTCCGCTGGCTTTGCAGATGCCGGTGGAGACTGCGCGGACGGTGATGCGCGCGCGTTTCCGGGTGCGACTGAGTACTACGAGACACCGATTATGGGAGAAACGACGGGAGCGCCCTTTGACTACGACTGCGATGGCGAAGAGTTCAAGGAGCACGTGCCTTGCGGCACCGGCTGCCGCAATGGGTTTTGCTACAACGTGATCAACGATGAGTGCGGAGAGGGGAATCTGCTTCGAGAGGTCCAGATTCTTCTGGACCGCTGCACCGTACCCAGTGGATCGCCGCAGACAGCTGGGACCGTGCGATGTCGCTGAGCGGCCCTTTGTTCGCAACTCGCGACGACAGCAAACGAGATACCCCAGCCAAGTCGGCTGATCTCAACTCCTAGGACTTCCCATGCTGCCCAAAAATCTTCTTTTCTTCACGTTCTTTACTCTCACAGCTTGCGGGGGATCCAACGAAGACCCATGCCCCACTGGACAAGTTCGAATCGGCGATGCCTGCATCGCCACGATGCCCGACGCGGGCTCGGACGCGAGTGTTGACATCAGCGCCAGCGAGGTCTGCAACGGTCTCGACGACGACATGGACGGCGAGACCGACGAAGCCGATCCGATGCTTGGCGAATCCTGCGGCGAGGACATGGGCGTCTGCACCGTCGGCATGACCGTATGCACGGAAGGCGAGCTCGTTTGTAATGGCGTTCAGGCCGGCGAAGAGACGTGCAATGGTCTCGACGACAACTGCGACGGGGTGATCGACGAAGACACTCTGCAGGACTTCTTCCTCGACGTAGATGGCGACGGATACGGATCCGGCGATGCCTGCAACGCGTGCGCTGCCGAAGAGTGCGGCGACGGCATGTGGGTCACCATGGACGGCGACTGCGACGAGACCTGCGACACCTGCTACCTCGGCGCCACCGAGGTCTGCGACGAGCTCGACAACAACTGCAACACGCTCGTGGACGAGGGCGAGGGCGTGCAGGTGCTTTTGTTCGTCGACACGGATGGAGACGGCTTTGGTGTCGGTCTTGGAATACCTAGTTGCCTCGATGAAGAGGGCAGTGCGCCGGTGGGGCAAAGCGCGGAAGACGGCGACTGTGCGCCCGATGATGACAGAGCGTTTCCCGGGGGGAGCGCATACTCCACGCCGATTGAAGGAGAGTCGGGCGTAGGTGGCGACTATGACTTCAACTGTGATGGGGAGGAAGAGGTCGGCTACCCGCGCTGCATTCAGAATTCTGATGGCGAGCTCGATCCAGTGTGTCGGCCTACTCCAGGCTACTGCTGGGCGAGCTTCGCCGCGTCGCCGGAGTGTGGGGACAGGACAATCCGCTCAGCCGTATCAGGGACGATCGCGATTCCGGGAATTAGCGACGGTGTTTGTCGTTTTTCGCCTGAGGATTTTCAGCCCTACGATCTTGAGTGCCGCTGAGATCCTAGAATGCCGCTGATGCGGTCGGAAGGCGTGCGCGTTGCTCGTGGGAGCCAGCGAGAGAGAGGGGCAGTGCATCGGGAACTAGCAAGAGCCAATTCAGAATGTTAGAGCCTGTTCATGACCACGAGCCAGAGCGATGTTTTGAGCATGCAAGCACTTCGGCGTCTCGTCGCCGCGTTCGCTGCGGCCTCAGTCCTCTTGATGGGCGCACAGGCCCAGGCACAGGCACCAAACCAAGATGAGCAAGCAAGGACTCACTTTGACTCGGGCAATCTGCATTTCGACAGGGGCTCCTACGAGGAAGCCAAGCTCGAGTTCGAGGCAGCTTTTCGGCTGAGTGGTCGGCGTGCATTGCTCTACAACGTGTTCATCAGTGCGGAGCGCCTTGGGGAGTTCGCCGAGGCGGTCGCCTACTTGGAAGATTATCTGGAAGACGGCTGTCCAGAGGGGGAGATTGCCAGCAGGCCTCGGCTGGCCTGAGACGATCACACGGCATCAGCGAAATCACCAGGACCGTGCATGGGTGCCAACCCGCCCCCAATACTCCACATGGCGCCGCAACGCCGACTGGGGTTCGCACGGTCTGCTGTCTTCCTGAATGATACGTCCTGCCCTGAGTTTTCCCGCTACCCCGTCGTGAAGAGCAGCTTCGTCGCCCCAAGCTGCGTTCGCTAACAGATCGAGCGAAACGTCACGTTCACCCGCGGCGACACGGGCTTTCGAGTTTTCGGCACGCAGTGCTCCCATTGACGCTGAGTGTCTCCTCCGAGCACGAGCATGGAGCCGTGGGTGAGCGTCAGGTCAAAACGCTGCGAATGATCGTCTCTT
>JBLHKB010000514.1:0-5141 GCA_047619315.1 Polyangiales bacterium
GTCGTTGGCACCAATGGCACCAATGGCACCAATGGCACGGATGGCACGGATGGCACGGACGGCATGGACGGCTCCAGTCTGATGACGACCACATTCGCTGGAACCGTCTCTGACGGCGCAGGCACCGTGGACGGGTCCTTCGTTGTCCTCGGGGCCCTTGGCGACGACGCCAACGCTCTCGGCGCCCTCGCCGCCGTCGATGCCGACGCGTCGGGTGACTTCTCGATGCAGCTCATCAATCCCGTCGCTCCGAGCTCCCGGCTGCGCCTCACGGCCAGCAGCGAGAGCGGCGACCTCGTCGCCTTCGCCGTCAGCGACGTCCAAGATGTCACGCCGGCCACCACCGGTGTCGCTTCCATCATCGAGCAAATCGTGACGACGGCCGGAGACGGCGTGGGCTTGTCCGACTACAGCAACATGGAGATCGACGATCTGACGAGCGCGGCAGACACTGCTCTGACCATGGCAGCCACGGACCTCGGTGACCTCGACGCCGTCGTCGAACAGGTGCGAATCGATGTCGGCGAGGCCATCGCCGACGCTTCAGGAAGCGACCCCGTCTACGGCACGGGCGTCATGCCCGCGCCGGCCGCCCCGGCGGACGCAGCTGGCATCGTCGATGCATTCGACTTTGACCTAGTGAACGACGAGTTATGGGACATCCAGAGCGACGGAAGCATCAGCGACGGAACCGATGACTCCTACGACGGGATGTTCGATCTCAACGTCAACGGTGCTTCCTACCCAAGTGCTCTGGCTGCCAATGTTGTGACGGAGGATGGGCGAGAGCTTGTGTTCCCCGACGTCGAAGACCTCGGCGTCACGGGTCTTACGGTCTCCCGTAAAGTCTACATCCCAGAGACGGGCCGATTCGCACGCTTCTTGGAGGTCCTTACCAACACCACGGCGGACGCCATCACCGTCGACGTGCTCATCGACGGCAACCTCGGATCTGACAGTGAGGAGGTCTTTGGACCTTCGAACGCAAGCTGGCACACCAGCGTTGAAAACGGCGGTGGCGATGACCCCGCTCTCGGCTTCCTCTACCCCGGCGCAACGGTGGTGCTCGATGGAGATGACGTCGACTACACATTCGCAAGCGTAACCATCGCCCCCGGCGCCACGGTGTCCATCGTCCACTTCGGCTTCCAGGACTTCGCCGACTACGACATGGACAGCATCGCCGCGGAGATGGACCTCGTCTTGACCACCTTCCCCGACGAGTACTTCGCGGGTCTCACGGCTGCGGAGATCGCATCCGTCCTGGGCTACTTCAACAATGCGACGGTCAGCGGGCCCGCCGGTACCGTCGCTCCCTTCGCTGAGGTCACCCTCACGAACGAAGAGTTGGCTGCTGTTGTAACGACGACGGCTGCCTCCGACGGCAGCTTCTCGGCCGCGTTGGCCGCCGCCAGCGGCGACACGATCCGAATCACCACGGATCTGGGCCGAGACGAAACGATCATGGCTCCTTAGCCGCGACCTCTTCCAAAAGACACCCCGCGAGCGAATGCGCTCGTGGGGTTTTCTTTTCCGTCGGTGCCATTTTCAACGGCCCCTACGCAACGCCGGAGATGGGCTCTAGAGGCCGACGAGTTTGAGCAGCCTACTCGGGAAAAGAGTCGGCTCGGGGTCTCCGAAGCGCGCGTACGGTTCAAATCGTGCGATGCTTATGGGACTCCGTCGTGATTCAGGTCGGCCAAGTCCACGCTCGTGTCTAAGTGCTTGCACGCGGCCCTCAGCTCCGCTTCGTCGAGCAGGTTCATGCGGTAGCAGCGGCGAAGGAAGTGGTAGGTTGCGTCTTTGAGCTTTTGCGCCGCCGCCTCTCGTTCGCCCGATGCGTATCTTTGAGGAGGCAGTGGCTTGGCCATCTTCGTTTGCAGTTCGCATGGACCGCCACAGTGCGAGCAGAAGGAAGAGCCCACCGTGGTGTCGTGCGCGTCAACCCAGTTCTTCTGAGCGCTCGCCATCTTGTTGAAGCGCTTGCCGTAGTCATTGAGGGTGTCGAGGGCGTTGCGCGCTTCTCCCAGCCAAAACTCTAGGTTCGCGTGTTGGCCTACGACGTGATGGGCGTAGCCCGTGGTGAATCTCTCGAGCTGCTCGGCGACGGCGGTCGCGTGGTCGATCATATAGGGCATTGTCGGCTCTGTTCTTTGCGGGTGTGCTTTGCCAGCCCACCTTGCGGGCTTCGCTGTCATGCCACGCCAGCTTCTCACCCAGATCTCTCGAAGGCCACCACGGTGGAAATTGAGGGCTGCGTATGGGGTTTTGGGCGCGTCAGGCGCTTCGCACCGCGGTGTGGCACGAGGGTTGCGTTGTTTGTGGGCAAGGAGACTTTCTAATGTCGCATTCACGATTCAAGAAGCCCGCGCTCTGGGGCGCAGTCCTCGTCTTTGTCCTGGTGGGGGGTGCAAGCGCCCAAGCTGAACCCATCGCCGCAAGTGACGAACTCTGGGGACACTTCGAGGCGACGATGGGATTCGTCGCTGGACAGCATCGCTACGACGAGCTTCGTTTCGCGCGCGAGTCCGGGCCTGCAAACGCTCCGCCCGCCGCGCTCCAAGGGGCGCCCTACGATCGCACGGAAGTGTTCGGGCTGCGCTACGACGTACGCTTGGTGGTCAGTCATGTTCGCATGACGGCCGGCATCGATTTCCCCTTCACGTCGTTCTCAGCGGAGAGCGCCGTTCGAGATACAGGCGCCGGGGTGCGCCGCGTGGAGTCGCTCAAGAGTTACGTGCTCCGCTTCGGCATTGGCGGGGAGTATCCCTTTGGACCGGTGGTCCCCTTCGTCGACGTTCTTGGCTCTGTTCACTGGGTGAGTACGACGATGCTCTTCGACGGAGAATCCAGCGAGTACGGCGCGTCGGCCTTCGGCTTCTCGGCGCGCGCGGGCGTTCGGCTTCAGGTGCGGGAGTGGTTCTTTGCTTCTCTCGCGGGAGAAGTCGGCATCATCGGTCCAGTGCGCTGGGGCGCGGAGCTCTCCGTGGGTTTCTCCCTCGGGCCCGTCGAGTAGCCTGTGCTCACTTGAGGAACGCCTCGATGGCGTCGTTCCTGGGACTGCGCTACGCGCTTGGGGTGCCGCTCCTGATTCCCTTGCTCGTGCTGATCCTCGTGGGCGCTTTAGCGATAGTGATCTCACGCGGGAATGAGCTCTTCTTCTTGAGCGTACGCGGCGGCAAGGTGCTGTTGATTCGCGGCCGCCTGCCCGTCGCACTGCAGCACGACCTTGAAGACGTGATCACGCGCGCACGCGTTCAGGACGCGTCGATTCGCGCGGTGCGTTCGAGCGGGCACGCGCGCCTTGTGGTGAGCGGCGTGGACGAAGGCACACAGCAGCGGCTGCGGAATACCTTCGGCGTTCACCCGATTCAGAAGCTGCGCAACGCGCCCATCGCGACGGACCGCAATATGGGTCAGCTCATGGGCTTGAGCTGGTTGGCTTGGATGCTGCGCCGCCGCTAATGAGGCAACACGCGCAGCAGCGTGTTGAACTCCACGCGCGCGACGGTTCCGTCGGGTCGCGTCACGAGGAGCCCGCCGGCATCCATTCGAAGAGCGAGCTCCGGCATTTCGCAGGCCGAGAGGGCAGCGACGTCCGCTTCGTCGAGCTCACGTCGCTGAACTTCCGCGTCGACGCATGCTTGCCGCTGTTGAAACTGCCGCGACTCGCGGTCCCAGTGGTTGACGTCGGAGCCATCCACGAAGGCGCCGTCGACGTCGATGCGAAAGACCGAGCCGTCGCTTGTTCGGAGCGCGACGACGCCCGAGGAGCCGGCATAGCGTCCGCCAGAGTGGGAGCCGCCGAAGAAGCCAAAGACCCACCCATGGTGTTCGCCGCTCCATTCGAGTTCACCGCCCAGCACCGCGTTTCGTGTCTCCAAGACCCACAGGCCGGATTCTGCTCCGGTCATGAGCGCGACGGCGACTCCTCCGTTTCGTCCGGCGAGCCCGCAGTGGCGAAGGCGATGCGCCCCGACGGTGCGCTCGATGCATTCCGTATGAATCGGCGCAACTCGCAGGATGGTCCCGCCACCTTCGACCAGCGTATTCGGCGTCACGTCGCGATCTTCGTAGGGCAGGAGGGGAAAAGCCGCGGGGCGAGCGTAGGCAGGGTAGAGCGGCCCGACGACGGCGAAGCCGGTGCCACGACGGCTGGCGGGCGAGCCTTGGGCGCTAACAAAGAGCTGGGACAATCCATAGCGTGGGTCTTGTGGTCCGTGGGCGATGCGCGTGTCGAAGGCTTGCTCAAGGTCCGCGCGAGTGGCGTCGTCGATGGGGGTGTCGAGCTCGAGCTCCTGAACGTAGGAGCCGTCTGCGCCGCCATAGGAAATCCGAAGAACCTGCGTACCCTCACGAAAAACATACTTCGTCACATCCCAGGACGACTCGACGCCGTTTCCGAAGTCGCCAAAGCTGACGATGGTGCAGCCGAAGCGCTCCTCCGCGTCGAACGATACGCTGAACTCGGACGCGTCATGAATCCTTGTTGCTCGCTCGAGGAGTTCAGGAGAGAGAGGCGCCACGAGCTCGCGAAAGTGCGCGAGATGGGCTTGTCTACGTGCGCGCTCGGCCTGTTCTAAGGCTTCGTATTCCCCTGCTTCTTCGCGGAGCGCTCGCTCTTCTTTGCGGATTGCATGCGCTTCGTTCGTTTCGGCGACGTCGACCAAGGTAGCCCTAGGACCGGACGCCATTGGAACGCTGGAACAAGCGAACGCGAGCGCGACGAGGAATACGTAAAAGCGCACGAGGCAAAGAACGGAGTGAGGCGGCTTCGTATTCCCGGCGGCGGCATCATCACCTCAGCCAGGTGCGCTACTCAGAGCACCGAGCTATTGAGCCAGACGGCACGAGTCTTCTCGCCCCATCTGACACGCTCGCTGCATGAACTGTTGCGCCAGTGGCATGTTCGCCGGGCCAAAGCGTGTGCTGGCATGCAGCATTCCGAGGTGGTGGCAGCCATCACGGTTCCCAAGTTCGCACGCCCGGCCCAGGAGCGCCGCGATGGGCTGGGGGTTCGGGGAATTACCGACCTGAAAGAGGTAGCTGCCCGCCGCGTCGCAAGCGGCACCGACGTGGGTGGTCCGATCCGTGCTGGCGCAGCCGCGCTGGAACGCCGCTAGCGCTTCAGCGCTGAACTC
>JBLHKB010000515.1:0-5131 GCA_047619315.1 Polyangiales bacterium
CCACAGCACAGCACAGAACACGAGCCAGGCCACTGGGATGAAGCCAGCCTCGACGTCGTGACGGACGTACTGAACCGCTCCGCCGGCACGATGTCACGAGACCTCGCAACGGTGCTCTCCTCCGCCGCCATCTTTCGTGACACCCACGGCGTACGTCGCCCCCTCGTCGGCCCAGGTCGCGCTCTGATCCCCGAAGACGACGCGCTGCGGAGTTTGTTTCCTGGCTGGTCCTGGGTCTCGACGCCCGCCGGCGCGTACGTCGACGCCGCCGCCATCCACGCCACCTCCGTCGCCGATGTCGCCAAGGCCCTCGCGTCCGAAGATGAGGCGCGCGAGCACCCGATCGCGGATCACGAATGGGCGCCGGCGCTGGCGTGGCTCGGTGAACATGCGGACGGTCTTTCCTCGCGCGACGCAGCCCGTGTCTTGGCTTCGAAGGTCTGGCTCGATGCGGATGGACATCGGCGAGCAACCTCGGAGCTACGACTTCCGCGCGGCTCGAATGGCGAAGGCTCGGACGACGTAGAAGCGTTCTTCCGTTCCATGGACAGGCGCTTCGTCGCCCATCCGGTTTCCATCGCCCTGGCTGCTGCCCTTGGGTCCTCGAAACAGATTCCTCCGTCGGACGCCCGCACGGCCATCGGCGACCTGCTTATACACGGCCCTGTGCCGTCCATGCCGACCACCATGCTCGCGGCGCTTCTCAACGACGCGACGAACACGCTCGCGTCCCAGGACCTAAAGCGGGCACTCGACCTTCCCATTTTTCGAGATGCACTGGGCGCGCCGCGGCCCTTGGCGGCTTGGTCCGCGCCGAGCACAGACATGTGCCACCGCCCAGGGTCGCTCCGCTTGCTCCTCTCCGCCGGGACACTTCCTCTCCTCGGCGAGGAAGACGAGACGCTCTTCGCGAAGTTTCTCTACGCCGTGGGGCCAGCGCCCGCGACCTCCGGGGACCTGGTGCGATGCCTACGAAACGATGACGCGCTCCTAAGTGATCCGAAGTCGGTACGCCTTGCGTTATCCAGACACGCCAGCGAGCTGGACGCCCAGGCCCGCGAAGCTCTGCAGGGTCTTCCTATCTTCGAAAACGAAGACGGCGCTTCGCATCCTGCGTCCGGGCTGTGCAGCCACGGAGAGCTGTCGGCGTTTCTGAAAGACACCGAAGTGGAGCAGCTTGGCCTCCGCGAGTTCCTCATCGATCCGTCGCAAGAAGCGCTGGTGACGGAGCTTGGCCTACCGCTCCGCCCCACCCAGGAGCTTGTCGCCGAACAGATGCTGAGCTCCCTCGTCGAAGGTCTCCCCATCGGCCAGCAACCCGAGCCGTGGAACACCCGGCCTGCGCTCGCTCGCCTTCACCGCCTCGCGCAACATACGGGCATCGACGCGCGCTCCTGGCCCCTCGCCGTCGACACGGGCGCGCTCGTCACGTCAGCGCCACTGGCGTCGGCGAGTGCGGCGACGCGGGCCCTGGTATCCGCGCTCTCCATTGATGTCCGATTCGCCGACGAGGCGTGGAGTGAGCTGCTTTCCGAAGAGGGGCGTTCCCAAATGCTCTTGGAGATCTCCACGCGTCGCATCACGGGCGCGCTCCATTCGGAATGCCCGGACGAGCTTCCCATCGAAGCTCACCCCGTTCTGCGCGACGCTTCCCTCGTTTTTGAGTGGCTCATGGAGAACCGACAGGCCCTCGAGGAAGACGAGGCTGCTCTCGCGTCGCTCTCCGCCGCTGCGATCATACCTTCTCAGAAGCGCACGTTTCGCTGCCCGAGAGATCTCGTCCTCGATCCATCGATTCCGGAACTCGGTCTACGCTGGGGCATCTCCCGAGACGTCCCGGAGGTGCTGGCGCATTGGTTGGCCCGCACCTTCGAGTTGGATCGCCGACAGCGGCGAAACGTCATCGACCACGTATTAGCCGGCCTCGACGCGGCGGCGGAGGACGATGACGCGTCGCGTGCGACGGAGCTTCTGGCGTTCTTGGCGAGCGCGCTCCACGCCCAAGACCAGAGCGCCGAGGAGCTTGCGGAGCGTGCCACTCACACGAAGGTAAAAGCGCGCCTGCGCGTTCCACTGAGCGCCGGCGGGTGGGACAAACCACGCCGCGCGCGCTTGGCAGACATCGACGGAGAGCTCGTCGAAGCGTTCTGCATCGACCCTCCAGACCGCATCGCCCTCGGTCCACTCGACGCACCTTCGCGCGCGCTCCTCCTGGCCTGCGGCGCCACGGAGGGGCTCAGCGTAAAGAGCGTGGGCGCATGTCTCGCAGGAGAAGGTCTAAAGCCGGGCGCCCGGGCTCGGCTGGCCCTGGCTCGCTATGTTGCCATTCACGCCGTCGCGGAGCCGCGCTTACGACACGACTGGGGACTCGATAAACTTTCATGGGTTCCGAATCGAGGGGGAACGCTCGCGAAGGCAAGTGAGCTCTTGTGGCCCGATGACCTCGGCCAGGCGCTCTTGGGTGATTCACCCGACCGCTTCCCCGCCGGCGATGTTGTCCTCGGGCTCCCTGACGAAGCCGCATCCACGTTGGGGTTCAAGCGCGCGTCGGAGCTGACGATCTCTGAAGCCGCTGCGCTCTTGAACACACACATGGCCTCATTTGAGCTGCTGGACTGGCTTGAAGTCGGTCTGCAATCGAAGCGCTTCTTGCCCGCCGAAGTCCGCGCCACTTTCGCGAGCACCTTGCGGCTGCGAGACGACACCGGCGAACCTCGTCTGGCCGCAGACCTCGCCCTCGACGGCGCACGCGTGCTCTTCGGTCCATGGCGCGGCGATTTCGCGGAGGGCTCACGCCTCCCCTACGTCTCCAAAGCTCTCTCGATTCCGCCCAAGCCAAACGCCGCAATGATCCTGTCGTTCCTCGAAGAGATCTCCGCGGAAGCGAAGCACGAGGACGAGGCGAGCCTGCATGAGGTCCTCCCGCGCTGCCTCGAGACGCTGAGCGACGACAAGGCGAGGGCGACGCTTCGACTTCCAGACGCGTGCGTCATCGCGGGGCGCCGTGATGGCTTGCCTCTGCTCGGGCGACTCACCGACAAGAAGGTCCGCCTGCTCGAACCACGTTCTCTCGCCGAGTCGTTGCCAGAGTCCGTGCTTGGGCAGTTCACGGAGATTCTCCCTGCCGGGGCCGGCGACGCCTTCTCGCAACTTTTACTGAGGTCCGGCGCGCGTGATCTGTGGTGCGACTTCCAAGTGCAAAAAGTCGTGCCCGGGCCCGAACAGCGGGAGAGCGGCGCCGATCCCTTGTGGGAGGCTCTCAGCCGCGCACTGGCAGGACGCGTCGGGCAGAGCGTCCGCGTCGTCGACCCGCTCTCGGTGCAGGGTGCACTGCAGGAAGACCTTGTTGATGGCGGCGGAGATGTGCTCGTAGAGGTGGACGCGGTCATCCACGACGACGTCCTGTGGCTCACCCCGGCGGCCATCGAGGCGCCGAAACTTCTGGCGCCTGCCCTGGAACGAGATCCGGTCCGCCGGGCCGCCATGGCGACTTGGCTCAAAGAGCAAGAATGGACGTCGCTGCCCAAACGACTCCGTCACGAAAACGCCGATGCGAAAAAAGGCGCGGAGAGCGTCTTCGACCGCATTCGCGGGTTCTTCCGTGGGGATGCCGCGCCGGACTCAGCCAGGCCCAAGAAGGAGCGCACGCCAGAACGGCCGGCTGAGCGAGGGAGCAAAGTTGAGCCGGGGAACGACGAAGGTCTCTTCCGCCCTGAGACGAAAGTTGATGCGCAGCTTGGCTCAAGCGAAGGCTGGCTTGAGCGTCGACGCACGCAGCCTGATTTTGGTTTCGCGTTCTCGCCGCCTCGCGTCCCTTCCCCGTGGCTCTATGCGCCCAAGACCATCGCCACGCACTTTCATCGCCGGCGTCAGAGCTGGGATCTAGCCACGCTCGTGCCGCCGCCCCCGACGGCCCAGAGCGGACTGGTGGTCTTCCGAGGCAAGCTTCCCCGCGGAGGTGTCGTGCTTCCGGTCCCCATGTTCGGAACGGTGCAGCACCTCGCCGTGGATGACGTCGCCGTGACCCCGGAACGCGGCTGCTTTGGACAACACCTCCTGCGACTCGACAACCCCGCAAAAGTCGTCCTCCACGTCGCCCTCGGACAAGTGCCGGACCTCGACCGCGCAGTGGCTGCGCCCCTACGAAGCGCTCTTGTTTCTGTGGTGCCCGACGACGAGCTTCCAGATCCGGTTCATGACTTCTTGCACGACCTCGATGGTGACGAACCGGCCATCGCCCGGGCCCTTACGATCCGAGACTTCATTCGAGAGCATTACCGCTACGACCCCAGCTACCTCGAAGACCCCGGCCTCGGACGCTGGCTCGCCCGCATCACACGTGGGCGCGCGAACGCCCACATCGCAGCGCTGCACGCGGGCGGCGATGACAAACATCTCGGCGCCGGAGTCTGCTACGAGCTCAACGCCCTCGCCTGCGAGCTCTTGCGCCGAGCGGCGGTCCCCGCGGCCATCGCGACGGGCTGGGTCCTAGACGGTGGGGCGCTCTCGGACCCCGATCATCTCTGGTGCGTGGCGCTCCTCCAAGACGCGCAAGGCGCCCCGGTGTGGGTGCCCATCGATGCAGCGTCCACTGAAAGTGGACGACCGCTGCGTGTGGCGCGACGACCGGCTGGACGCTTTCGGGCGCCGAAGGACCGTCGCGCAAAAGCTCCGGAGCCATCCAAGTGGGAGCTGGGTGGGAGCGAGCCTCGGACTCGTTCCGGCGGCGCTCCAGCAGGTTCGGATGGAGGCAGGCCTGCGAAGAAAAAGCGCGCGCCGAAGAGACCCAAGAAGAGGCCCCCGCGAGTTCCACGAACAGAGCTGCTGCGCGTGATTCGGCACTTGGAGAAGCTGGCTGGACAGGCTTTGAGCGAAGAGGAGAGGGCGCACGTTGGAGAGGCCCTCGAGGATCCCAAATCGGCGGCGAGGCTCCTGGCGCGCATCACCCGCGATTGATGCGCCGGCGAGTCGGGGGTCCTGAGAACTGCCCTCGCCTCCGGCGCATTCCACTGGATGCAAAAGGCGATGAACGAGAGCTCGGAGGGAGGCACGAGGTGCCCTCCGGGGACTAGTCCTCCTTAGCTTCGCTTGGTTCCACGTCTTTGCGGTAGTCGGCCTGCATGCCGTCGAG
>JBLHKB010000516.1:0-5115 GCA_047619315.1 Polyangiales bacterium
GGGTCGCAGGCGACGCAGGCGTTGGAGGCTACGCGCTCGTCGGTGCCGCAGAGCGTCGCGTCGCAGCTGGTGTCTAGGCCGGAGGCGTCGTCTCCGGCGTCGTTCGTTGTGCCGGTGGGACAGGCCACACACATGTTCGAGGCCACGCGTCGATCGATAGGACAAAGCGTCGCGTCGCAGCTGGTGTTCGTGCCTGAAGCGTCGTCGCCGGCGGCGTTCGTGCTTCCGGCACCGCAAGGGATGCAGGCGTTCGACTCTACGCGCTCATCAACGCTGCAAAGGGTCGCTTCGCACATGCGGTCGACGGTGCTTGAAGGTGTATTGGTCTCGGACTGGCCCGGGCTGCATACGGTCCACGGCGCACAGGCATCGGCGTTGTCCGACACGCTAAAGCGACTTGCTCCGCAGGCGCTGCACATCCGGTCGGCGGAGCTCGAAGGCGGAGAAGAGACGAACTGACCCGCGACGCAGGTCCTCCAGGCGACGCAGCTCTCGGCGTTGGTGCTCTCGCTGTACTCGCCCATGGCGCATGGCGCACAGGTTCGATCCGTCGTGCCATCGCCATCGTCGACGACGAAGGTGCCGACTGCACAGTCGGTCCGCGCCGCACACATGGTCGCAGCAGAGCCGTCGTGGTCTCAGGTGTTGGCGGGGCAAGGGACGAAGGGTGCCAAACCGCCGGCGCAGTAGGTTCCGGGAGGGCACGGAGCGCATTGCGTCTCGGTGGTGTCGGTCCCAGCTCTCGTTTGTACCGTGCCAGCGGGGCAGCTCCCCTGGGGCAGGCACATCGACTGGTTGGCGCTTCCAGAATAGGTGTCCGCAGGGCACGCCATGCAGGTGCGGTCGACGGAGTCCGAGGGAGTGCCGCTCACGTAGCTGCCAGGTGAGCAGTCGCTCCACGGATCGCAGGCTGGAGCATTGTCCATCGTGCTGTATTCACCGCTCACGCACCCAAGGCAGCTGCGATCGCTCGCCGCTGTGCCAGCTCCTGCTTCGTATTGGCCAGGCATGCATGTGCTCCAGACCATGCAAGCCGGCGTATTGTCGCCGTCGCTGAATGCCCCTGAAGCACATGGCTCACAAGTCCGGTCCCTCGTGCTGCTTCCGCTCCCGAGGATCTCCTCGCCGGCAACGCAGGTGGTCCATGCGATGCATGCAGGTGCGTTCTCCGTGATGCTGAAGCGGCCCGTGGGGCAAACCGCGCAGACCCGGTCGTTGGTTGCGTCACCTTCAGAGGACACAAAAGCACCAGCCGCGCAGCCAGTCTGGGCCAAGCACTCGGTCCCAGGTTCGCCGTCGTGATCCCAGGAGCCGGTGTCGCAAGGAATCGCCGCGGCAGATCCGCCCGCGCAATATTCTCCTGCGCTGCAAGGAGCACAGACGGGCGGCGCGGAGGGCGTGCCCGGAGTCGTCTCGACGGTTCCCGGCGCGCAGGATCCGTCCTCGACGCAGACAGACTGGTTCGGCCCCGAAGTGTAGGTTCCGCTCGCGCATACGCCGCACATGCGCTCGCTCGAAGATGTGCCCGTCCGCGTGATGTACTCGCCCGCGGGGCAATCGACCCATGCTGCGCATCTCTCGGCGTTGACCTCAGCGGTGTAGCTTCCACTGATGCAGGGCGCGCAGACCTGGTCGCCGGTCGAGGACCCCTCAATACTCACCGCTGTGCCGGCTTCGCACACGCTCCAAGGCATGCAGCTCGGGGCGTTCGACGTCGAGGAGAAGGAGCCCGCAGCGCATGGCGCGCAGCTCTGATCGCTCGTCGCGCTCCCCACGGCGCTCACCGCTTCACCCAAGGCACATTCGCTCCACAAAACGCACGCGGTGGCGTTGGCTTCGACGCTGAACGTTCCGCCCGCGCAGGCGGTGCAGCTTCGATCCGTCAGCTCATCGCCCTCCGCCGAGGCGAAGCTGCCGGCGATGCACTCTGTACGAGCCGAGCACATGGTGGCTGGGTCCATATCGTGGTCCCAGCTGCCCTCGAGTTCGGCGGCGTCGCAGGACATCGCTGGGGCGTCTCCGCCGGCGCAGTACTGGCCAGGAGCACACGCCTCGCAGATAGGATCGATCATGCCGGGAGTGGTCTGAACCGTCCCCGGCGGGCAGCTCCCCACTGGAACACACATGGCCTGGTTTGCTCCGGACGTGAACGTCCCTTCCTCACAGTCGGCGCAGGCGCGGTCGGCCTCCACGCTTCCTTCCGCAACCACGTAGGTTCCGACCTCACAGGTCGTCCACGCCGTGCACTCCGCTGCGTTGCTCATGTCGGTGAAGTTTCCGCTGGCGCAGCCCGTGCAGCGCCGGTCTTGCGCCGCCGTACCCGGGGTGCTGGCGAATTCGCCCGCCGCACATTCGGACAGCGGCGTGCAAGCTGCTGCGTTCACATCGAGGCTGAAAGTACCCTCAGCGCACGCCTCACATTGGCGATCTGTGGTCCCGCTCCCGTCGACCCCCACGTACTCTCCCGGACCGCATTCCGTCCAAGGAATGCACGAAGGGCCGGCGTCCGCCTCAGGGGGGTAGGTGCCCGAGGGACAGGGATCCAGCTCCGGCTCCGGCGTGGCAGGGCAACCGCTGAGTAAGAGGCACAGCGCGCCCACTGCTCCAAGGTGAACATGTAGGGAGCCATCAAACGCGCGTCCAAGCATGCATCAGCATGCCATGCCTTCGGCGTGGGGGACGCCATAATCCCTCGTTAGAGATGCCAGAACGTGAGCTCGGTGGCAGCCTTGGTGGTGCGCGGACGCGCTGATGCTCGGGCCGTAGACGAACTATGGGACAGCGCGTACTAGCTCTGCTAGTTCTGCTTGGCGTACGCGTTGACCAGATTTCGGTGGGGGTGGCGAAGGATAACCCGGCCCCCACACGGCGAAAACCGTCCTTTGAGCGTCGCTACGGCGGCTAGCTCAGGGGCAAGGTGGGTCGAAATCGGGGAAGATGTTGGGCCCGATGTATCGAGTGGTCATGTCGCGGCTAAACTGCAGGGGAATCGGACTGAGCGCCTGGCCTTCGCGAAATAGGCTGTGGACATATGAACATCGACGCCTTGATCAAAGCTCTCGAATCCATCGGAGGTCCGGTGTGTCTCGCCGCATCACAGAGGTTGGGGGCCGGCGCGCACGACGCTCCGTTTGACCTGCATCTACGGGATGCCGAGCTCGACGCCGTGGATGCCCGAGCTCTTGCGGACGGGATGCAAACGCTGGCTCGCCCTGGGACGGCTCTGCCTGGGACGGCTCTGCCCGTCACCGGTGGCTTGAGGTCCTTTAGCGCGAGCTACAATTCGGATCTAAAAGATGCGGGTGCCATCGCCCTCGCGGGCGCGTTCCCGACCACCATGACGGAGCTGGGTCTCGTGGGGTGTTCCATCGGTGATGCTGGAGGTCGGGCGCTTCTGGAGTGGGCGGAGCGGGCCTCCCACCTTCGGATGATGTGCGTTGAAGGAAACGGCTTCTCGTCCGGCGTTCGGTCTAACTTCGCGAGGCTTGGACGGCGACGAACATCGCTGATCGTGGTGGTTTAGCGCCCGTCTTCGCGACGATATCAGGGGGGCGGAACACAGACGTAGTCTGCGCCGAGTTCTACTTCGCCGCGATCCACACCGTCGACGCTGAGCTGGTAGACGCCGGGGGCCACGGGCCGTCCACATGGGCGGGGGCGCCACTCACATGACTCGCAGAAGATGCCGCCGATGGTGATCGGCGTCTGCGCACTTGTGGTCAGGATAAGCTGCTCGCCTTCGGCGACCATGCTGCAAGAGCCGAGGACGGAATGCGCGCAGCTGCCGCAGGCCTCGACTTCGGCGCTCAGCGTGTTGTTTTCGTTCGGCGCAAAGCACACCTCGCGCGATGACGACGGCTCAGGGGGCCACGTCATGTCGAGGTAGTATTGCGGATTGATGGTTGGCGATTGCCAACGCGGTGGCGTGAGCTCGATGGAGGAGTCCGCCGGCGCGACCTGCACGGGGCCGAAGAGATCCAGGCCATCCTCTTCGACGACGCGCCACATGCCTTCGTCGAGGAGAGGCATCTCACACTCCGCGAAGGTCCAAGGCTCGCACGCGCAAGAGGCCGTATCCGGCGCACCGCAGCGCTCGACCTGGAGCTGCACTACGTGGTCGTCGATGACCTCCGCCCAGCACTCGATATCGCTCTCGCAGGCGCAGCGCTCGTTGGGCATGCCGAGCTGCCACGGTGAACCATCGTTACGAATGGACACTTCGAGGACCTCGACGCTGGCGGCTTCACAGCGGGGAAGGCAAGAGCTGTCGCAAGCACCGATGGCGCAGGGAACGTCGGCGGGCCAGGTCACGGAAGCTCCTCCGCAGCAGACGCATTCTTGCGTCGACGGCGGGCTTCCGGCGTCTGCTCCGCCGTCCGGGCTCGACGCATCGGGCTCTTCGAGTCCGAAACTTGTGAAGCAGCCACCAAGCAGGAGGAGGGCGGTGAGTGTGCGGGCTTGTCGCATGAATTGAGGCGTACAGCGTCGTAGTGGCAAGGATCGGCACACGAACGCGCTGCGGATTCGACTCAGAGCAAGCTGCGTGCCAGGCCTCCGCGTCGTCTTGACTCCGTCTCCGTGCGCTCGTCAGGCGGTGAACGGTTGACGTGACGCCGCTTCGATTGGAAAATCCCCGCCGGAATAGGAACCGCACCATGAGCGAAGAAAAGACGAGCCCAGCACCTGGAAGCCCAGAGTTCTGGGACATGCGCTACGCCAAAGAAGAATACGGCTACGGCGAGGCACCCAATGACTTTCTAAAGGATCAGCTCGAGCGCGTTGGCGCTACGGGCGATGTCCTTGAGATCGCGTGTGGTGAAGGACGCAACATTGTGTTCGTCGCGGAGCAGGCAGGGATCCGTCATGTCTTCGGCGTCGACTCATCCATTGAGGGCATCAAGAAGACGAGGGCGCTCGCGGACAAACGCGGCGTCGGCGCCAAGGTCGTGGCGATGGACGCGGACCTCGCCGACTACGACCTCGGCGTGGCACGTTTCGATCTTGTCGTTAGTACGTTCGCGCATCTCCCGCCGAGCATTCGGCCTGCGGTGCACCGACGCCTCGTCAAAGCGATGCGGCCAGGGGCTCACTTGATCCTCGAGGCTTACACGCCGG
>JBLHKB010000517.1:0-5110 GCA_047619315.1 Polyangiales bacterium
GGGCACCGGGACCGCGCGCGTCTACGAGCAGATGACGGAGTCCACGGAGTCGCCGGCGCACATCACGTTGCTCTGCGCGGTGCTCAACCGTCAGCGCATGATGGTGGTCATGCAGAAGGCGACGGAGCTTGGCGTCGCGCGGATCATCCCGGTCTTGTCGGAGCGTTCGGTGCCGCGAGACGGCCTCGAGCACCAGAAAGCCAGCGCCTGGCCCAAGCAAGTTCTGCGCGCGGCGCGCCAGTGCCGGAGAGCGAGCCTGCCGGAGGTGTGGGACGCCATCGAGCTGAGCAAAGCGGTCGATGAGCCGTGCTTTACGAAGGCGGACAAACGCTTCTACCTCGACAACGAGAGCAGCGCGGTGCGCACGTTGAGCCCGAGTCCTGATTCGAGCGAGACGAGCGTGGCGTTCGCGGTGGGCCCTGAAGGCGGCTGGACCGACGGCGAACGTTCTTTGCTCGCGGAGCGCGGCGCGCTGGCGCTCAACCTTGGTGCACGCGTGCTTCGCGCGGAGACGGCGGTTCTCGTAGGGCTCACGCTGCTGCAGCAGGCATACGGCGACTTCTAGGCACCGGCTCGAGGATTCGACGCGGGAATAGTGAATGCTGGTTTTCGGGTTCAGGTGTAGGGTTGCCCCGTGCAAACCACCCCCGAACGAGAAGGCGTTGCACTCGAGCGCTTCGCTCGTTTCTTTGGCGAACTTCGCGCAGCGTTTGTGGAGCGCGAAGACGTTCTGACTCAGCTCGCTCTGGCGCTTCTTGCGAAAGAGCACGTGCTGATGACTGGGCCGCCGGGCACGGGAAAGAGCTCGCTCTCCTCGTCCCTCCTCGGCCGCATCGTCTGCGAGAACACGGGTGAGCCGAGCCTGTTTTCGCGTCAGCTGACGGAGAGTACGGTACAGACTGACTTGATCGGTTCCGTCGACTTTCGGACGCTTACGGAAACAGGCCGCACCGAACACTTTACGGATGAGGGCATGCTGGGGGCGGTCCACGCTTTCCTCGACGAAGTTCTCGACGGACGCGACATGTTGCTGCGCGCGACGCTCAACCTCCTCGAAGAACGGGAGCTCAAGCAGGGAACGAAAACGACGAAAGGTCAGATTGAATGCGCGGTCATGACGACCAACCGATATCTGTCCGAGGCCCTCGAGGAAGGGCGCGGCAGCCTCCTCGCGTTCGTCGACCGCATCGCCTTTGTGAGCTTTGTGCCCCGAGGTTTCGCGAAGCCAGAGCATCTGCAGCGCGTGGTCCAATCGTCTCTCGCCGGCGGCATGCGCCTGAGCGAGCGTCTGACCATCCAAGACCTCGACGTCCTCCAGGAGATGGTCGACGGCGTCCACATCCCGCCCGAGGTCTCCTCGGCCCTTGTGGATCTCGCCCGGCGCTTCGACGCGCAGGCTCATGCGCTCGAACGCGCGGACCCTACTTTTGCGCGTACGCGATACCTCTCCACGCGCGCGGTGATTCGCCTGGGCCGCTTGCTGCGCGCCATCGTCGTCTTGGACCGGGCTACGGCTCGACGCGAACGCTCTCTCGTCGCCGAAGGTGGTGATTTGGCGCTCTTGCGATTGGGCTTGATGCTCGTTGGAGCGCCCCTCGCGGACCTAGACGCTCTTCTCGAACAGGAGAGCGAGCCTCGGGAGCGCCGACAGCTCCACATCATGAAGGCCGAGGCGCAGATCTTTCGGGATGTGTTGCGCGACACGCCTCCGGTCGTGGTGGAAGAGGCGGAGCGCGTACCTGTGGAGGAGCCATTACTCGCCGAAGACAAGTCTCCGACGGAGCTGGTGTCTCCCATCCTCGCGCTGCTCGAGGCGCCAGGTGATCTCTCTTCGATCCGTCGCGCCCACGCAGCGAGCGTCGAATACGAACGAGAGCATCCAAGTGAGCGCTCGTCGTCCGAGGCTATGCGAGGTCATCTTCTTACCGCGCTCGTTGAGACCGTCGCGTTTGCGGGTGGGCCCCTGGAGGAGCACCTGTCTTTTTTGGAAGAAGCCGTGGCTTTGAAAGAGCTCGTGGTCGCGACGGAAACGTCGAACGTCGCCGTCGCGGAGGTTGATGCTGGCTTCGCCGCCGCCATCGCCTCTCTGGGAGCGCGCTACGAAGAGCGGTCCGATGAAAAACTAGCGACGCTCATGACGGAGCTACTCGATGGCCCCATTCCGATCACCGAGCTCCTCGCCAGCCTTCGGCCGTTGCTCCTCTCGCTTCAGGAAGACGAGCAGCGTTACCTCGCGCTTGCCCCGATGACCTCCGAGTCTCCCAGCTTTTGCGTGGCGAAGCGTCGCGTCGTCCGGCTGCTCCATGCCGCGTACCAGCGCATGCACGGCGTTGAGCGCAGCGAAATTAGCACCACGCTAGAGAAGGTGATGCGCGCTCTTAAAGAGCTGAGGCTTGTGTCCGTGGTGCCCGCGGAAGAACATCTACGCTGGATCGCGTCGACGCTTGTGTCCGACGACGCGCCCACGCCGGTCGCGCTGTCCTCAGACCTTGAAGGCTATCGAGCGCATCGGGCTCACGAACACCGCACGCCGATGTCGGTGTCTCTCGTCGAACTCCTCACGATCCTCTGCTCCTACGAAGTTCCAAAGACGACTCCAGGACTTGAATCGATGGCCGCGAGGCTCTCCACACTTCCGGAGTCGCTTCGAGATGCGTTGGCGAGGGTGGACCTCGCGCGAATCGAACGCTCCGCCACGCTTCTGGAGGAGTGGTTGGAGAGGGATCCGTCGTTCGCCCTGACGACGGTCTGCTTTGAAGAGCAGGCCTTGCTTCGCTTCTGTCTCGAGTGCGAGCTTTTACGTGTGCTCTTTCCGCATGCGTCGGGGCCCGCCGCGGCGCTCTCGGTGCGCTTGAAGGAAGTCGGCAATCGTCTTCGCTACACGCAAACCGCGAAGGAACGCATCGTCATCGAGGAGCGATGGCGCAAGCTGCCCTCGTAAGCGTGGAGGACCTAGAGGCCCGCCTTGATCTCTTGTGGGGAGACGCCGACTCCTTGCGCTTGCAGAGCTGGCTTCGGCGAACTTGGCTTCGTCTCTCGCGGCGTGGTGATGAAGTTTTGTCGGCTGCCATCGAGGGCTTTGCCAAGCTCGAAGACGAAGACACGGATTGGAAACGCCATCGAGCCGCGATCGTGGCGGAGCTCGCAGCGAACGTTGCGTGGCTCGAGGATCGCGCACGGACGGTGGATGAGATCGACGGGACCGTTCTCTCTTGGCTTCACGACGTCGTGGTTTGGATACGCGCGATGGATCATCTCGTTCGCCGGCCTGTCTTCGCCTCTCGATACTCGCTCATGCGCGGACTTGGGAGCCGTGCGCTTCGTAATCCAGGGAGCGCTTTGCCCGCACACATCGTCATGAGCGTGGATTCCATCTGTCGCGAAGCGGCGGAAGAAAGCGAGCTCCTGAGCCGCCGTGAAGCGCTATTGCGTGCGGCTCAGCGGATTCTCTTGAACGCAGCCGCTCTGGTCGATGCGCCCATGCTGGGCCAGCGCTACGAGGGGGTGTGCGAAGAGCTGCGACAGCTGCGACGCATGGCGCGCGTGGCGGATCCCGCGGTCTCCATCGACTTCCAGATTCGCGCTGCCGCAAAGCGTGGCGACGGAAGGGTTCTCCCCGCGCTCTCGGCGGTCCGCGCTTATATGAGAGCTGAAGGGGAGAACGACGGGGAGGCGATGAAATGGGCTGCGAAGCTGGCGGAGGCGAAGGAGGCGGTCGAGCTCCCCGCACGTGTCACGGCGGCGATCGAGGAAGGCTTTGAGCTTGGACGCCTTCGACTCAATGAAACCATCGATCGCGCGCCGCCGCTGCAGCGCTTCCGTCTTCAAGGCCACGCTTCAGAGCTGAAATCGAGCGCCGAAGAATCTTTTCTTCGAATGGCCATCGATTCAAACACGGCCTTTGATGTGGGTATTTCTCTTCAGCAAGAACAGCACGAGCAGGTTCAAGAGCTGCGCGAGGCGGTTAGCTTCCCGACCGCCACCCTCGCCGTCAGCCCGGTGGGCGACGTCTCCGGTATCACGCAGGCCCTCATCGAAGATCCTCGTCTGCTTTTGTATCACTTCGCGTCACGCCGATTGCTTCAGCGCCGGTTCATTCGCAGCAGAACGCGGCGGCGTCGAGGCGGAACAGTGCGCGCGTCTGTACGTTTCTATCTCCTCGACGGGTCTTCCTCGATGCGAGGGCCGCGTGGGCGAATGCGCGACGCGCTCTTCGTCGCGGAGCTGGCTTCCCTCGTCGAACGTCTCGAAGACCCAGGGGGGCGCATTCGAAGCTTGCTCTTCTACCGATACTTCGCTTCGAGCGCCGAGGTCACTCGCCGCGTCGCGACGGCGGAGGAAGCTCTTTCGACGATTCGTTCCGTGTTTGGAACCCAACGCGCCGGAGGTACCGACATTCAGTCCGCGTTGCTCGAGTCACTCGCGCTCATCGAGGAGCAGCGGGACAACGACGTAGAGCTCTCACGCGCCCAGATCGTGCTCGTCACGGACGGCCAAGCGGATGTGGACCCCGACATGCTGCGTCAGGCTCAAGAGCGCCTTGCGGTGCCGGTGCGGGTGAGCATCATCGCCCTTGGCGCGGAGAGCTCTGCGCTGCGTCGCTTCGCCGCCGAGCAACGACACGCGGGTCTCGAGGTGATCTACCAGCACGTGGGCGACGAGGCGCTCTTCGAACGAGACACCAAGAAGCGCGCTCCCCGGCCTGATTTTTCCGTGCCGACGCAGGCGTCGATTTTGGCGTACGAAGCCCCAAGTGACGAGGGGGACGACCTGGAACACATCGTCGCCTCGCTGGAGGAACTCGGCCTCGATGAAGACGCGCTCACGCCGAGCCGACGACGGACCTTGAACATTCAGCGCGCAGGCAGAGCGGCTCTCTCTCGTCGGTTTGATGCGCTCTTCCCGTCGCTGAAGGCTGGACGGGAGGTCGTGGCCTTTGACGCGGCCGCGACGGAGCTGCTTCACCTCTTGATGGTCGTGGCGGAAGTGCTGCACTGTACGCCGAGCGCTGGGTGGCAAGTTCAGTCGGATGCGGTGGCCATCATGGAGCGACTTCTGCGCGAGCATGGCGTGTCCAAGGCGGCCTATATGGAGGCTCTGCGCACGCATT
>JBLHKB010000518.1:0-5109 GCA_047619315.1 Polyangiales bacterium
ACGAACGAACGTCGGGTCAGTTGCAAAGGGGTCGGTGGTTCCTGCAGACGACAGAAACTGAGATCGGAACACGTAGTAGAGACCGCCCTCGAGAACCCACTTGCCGTTGGCAAGTCGCTCCGCCGCCGTGCGCTCTTCTTCACGGCGCGCCAGGGCAAAGACGTATTGTCGAACGTCATCTTGGCCAGTGAGGTCGAAGGGAACGCCACGAAGGTCGCCAGTAAGTTGGTTCGTCTGTCCCTGCGAAGCAAAGTCGTAGGCTGCGATGGCGTAGATGCCGAAGAGCTTCGTCACCGCCATCACGCGGTCGACGTCACTTGAGAAGTCATCGTCGATGCCTTCGCCGCCGTTGGCGAGCATGCCGAGACCCCAGTGGGAGCCCATACGACCGAAGCGAAGCTGGCCGAGGTCACGGTTGCGCACGGATGCCCAAGCGCGGCGCACGTAGATGCTATCTCGGCCGCTATTTCGAAGCGCCTGGCTTGGGTTCTGGGTGGCAGCAAAGCTGTCGATGGGCACGCCAGGGCTACGAGCCGGGTTCGTGAACTGCGTGGCGCTTCCACCGGCTGCGCCGACAGGCAAGTACACGGAGCTTTCGGGGGTCGAGCCAAGAACCAAGTTGTCGAAGGCGTCGATCATCATGTGGACCTGAACGTCGTCGCTCAACGAAATCGTTGGCGCGAGTCGAAGCCGCATGTTGGCGAACGTGAGGCGGTCTGTACCGCAGGCCGATTCAGGGCCATCACCACAACCACCGGCAGGCGTAACACCGCGGTCGGCAGGGCGGAAGTACTGGAACGCACCAGGTTCGGTGCCACTTCGAAGTCCGGTTTGCGGATTTGGCACTCCATCACGGCCCAAGAAGTAGTTGTCGTACACTTCACCGCGAGTTCGGAAATAACCATGAAGCCCAAAGATAGGCTGAGGAGTCGTCGGAAGGGCAACCGTGGGGTCACTGGAAGGAGGCTCGCTCTCGGCCAAAAGGTCGACGGCATCATCGGTGACGTCGGTCTCCTCGTCGTCTTCGTCTGGCTCCGCTGCAAGCTCCAAGGCCGCCTGGTCGATCTCGAGTCGTGGCTCCGGTTCTAGCTCCGGTTCCAACTCGGGCTCGGGTTCGACCTCAGCTTCAGCTTCAGCTTCAGCTTCGACGTCGCTGGTCTCTGATTCCGCCGCTTCAGCAGCGTCTTCCTGAGCCGACTCTTCGCCGCTTTCCGTTTCCGGAGGCTGTTGACCTTCTTGAGCAATGGCCGGTGCTGCCAATAGAAGGCAAAGCCACATGAGGGTTAGCTTACGCATCAGTACTGCACTCCAAGAATCACGCGTAGGTGTTGAGCGTTGGTCAGGTCAGGGTTTCGGGCGGGGCTGCCCGTCGGCGCTTCGGGGATGCCGTTCTCGTCCGTCAGGTAACCGAGTCCCTGGAAGGGAAAGAGTATGCCGTACTGGAACGAAGCGTAAAACCCGTCGAGGAAGCCAGGGCCGTCTTCGCTTCGGTAGTACGCTGCAAGATTGAGCTCGAGGCCCAGGTTGGAATCCGAACCATACGTCTGGGCGTCAAAGGCAGCGCGGCTGTAGATCACGTCGGCGCTGAGGCCAAAGAGCCGGCCGCGTGGTGTGCGAATGATGTCGTAACCAAGCCCCGGCTTTAGGTACATGGCGCCGGCGACGCGGCCCATGATGTGACGCCAAAGGATGAGGTCGATGCGGTAGTTGGGGTGAAACGCGAACTGCGAGAGAGTACGGTCACCGCGCTGGTCGAGTTCATTTTGGTCGTTTACGCTGAGGCCGTCGACATCGCGATCACCCGTGGCGAAGCCGGCAGCGAAACGAATGTAGAGCTTGTTGTCCACTTCGGGGACTCGGTATTCACCTTCGAAAGCAAGACCGAACTGAAGCAATCGGTACGGGTCCTCTTGATAAGGGTTCTGCTCGCTGAAGACGTTCTGCGTGATGCCGATTCCGCCGATTTGAAGCGCCGCCTCCAGCTCGAGGCGTAGCCCGCCCCGACGAAGCCGCATCCAAATGTCTGGGCTGTACACACGCATATCCCGGCGGACGAAGGCGTACGTCGTGATGGTATTTTCGCGGTCTTCGCGGTTTTCAACGTTTTCGAAGGACGCCGTCGCTGGGAACGCATTGGACAGTGTGGTGCCAATACTCTGCCGACGCGCTGTGATGTAGGCCCCAAAGTCGAAGACTGTTTCGCCGCGTCGAAGTCGTTCCTGCGCGTCGGCTTCTTCCGTGCGCCATGCCAAAGCTGCACTAATCTGTCGTACATCATCGACATTCGTCGCATCGAAAGGCAGACCGCGGAGGTCATTGACGAGCGAGCGCTGTGCTCCTTGGTCAGCGAAATCGTACGACACGAAACCCGAGAGACCCCACAACTGCGTGGCGAACATGATCCGGTCAACATCCGTGGAGAAGTCCCCGTCGATATCGTTGCCAGCATTCTGGACCATACCAAGGCCCCAGTGTGAGCCCATGCGACCGAATCGAAGCTGGCCGATACCGCGGTTGGAGATCTCAGCCCACGCTCGCCGAACCACGATGCTGTCCCGCAGGGAGTTTCGCAGGGATGACTGTGGGTTTTGCGAGTCGTTGTAGATCTCGCTGTAAACGCCTGGCACGCGGCTGGCGCGTGTGAACTGCCCCGTTGGGTCCTCTACGTCGGGATCGTACACCGCAGGCACATACACATTGCCTGTGGGCGTCGAGCCGAGGACCATGTTGTCGAACACGTCGAAGGTCGCGTGGACACGCACCTCATCGCTGAGCGAGAGCGTTGGGCGAAGCCGCAAGCGCATGCTGGCGAAACGTTGGTGGTCGATACCTCGGCAGGAGTCAGCACCCGTCGGGCTAGGATCCGCGTTGGCGTTTGCGTTGCCACCACACCCGCCGGCAGGAACCAAGTCTCGGTCCGGGGTGCGGAAATAACGGAACGCGCCGGGATCTTCGTCGCGGTCACGGCTCAAGCCAAAGCCATTCCACAGCACCGCGCGCATGCGCATATAACCTTCGAGAGTGAAGGTCGCCTCTGGGCGGCGCCACGGGTTCGCGGTTGGATCCTCTGAGTCGTTCACAGGAATCGCGACAACGAACTCTTCCTCTTCGGGTGGCAACTCCATCGGCGGCAAATCGCCGATGTCCGGCATGCTCAGCTCTGGAGCACGAAGCGCCGGAGTCTCAAGACCCCCCATGTCCCCGTCGAGGTCTTCCTCGTCGGCGTCAAGATCGCCAGACGCATCAAGGTCGCCAGGCGCGTCAAGCTCACCCTCAGCGGGTGGCTGAGCCAAGAGTGGCGCATGCCAGGAAGCGGTGGTTAGGAAGGCCAGCAGCCCGATGGTGATAAGGAAGCGCATTCGTCGGACAATTCCAGGCCCGGGGTGCCACGCGCACATCGAGGGGTCAACCGCGAAACCGGCTCTTGGCGCCCGCTCAGTAGCATGCCAGGGTCCGCCGATGTCCACCTCCCCCTCCCCTTCCTTGGAGATCGTGCCCCTCGGGGGCCTTGGCGAGGTCGGGATGAACTGCATGACCCTCGAAATCGAGGGGTCCATGGTCGTCCTAGACTGCGGCGTCACATTCCCCGGCGGTCACCTTGGCGTGAATCTCATTCACCCGAACCTCGATCACATCGTTGCGCGACGAAAAAATGTGGATGCGGTGCTCATCACCCACGGCCACGAAGATCACATCGGTGCGATTCCTTTCCTGATGCGGGCGCTGGGCAAAGACATGCCCCCCATCTGCGCGCCGCCCTACGCCATCGAGCTCATTCGGCGCCGAATTGGCGAGTTTGAAGATCTCAAACAGCCCGAGTATCGGCCCACGGAGCGGGGCCAGAGCTTCGTTGTTGGTGCGTTTGAGGTGGAGCCCTATCGGGTGAACCACTCGACGCCAGGTTCAACGGGACTGATTCTACGAACCGCCGCTGGGGTTGTCGTTCACAGCGGCGACTTCAAGATCGAAGAGACGCCACCGCCCGGCGAGCCCTTCGACGCCGATCGCTTGCGTCGCTTAGCGGATGAAGAAGGCGTCGACCTTCTGATGAGCGATTCGACCAACGTCGACAACCAGGGGCGATCGGGCAACGAGCTCGACGCCGCCGCCGCCCTCGACAAACTCGTCGGCGAAGCAGAGCACCGCGTCATCATCGCGCTCTTTGCGAGCAATGTGTATCGCATGCGAGGAGCCTTCGAGGCTGCGAAGAAGCACCACCGGAAGGTGCTTCTCCTCGGTCGAAGTGTGGAGAACCATGCGTTCGTCGCGCGGCAACTCGGCCATATTCAAGGCTTCGACAGCCTGCTGGTCTCTCAGGATCAAGCGCGGCGTATTCCTCGCGACCAGCTTCTCGTGATCGCAACGGGCACCCAAGGCGAAGGGCCAGCGGCACTGGGGCGTCTTTCCCGTGGCGAACATCGCTACCTCGACCTCGCGGAAGGCGACACCGTCGTACTTTCGTCACGGATCATTCCTGGCCAAGAGAAGTCGGTGTTCGACCTCATCGACGCCTTGGAGCGGCGCGGCGTACGAGTCATCGACCGCAAATCGAATCCGGGAGTCCACGTCAGCGGCCACGCCTGCCAAATAGAACAGGCGGAGCTCATCCGCATGGCGGACCCCGAGGCGTTTGTCGCCGTTCACGGCACCTACCATATGATGCGCGCCCACAGCGCGATCGCGCGCGCGGAAGGCGTTCGTTCGGTTCTCCTCGCAGAGAACGGCGTCAAGTTTGAACTCAAGCATGGTGAGCTCAAAGTGACCGGCCATGTCGCGACGGGCCGAGTCCACATCGCTCACCGGCAAGAAGTCGATGAACAGATGCTCAGAGATCGCTCCCTGGCGTCGGAAATTGGCACGGCCGTCGTCGCGGTTTCGATTCGAAACGGACGACTCGTCGGGATGCCAGAGATCGAAACGCGCGGTTTTCTTCGTGAGGACCTCGAAGAAGAGATTTGCGACGAAGCCGTGGACTACGTGGCAGCGGATTTGCGTAAGAACACGGACCTGGATCCTGCGAGCGCCGAAGACCGAGCTCGACGGGCTGTTAAGCGATTTTTCGGGCGCCGCATTGGGCGAAAGCCCCTTGTTGTAGCCCTGGCAGTGGAT
>JBLHKB010000519.1:0-5100 GCA_047619315.1 Polyangiales bacterium
GAGCGCCTTTCCGCTCCCTGATCCCCCTGACAGACTGCAGCCGCCATCATCCCCCCCTGCGTCGACGGAAGAATCGCCAGCGCCACTTGCGTCGGCGGCTGCCGCGTCGCTTCCAGGTCCAGCGTCGCTGACTCCCGCGTCCATCGGCTCTACGCCAAGACGAGCGGCGCGCATCGCCTCCCAAAGATTCGCCGGTTCAAGCTCGGCCGGCGATGTCTCGTCGAAGTACCAGTCCAAGTGTCCGTCCGGCAACGACTGATCCGTCGCGAAGCCGACAAAGGTCATGCGCGGGCCGTAGTCCGCAGCTGGAAAGTCCAAGCTCTGTGCGCGTCGGCGCCGCGGACGTTCCACAGCCTGTCGTAGGTCCATGCAAAGGTCCTCACCCCGACCGCGCGCGAACACCACTCCGTGGGCGTACCATTCGTTGGTCAAATCGTGGACGAAGCGCGCGCGAATATCGAAGTCGACGAAGAGGTTGTCACCGCCGTGGCCGTTGTTGAGCCCGTGATGGCCCACGACTTCGCCTCTATCCCCCGTCCTCTCCAGAATCACGCCCGTGGCGGTGCAGATAAACGAATATGTGAAGCTAACTCCGTAGTCAGCGTTCTGAATGGTCACGTCGCGGACCAGGTCTGCATGAAGACGCCGTATCAGCGCGCCGCCGACATCGTCCTGACGAACCACGATCCAATCGCCCACCGCAATCCCAGCCGCATCCGGCACCTCGATAGTGCGCTCACCGCGAGCTGCGTTGCTCTGAATGGTGGTGATCGCCTCAAACGAATTCCGCCCATTGGCGTAGAAGAACGCGCCACCAAAAGACCACGCCCGGTCCCCACCGCCATAGACCTCCTGCAGCGAGAGCGGAATGTCCACCGTCGTCGCATCGCGACCAGAACCGCGAAGCACCACGCCCGGCGGCAAGAGCACACGACGCTGCAGAATATAACGCCCCGGACCCAGCAACACCGCACCACCTCCGGCAGCAGAGGCCGCCGCAATCGCCGCTTCAATCGCTTCGCCGTCCGCATCCATGTCGTCGGCGCCGAAATCGTCTACCTCCGCCACAACGGGCACATCGGGAATACTCTCTTCACCGGCGCGGTATCCCGCAAAAGCTCAGTCCATGAGACGACCTGCCGCGTCGAAGGACTCGCCTTCAGCGCCCCAGAGCTCGTTCATGAGATTCGAAGCGACGTGTCCGATGGCCTGCTCACTCACGCAGCCGTGAAGCGCGAGGAGTATCGGCAGCACCAGGACCGTTCGCTGCGTTGCGTTCAAAGCTAAGTTTACAACATCCGAGATGTCTACGGCGTGACAACGAGGTCGGCGCTCGCGAGAACGCCACACCTGTGGCAGCCCGGCAGTACACTCAGACGCTGAAGACCCATTAAGCCCAGGACAAGCTAGCTGGCATGGTGATTGCTCTATTTTCCTGCATGACAAACGAAAGCAAACAACTCGAGACCGTACTCGACTCCTTCTCCACGACGATGCTCACCACCCACTCTGACTTTGACGGTGTGTCCACCGCCCTCCGCTCACGACCCATGCACATCGCCGGTCGCGAAGGTTTCAGAAAAGTCTACTTCGTCACGTCACGTGAAACAGAACTCGTCGACGAGCTGAAGCGCTCATCTCAGGTGGCTCTAGTCTTCGCGGACGGCACACGTTTCTTGTCCATGAGCGCAGAGGCGACGCCCCTGGAGGACCCCGCCCTGCTCCTCTCTCTTTGGAGCCCCGCGATGAGCGTCTGGTTTGAAGCCGGCGCGAAGGACGACATGGTCCAGCTCATCGAAGCCGTGCCGACGGGCGCCGAATACTGGGACATGAGCGGAACCACGAAGATTCGCTATGCCTTTGAGACGATCAAAGCACTGATCACCGGCGACAAGGTCGAGCCCATCACCGGCAGCGATGTTCACGGAACCGTCACCCTGGCGTGACCTCAAACAGACCACGACACCTTCACTCTCGTACTCTCGAGCATGGCGGCTCAATGCAAGAATCAGCGTGTATCGCAAACGCTGGCACGCCCTTATTGACGTCACGACTACCAGGCGATTCACTGCGCAACATGACCTCAATGATGCGCGCTCTCCGCCGCGCCTTCGCCGTCGCTTCACTCGCCACCGTCCTCAGCCTCGGCGCCTGTGGTGGCGAAGCGTGCGTAGATGGGGATTGCATGTGTAGCGAAGACGATTCCTGCAACTTTGACTGCGCGGCGGGCGGCTGCTCCCAGCAGTGCATCGTTGGGTCGAATTGCACCGTAGACTGTACCGGCGGTGGCTGCTCTCAGCAGTGCTCCGTTGGAGCGACCTGCGACTTCTCCTGCGAAGGCGGAGGCTGTACGCAACAGTGTTCAGCGAGCACGAGCTGCACGTCTTCGTGCGCGGGTGGCAACTGCGTATCGGACTAAGCTGAACGCTTAGCGGGGCGTCGCGTTGAGCATCCAAAGATCACCCTGGTGGTAGAAACTCCCACCGACCCCTGCGAAGTCCGGCGCCCCCGGAAGCTGGAAAGGCCCGAAGGACCCGACGGCGACGCGCGCGACGAAGTCGAAGCACTGGCCCGCATCGTAGAAGTGCACCTGTCCGTCTGCCAGATACGCTAGGTAAACGACAAACTCATCTCCACGCGCCGCGCATGAGAGGCGCGGCGACCCGGGCGCCCAGCCGTCTTCGTTTTCGAGCGCCAGCCACCCGCCGAGCACCGCATTGCGGTCGGGCGCCAAAGCGCTGCTCCAGTCATCGCTGTAGTCCAACGGGTCACCGTTCTGTGTAAAACGTCCGGTGGTGAGATTATAAGCGAAGGGAAAAACGAGGTCCCGTGTCGCGAAGGTGACGCCTTCAAGGTTAGCGTCGCTACCCCCGTGTCCGGCGGGAATCGATGTCGCGCTCAGAACGAAACCCGAGAGCCCTGGGAAACGGGTGGTGAGGCTTCCTGACGCAATGTACGCGCCGTCGCTTGGGCGGAGAACATGAAACGTCGTCCCCGTCACAACATAGGCGAGGTCTACGGATTCAATGTCGAACGCTGCAACGACAGGCGTCGCCGGAGCGAAGGCGCTCGTCGCGTCGGCGGGAATGGCCGTCCAGGCGGAGGCGCCATCCCGAAGCACGAAACCGGTGCAGCCAGCTGTCCCGCATGGCCCCATCGCGACGTCGGCGACAACGATCCCCGTATCAACGAGGACAGCATCTCTGCCTGAATCCCGAACCACGGCATCGGGTTCAACGCCACCATCGCGAAGCGCTCCGCCGTCAACGCCGACGCGGGCATCCCCGCTGCGGGCGTCACTCGTGATGGCATCTGGTCGAGCCGCGTCACTCTCCGGCATGCACCGCCCATTGACACACACGCCGGCGCACTCCGAAGAACGTGTGCACGTATCACCGTCGGATCCCGTCGCACATCCGACGAGCCCAACTGCGGCTACGAGTGAAAGGGCGTAACGGAGGGCTGTTAAACTGAATCGCACAGAGAACACAGTACACACTGCCGTCGCCGAGCACCACGGACTCACAAACGACGGCCAAGCGTGCGCTCAAGAAGAGACATGCTGAATCTCTGGAACACCCTCAAGGTCCTCCGCGACTCCGACATCAGAACGGGCGAGTTTCCGGTTTCCTAAAGAAATCGGGTTGTGCGCCCCGGCGCGCGGGAACTTCCCCCTCCCGCTCCCTATCGCCTGTGCTATTCGCCAACCGTCTTGATCAAGTACCTCGGCTCCAAACGCACGCTCCTCCCGGACATCGTCGCCCTCGCGGCCGCTCCGGACGTCAAGCGCGTCGCCGATCTCTTCAGCGGCACCAGCCGCGTCGGCCACGCTCTCAAAGGCGCCGGCTACGAAGTCACCTCCAACGACCACAACAGCTACGCCTTCACCCTCGCCCAATGTTACGTCGCCGCCGACGGCGCCAAGTGGCGCGGACCAGCGGAAGCGCTCCTCGAGGAGCTCGCCGAGATCCCGCCCAAGGCCGGCTGGTTTACGAAGACCTACTGCGAAGACGCGCGCTTCTTTCAACCGAAGAATGGCGCGCGCGTCGAGGCGATTCGTAACCACATCGAAACTCTTGAGCTCGCCCCCGAACTGCGCGCCATTGCTCTCGTGTCACTCATGGAAGCCGCGGACCGTGTCGACAGCACCTGCGGCGTTCAGATGGCCTACGTCAAAAAGTGGGCAAAGCGCTCGCACAACGAACTCTCGCTGCGCCTTCCAAACAGTCTCGACGGCGAAGGCACCGCCCACTGCCGCGACGCGGCGGAGCTCGCGTCGGAGCTCGACGTGGACCTCGTCTACATCGACCCGCCCTACAACCAGCACAGCTACCGCGGCAACTACCACGTGTGGGAAACCCTCGTGCAATGGGACGAGCCCGAGACCTACGGCATCGCCCAAAAGCGCATCGACGTCAGAACGCACAAGAGCGACTACAACTCCAAGCGCCGACACCAAGCCGCCTTCGAGTCCCTCATCGCCGCACTCCACGTGCCCCTTCTCATCGTCAGCTTCAGCGACGAGGCCTACCTCCCACGTGCTGTTCTCGAAGAGCGTCTGCGCGCTCGCGGCCCCGTCGCCGTCGTCGAAAAGGACTTCAAGCGCTACGTCGGCGCGCAGATCGGCGTGCACAACCCCAAGGGTGAAAAAGTCGGCACCGTCAGTCACCTGCGCAACGTCGAGCGCATGTACATCGCCGCCACGGAGCACGCGAGCGACGCACAAAAGCGATACGTTCAGTTGTTGATGTAGACGCCTTCGTCTTCGCCGTCCGTCACGATCACATACACGATGGTGTCCGCGCGACGCTCTTCGCTAAAGGACATCCACGCGCTCATCACCGACGCCAACGGCATGTCGTCTGGGGCGAGCACCGCCAAGATTTGCTTGTCCCACTCGAACTCTTCGGTGACGTTCGCAGAGCTCTCCAAGATATCGTCCAGCTTGTCGCCGATGACTTCTTGCGCGCGTTCCACAGTGTAGTCCGCACCCAAGGGGAACATGAACGCTCGCACAACGCTCACGCCGATACGCTGACCACCCATCATCTCCACAAGAAAATCCGTCTTCTTGCTGCCCATCGGTTCGTAGGTGATCTC
>JBLHKB010000520.1:0-5091 GCA_047619315.1 Polyangiales bacterium
GGCGACTGCAACGACATCGGTGAGGACACGGACGACATGGACTGCGACGACGAAGAGCCTCTTTCGTCACCGCTGCTGAGTGAGGTCTGCAACGACGCCATCGACAACGACTGCGACGGTGACATCGACCTCGTCGACGATATGTGTGCGACGTTTGATACGGACATGGACGGCATCCCGGATGTCGTCGAGATCCCCAACGGCGACTCGGACATGGACGGCGACGATGACTTCGAGGACCCGGACGACGACAACGACGGCGTCCCGACTATCGAGGAGTGCCCGAACCCAGCGGACTGCCGGAACACGGACGGAACCGAAGGCGTCGACTACCTCGACCCCGACGATGATGGCGATGGCGTGCCCACGATGGACGAGCGACCCATGGACGCTGACCGGAACACCGACGACGACGGAGTTCCAGACCATCTGGACCCCGACGATGATGGTGACGGCATTCCTACTGCGACCGAGATCGCAGATGTCTTAGCCCTGGGCGGCGAGCCCGACTCCGATGACATCCCAGCGTTTCTTGACACCGACTCCGATGGCGACATGGTGGACGACGAAACCGAAGGCCAGGGTGACCTCGACGGCGACGGCGAGCCCAACTACTTGGACGCGGACTCCTCACCGCGCGACACGGACATGGACGGCATTCGGGACGACGTGGAATGTCCAGGCGCTGTTCTTCCGTGTCCGGACACGAACGGTGACGGGACCCCAGATTTTGAGGACCCGGATGATGATGGCGACGGCGTGCTTACGCGCGACGAGCGCCCCATGGGTGACCAAGATACGGACGGCAACGACGTGCCTGACCACCTCGACGACGACGACGACGGCGACGGAGTGCCCACGGCGACAGAGTGTCCGGGTGGGTCGCCGTGTATGAACACGGACAGCGACGACAACGCGGATTATCTGGACACCGACGACGACAACGACGGCCTCGATACCGCCGTTGAGCTTGCGGACGAAGCGGCGCTCGGCGGCGACGTCGACGGCGACGGCATGCCGGCGTACCTCGATACGGACAGCGACAACGACGACGTGGGCGACGAGTTCGAAGGACGCGACGACGACGACGGCGACGGTGCCCCGAATTACCTCGACGCGGACACCGTGCCTGAAGACATGGATGGAGATGGAGTTCCTGACTCCGTCGAGTGCTCCACTGATCCTTGCGTCGACACCGATGGTGATGGGACAGCGGATTTGCTGGACCCCGACGACGATGGAGATGGCATCCCTACGCGCGATGAGCGACCGATGGGCATGAGCGTCGACACGGACGACAACGGCATCGCCGACTATCTCGACGATGACGACGACGGCGACACCGTTCTGACGCGTGATGAACGCCCCGGCGACGCAGACCGCGACTCGGACATGGATGGTCGCCCGGACCACTTGGACGACGACGACGACAACGACGGGATCCCGACGAGCGTTGAGAACACAGCGCCGCAGGGGACCGACGTGGATGGTGACGACATTCCAAACCACCTCGACGAGAACTCCGACGGCGACGCGCGCAGCGACGCTGAAGAAGGAACCGGCGATGACGACATTGATGGAATCCCGAACTACTTGGACCCCGACGGGACCACACCAACCGCCACAACAGGTGGTCTGAGCGGCGGCGGCGGCTGTGCCACGTCGAGCGAGGGCTCAGGCGGGAGCGCGTGGCTGCTCTTGCTCGGTGCGCTCTTCTGGCGACGACGACGATAACGTAGTGGAGCGCGGCCTGATTGTGCGTCGCGCTTCAACACTCCGCGTTTCGTTTCACGAAGCAAGACGTGGGGTTTCGATGCCACGAGCTTTCGCGAACCCCTGGGGTCCGCGGACAGCGCCAAAGAACTGCTGCGCAAAGCGAAAGTACCATTTCGCGTGCGGGTGGGACTGTCCGTCGCTCTCTCGCCCATCAACCCGAACTACGTCGGCGACATGCTTGACGGGCTCGTTCATCCCGAGAGCACTGCTCTCAAAGAAGCACTGGCGCTTTTCCTTGATTCCCAGCTCCCCGTTTGCGTGAACTCGTTTTGTGGGCCGACATCACGGTTCGACCGGTGGTAGAGGAGAGCGATGAATTACCCGTTTCGAATAGCCCTCTTCACCGCATCATTGACGGCGCTCCTTGGCTGCGGGGATGACTCCATCCCGACCGCATGCGCCCCTGGCGTGTCCGCTGCGTGCGTGGGGGCCGGTGCCGTATCTGGAACTCCAACCTGGAAGCGATTTGGAGTCCTTCAGATCTGAGTCGGCGTGTCTCGCGAATCTGGGGACACAAGGCTGCGGCTTTGAGCAGCAGCTCGACGCGATGCTGAAAGCGGTGACCCCCGCAGAGAGTGCGACGACCTTCGTCAACGGCACTCGCGGCAACGCAGACGGCCTCAACGAAAACTTCGTACGGGATGATTCGCTCCTGGTCGTCGTGATGCTGACGGATGAGGACGATTGCTCCGCGCAGAACCCTGATATCTTTAACAGAGACAGCTCTGCCTTCACCGTTCCGGACCCCAACCTTCGTTGCTCACGGTACGCGGAGGAGGCGTTGCATCCTATCCAGCGTTACGTCGCCGGCCTCCTCGCGGTGCACCCGCCGGAACGCCTCCTCTATCACATCATTACGGGCGTTCCCGTCGACCTCGCTCCAGCAGCCGGTGAGTCTCCCGACTACGATGTGCTGGTCGGTCCTGAGGGAGTGCGTGACCCCCGCATGCTCAACGTTCCCGATCCGTCGATGCCAAGTCAGCTTACGCCGTCATGCGCCGTTCCGGGCCGCGGCGAAGCGTACCCTCCGCAGCGAATCGTCCAGGTTGCCGAAGGCCTCCAGGGAGAGGGCGCAGGCGTCATCGTCCAGTCGATCTGCCAGGAAGAGTTTGGCTTTGCGGCTGCTCTGACGGCGCGAATCGCCCGCTACCGCTCCCTTTAGGCCGCTTGACCGAGAGGCGTGAGTCAGCCGTTCTGTTCGGCGGGCTCAATGTAGACGCTGTGCGCCGAAGTTCGAAGGACGCGTTCCGTAACGCTCCCGAGCACGAGGCGCTCAAGCGTACCCATCTCATGCGTCGCCATCGCTAGGATATCTCCCTCATTCGCAATATGGTCGAGAAGGTAGGCTGCTTCGCCGGCAGCGCTGTGCACATCGACGGGGCTCTCCAACTGCTCGGCGATGCCCGCTAAGTAGTTCAGCATTGAATCTCGAATCTGGTCTTGTAGATCCGGCAGCGGGGTCTCGACGTAGAGCGCGCCCATCATCGGCAAAGCCCGCACCAGGGAGAGTCGCCCGCCGTTGGTTTTGGCCAACGCGTCTACGTGTGCGACGAGAGGTGGGACACCGCTGCTCAACGGAACGCCGACGACCCAGCGTAGGCCCGCCAGATTCGTCGGGGCGGCGCCTCGCGCCACCAGAACGGGGCGCTGTGCGTGGGTCACGATTCGCCGCGCCGTGCTCCCGAGCCCACCGGTATGAGGGCCAACCACGATGAGGTCCGCGTTGATTTCGTCGGCGACCCGCAACGTAGCCTCCCATGGGCGGCCCGTCGCGATGCGCAGCTTGCACTGGAGATCGAGGGAAGCGAGGTTTGCCGCGAGAGAGGTCTCGTGAGCCGCGCGTCGGTCGTCCAAGCGGGAGGCAAAGGTTTCGGCGGCGGCGCGTATGGACTCCGGGACCTCGAGGGGCGCGTGAGAGGCGCCGTCCACGTGGAGCAAGGTCAGCTCAGCGTTCGTATCGCGGGCCCAGGCGGCGGCCCAGGCGAGGGCGGTGGCGCCGCTCTCGCCAAGGTCAGTGGCACAGAGAATCGTCTTCATTTCTTGAGCGTGCCCAAGAACGACTTGCTCTTCAAGCACTCCTGAGCCGTTCCTCACGTACTCGAGACCCCCGAAGTTGCTCTACTTCGATGGCGTCGCGGTTGAACCAAGGGCCTCAACTGTGTAGACGGGGATGGTGACCCTCAAGCAACTCGACCCGGAGCGGATCCTCCAGACGAGCGTGTTGCTTGAACTGCGTATCAAAGAGCGCTTTCCTGAATCAGGTTTGAGCATCGTCTGTGGCCAGCTCGTGGCGTTGGCGAAGGAAGCGAAGACCACCTGTGAGTCTCTCCGCCGTCCTCACTACGGGCTGCGTGTCGGCACCGCCGTTCTCGTATCATTATCGGTTACGCTCCTGGTCGGTGGTGTAGCGATGGGGCTTTCAAGCGCCCTCGCGCACAGCAGCTTGACCTGGGCCGATGCAATTCAGGTGGCCGAAGCGGCGCTCAACGACTTGATTCTTCTGTCGGCGACGATCTACTTTTTCTTCACGCTGGAGCGTCGCTACAAGCGAAAGCGCGTGGTGCGAGCGCTCTACAAGCTGCGGACCCTCGCGCACCTTGTGGATGTTCATCAGCTGACGAAGTCCCCGGACATGGCGGGGCTCAGCGAGGGGCGCACAGAGAACTCCCCGCGGCGCATGGGTCGCTTTCAAATGGGTCGATACCTCGACTATTGCTCGGAGATGCTGGCACTCAGCAGCATCATCGCGGCGCTCTATGGCGAAGGGTTCGACGACCCCGAGGCGGTGGAGGCGGTGACGCGTGTGGAAGAGCTATGTCACGCGCTGGAGCGTAAGATTTGGCAGAAGATGGTGCTGCTGCGCGGGACAGGAATGCCCCAGGACAACGCGTCCTAGAGAAGCGCATACGCGGATCGGATGAGCTCTTGAAGGGCAGGCCGCGCGATGTCTTCGGAGCTCTCGACGCGTACGTTGCGCGCTGGGCTCGCGTTGCCGCTGAGAGCGAACATGAGTCCCGCAGGGTCCGGGACTTCCTTCCCAAACGGAAACCCAAGATGCAGTCCCCACGTCTTTGGCGCGATCCAGCAGACGGTGTCGCCGTGCCGTGGCCCCGCTCTTAAGCTCAGTATGCACCACCCGCTCTGCACTTTCTCTTGGAGGGAAGGAATCGTGCTGAAAACGAGGGCACGAAGTTCAACGGCCAGCTCCATGGACTCCGGCCAGTCGGCGAAGAACTCGTACACGTCTACCGGTAGCCCCTTCCTCAGAGACAAACCCCGAGGCCCACGGCGAATTGCGTACATACTTGTTCTGGA
>JBLHKB010000521.1:0-5087 GCA_047619315.1 Polyangiales bacterium
TGCGTGGAGATGAACGGAGGTACACCTGGCTGGAAGAATATTTGAACGAATAGCTCTGTGATTCGCTCGCGCAGCACCTCTCGAAGGGCGCGCTACGGCGAACGAGTCACTGGGCGCGGCCAGCACCTGTGACGCCAACGGGGAGCTCCCAGACGACGCCACCGAATAACTGGGTCGCGTAGATCGAGGTCCTGTTGAAGTCACCCTCGCCAAAAGCGAGGCTCGCGACGAAGGGCATGTTCTCCGCGACGAGTACAACCTCATTCGTCGCGGGATCGATACGCCACACTTGGCCGTCCACGTTTTCCGCCACGTAGAGCCGGCCGCGCGCGTCGAGGGTGACGCCATCGTTGGCGCCGAAGCCCCCAAGGCTGGCAAGCAGCTCAGGCGTTCCAGGGCCTTCAGAGGTCAAAGGCACACGCCAGACACGGTCATCGAATACGAACGATGGCGATACGGCGGAGAACGTTTGAGCGACGTAGAGCTCGCTCCCATCGAGGGATTCGACCATTCCGTTTGGAGATTGGATACCTTGAAGGAAGGTCGTGAGCGTTCCAGTCGGGCTCACTTCGTAGATGACATCTGTGAAGTCGTCGCTCACCAGAAGACTGCCGTCCGCGCGAACGTGGATGAAGTTGGGGTCGCCGATGCCGGTGGTCACTGTGGTGACGGTGCCCGTTGACGTGATGCTCAAGACTTCGCCGTCGGAGTTCTCTCCGTCGCTCGTGAACGTGAGCGGACCAAAGTCGGCCACGAGTATTTCGCTAGCTCCTCTCGACGCGAGACCGACGGGCGTCACGAGGTCGGCGATCATCGTCGGAGTGCCATCCGTCGCGATCTCCCAAACGTCGGTGTCGGCGACGACGTACAGACGCCCTTCGCCGTTGAATACGATTCCCTCCGCGGTGCCGAACTCGCCGGTCACGAACTCGATGGGCGTCACCGGGAGCTGCACTTCAACTTCGGGCTCGGTCTCCGTCCCGCACCCACCGAGGCTGATAAGCAGGACCAAGAGAGGAGCCGACCAGCGATTCTGTCTATTCATGGACTCGGATCTGCGCGATCACGTAGGCGTGGTCGGAGGCTTTGCAGACGTCTGCGCCAGGTTTCACTCCGGTCAGCTCGTTGCCATGGAGGATCTGGTACTGAACCCGACCTTCGTCGTAGGCGCTGCGGGGGACGACACCGTGCATGAGAACTTGAAGCTGTCCGCGGTGGTTGTAGTCGAAGCGCTCGTCGGGCTCTAACGCGTAGACCATGTTGAAGGCGTCCTCACCACAAAGAGCGTTCAGAGTCGCGCTGAACTCGTAGTCGTTGAAGTCTCCCGTGACGTAGTAGTCCACAGGGTCTTGTCGGTCCTCAAGTGCTTGGCGAATCAGCTGGGCTTGAGCGACGCGAACGGGTTCACGTGCGTCCACGCCAGGTTGTTCGGGGGCGAAGATGCTCTTCTGGTGACGCTTCGAAGCGAGGTGCACGTTGACGACATCAAGCGAGGCTCCGGAGGAGCGCACTTTGAATCGCGCCATGAGCGGCTTTCGAGAACCATCGTAGGCCTCACTGCCGTCTCCAAGCCGCCTGAGAGAGCCGGCCTCGATGGTGACGCGCGCGGGGTTGTAGAGATATCCATTTCGGATGTTCCCGCCGGGTTGACCTCCATCCTCTCCGACGGCGGGCGGAATGTCGGCCCAAGCGTACTCAGGTCCACCAAGAAACAAGATGTCTCGGGCAAGCTGGTTGTACGTGTCCGTGGCGTCCACGACCTCCGTGATCTCCGCACCGTCGTTGTCTTGGATCTCTTGCAGCGCGATGATGTCCGGTGAGTCCGCCTGCTTGACGATCGCTTTCGCCAAGAGCTCGAATCGACCGTAACGAACGTCGTCGTCCACATCGCGGTCAGAGTCGACCAAGCTGGGGTCTTCGAGGTGTGCGTCGAGGTTGAAACCGTTGAGCGTGAGAATCGTCGTCGCTTGCTCATCTCTCTCAAAAGACACTCGGCTATACGGAACCGACGCGTTCTTTGTCTTCACCGAGGAGCTCGCCACCATTTGAAAGGCATTCGCACGGTAGTTGAGCGGACCCGTGACGGCCTCCAGCAAGGTCGCGCCCACGTTTAGTTTCGGCGCGGAGTCGCGGTTCACGATTCGAAATCCAGGGAACCATCGACTTGGGTGATCTGCGTCGACGAGAATACCGCCGCCCTTCGTTCTCGCTGCGACGACATCTTTGGGAACGCAGACATAGTCCCCAAAGGGATTGCTCGGCGCCGTAAACACTGAGCCCGCTTCGATGCCGACGAGCATGCCCTCAAGGCCGTTCAGGGTTTGAGCGAGCTTCGTCGCGTCGCTCGGAAGAAGGGCGTTGTTCAGCCAAATAGGCGCCACCTCAGGGCCCTCTTCTTCAAGTCGGATCGCCTCGAGGACCTTGAGTTGAGTGGTGGGTCTGCCGCCTTCATTCTTGACGAAATCCAGCACCTTGCCGGTGAGCTCGACGAGGGATCCGACCTTCGCTTTTCGTCGCGGGCTAAAAACAAAGATCGCGTCGGAGCAGAAAGGGTTCGTGTTTCGCGTTTCGGATTGCACGAAGTAGCCCCGGCGGCCTCGGCCCGTGACCACGCCTCGCACTTTTACGGTCTTCCCCGCGAAGGGCGAAAAGGCGCTCTCCCCTTGAATGACATGAATGGGCGTCAGCGGTGCGTCGTGGTCCATTCGCGGACTATACGCTGGCTCCATGCCCTCACAAGTTAGGTTCTGTCGTGTTTGAGCTGCTGTCAGGACAAAGACCTCGGATAGCGTTTAGAGTGCCGCTGTGAAATCACCTCGCATCTCGCACCTCGCGTTGGGCCTTCAGGCCTTCGCCGCCGCCGCTTACTTGACCTACTCGGCGGTGCCACTCGGTTGGTGGGCAACAACGCTCACCATCCCGTTCTTGTTTTGGCTGGTCTCCGTGGGGCTGATGCCTGTGGGGTATTCGATGTGGCCCCAGCGCTTTCCTCGATTGTACATCCGAGAGAGCTCTAGTTGGAAGCTGCGCAGGGCTCACTCCGAAGCCGTCGCCCAAGAGCTGCGGGACCTTGGTTTCGTAGAGGTCGGCGTCAAAGTCGAGCAAACGTTTCTCATGACCATCCCGACCCGCCAGTTCTGGCACCCAGAGCACCAAACGTTTGCGTCGATGAGCGTGCACTGGCTGACGCCGAAGGTGAGCCTCATCTGTAAGTGCAAAGGTGGGACGATTTTCTATTCGGGTCGCTCGCTTCAGGGCCGTCACCGCACGGTGGTGTCGGAGCTGCTCGAGGGTTCGTCCGCGCGCGAGCAGCTGGCACATCACCTCCTTGGCATTCGTAACGCGGAGCTATCACCCGCGCTGCCACCTGCTGAGCGAAGCGAGGCTCGCGATGACTTTGTTCCTACGAAGGAGGAGCTGGATGAGTGGTGCCTGAAGATTACGCGCGAGTGGTACGTCGCGACTTTCGCGACGGAGGCGCAGTGGGAGGCGTGGCGAGCAAAGCAGCCTCCAAGCGTCCGCGTCGAGGAGCTCACAACAGACGCAGCGGAGGAGATTCTCGACGAAGAGCCCGTAGAAGAAAAAGTGACGGAGGTACCCGATGCCATGTCGTAGTTGCGACGACGGAGCCATCGGCTAAAGCAAGCGCGAGCCCTGATCCGAAAGTGCTCGTCGGGTCGTTCGCCGCAAGCATCGTCTATCCATCTACAGTGAGGTCCTCGTGTCTGAATCCCCCGCCTTCAACCTCTTCGCCAATGACTACGACGCCTGGTTCGGCGAGAACCGCGACCTGCTGGAGAGCGAAGTCCGCCTCATCGCCCACGCCTGGCCCGGCGAGGGAGAGGCGCTCTCCGTCGGCTGCGGCACCGGCCTCTTCGAGACCATCCTCGCCCAGGAGCACGGCGTACACATCAAGCACGGCGTGGAGCCAGCGGAGGGCATGGCGGCCATCGCACGGGAGCGTGGCATGACCGTGAGCATCGGCACCGCCGAGACCGCTGAGCTCGGCGAAGCCGCCGTCGACATCCTGATGTACAACGGCTCGACCTCCTACGTGCCCGACCTGAAGGCGGCCTTCGCGAAAGCCCACCGCGCCCTCCGCCCCGGCGGCCATGTCGTCGTCGTCGATGTACCTCGGGAGTCTGGCTACGGCGTGCTCTACTGCCTCGCCAACGCCCTGGGCACTTGGGATCATCCGGTGTTCGAGGGTGTGAAGCCCGACGCTGCATACCCGCTTCCGTTCGTTCAAGCGGCCACGTGGCACACCACCGCGGAGCGCATCGCCGCTCTCGAGGCTTGTGACTTCGAGATCGTTCGCACGGCACAGACCCTGACCCGACACCCTGTGAATGCACCCCACGGCGTCGAGGTGCCCCGCGACGGACATGACGCTGGCGATTACGTGGCCATCGTCGCTCGCCGTGGTTGATCGCGCGGCTCGGCTGCGGGAGAGCGCAGCCCCGCTGAGGGCCGCCTGCCGAGCCCATCCTTTTGTGCGCGGCATCGCCGATGGCAGCCTGCCTCCCGAGGTCTTCGCTCGCTGGGTCGTTCAGGACTGGCGCTACCTGCTGACCTACGTAGAAGTGCTGGAGCAGGTCGCCGCAACGGCGCCGAGCGCCGCGGCGGGGGAGCGCTGGGCCGAGCTGGCGACGTTCACGCGAAACGAAGAGCTCGCCCTTCACCGGGCCTATGCCGCGCGCTTCGATCTGACAGAGGCGGACCTCGACGGCGCCGCCGACGCCCCCGCCACCGCCGCCTACACCGGCTTCTTGCGCGCACAAGCTCAGCGCTCCTACGGCCACGGCGTCGCGAGCCTAGTGCCGTGCGGAGTCGGCTACGTCACCCTCGCGACGGAGCTCGCCGCGGGGCCGCCGCCTGCCGAACCACGCTACGCCGATTGGATCCACACCTACGCAGACCCCGCCTTCGCCGAGGCGGTCGCTTGGATGGAAGCCGAGCTCGATGGCGCACTCGGCGATGACGCATCCCTCGCGGCGACCTACCTTGCCGGAGCCGAGCACGAGCTGGCCTTCTGGGACCAGCTCTGGCAGGGCTGGTCACTTTGAATCGCGCGAGAGCCACGTGCT
>JBLHKB010000522.1:0-5083 GCA_047619315.1 Polyangiales bacterium
ATAATGCGTCGAACGTCCGGCAGGAAGCCCATGTCGAGCATGCGGTCGGCTTCATCGAGGACGAAGATTTCAACCTTGCTCAAATCGACGAAGCCACGGTTCATCAAGTCGATGAGGCGACCCGGCGTCGCTACCAACGCGTCGATGCCGCGCTGGAGCTCTTTAATTTGCGCTTTCTCGCTCACGCCGCCGAAGATGACGGAGTGCCAGAGCTCGACGTGCTTTCCGTAGGTCCGAAAGCTCTCGCCGATCTGTGCGGCGAGCTCGCGCGTGGGCGTGAGTACGAGGGCGCGAAGCACGGTCTCTTCGCCAGCGCTGTCGTCGAGGCGCTGAAGGACGGGAATGCCGAAGGCCGCCGTCTTACCGGTTCCGGTCTGCGCGCAGCCGAGGACGTCGCGTCCTTCAAGTGCTGGCGGCATCGCCTTTTGCTGAATAGGCGTCGGCGTCGTGTAGCCGGTTTCTTTAATTGCCTGGAGAAACGGGGCCTTTAGGCCGAGGTTTTCGAAAGTCACCCGGCTGATTGTCAGCTTTCGGACCTAACGCAACCCGCGCGTTACGACTTCTTCCGATCGTCGACGATATTCATCGTAGCTACGGCACCCTCGCCGAGGGCGATACCGGCGAAGGGTCCGCCGTGGCACATATGATTCGCGTCGTCGTGAGCGAGGTACCGTTCGTTCTTCAGGTCGACGGGTGCGAATTGCTCCGCGTTGTCTTTCGGGCGGTATCCCAAGAACGAGGCGTTTGCGTTGTCCACTGGGCAGCGGTCGTTGTCTGAGACGCCGTAGACGATGGAGTAGCCAGTCACCGGCGTGTCGATGGCGCGCTTCACAAGCTGAACGAGGTCGTCGTAGGAGAGCCAGGTGCCGAGGGCCCGCGAGTTGTTTACAGCTGCGCAGCTGAGAATTCGAAGGCAGACGGCTTCCAGGCCGCGCTTCTCGAAGTACATGCGTCCGAGGTCTTCGGCGAAGCACTTCGCGAGTCCGTAGAAGGTGTCTGGCCTGTGGGGCACGTCGGTCCCGATGAACTCATTCTTTGGGTACATACCGACGGCATGAATGGAGCTGGCGTACACAACGCGGCGCAGTCCGTTCTGAAAAGCGGACTCCCAGATGTGATACGCGCCGACGAAGTTGGGGCCCAGAAGGGTTTCGAAGGGGGCTTCATCGACGATGGCGCCGAAGTGAACGACGATGTCGACGTCTTTCAGGAGCGAGAGAATGGCGTCCTTGTCCTCGAGGTCTGCACGCACATAGGTTTCGCCGGGGTAGAGCGATCCGATGTCATCCTTGATGTCGCTGGAGATGAGCTTCTCGGACATCGCCGCGAGGGGCTCACGGAGGTAGGAGCCTAGGCGGCCAGCGGCCCCGGTCAGTGCGATGACGGTCATGGCGCGGACTATGGGCTGACGGCGAAGTCGAGGCACGAAGATATCTCTGACAAATGATCATGCACCTTGGAAAAGCCCAAAGGACACAGCGACGTAATCATATGCTCCCCTTGCCGCCGCCTTTTCCATTCCGCCGACTCTTGCTCGTGGCCGCGCTCACTATGAGCGGCTGCTTTCAGAGCACTCTGCCGGGCGGGGATCTCCTTGAGCCTTCACCGGAGCCGTCATCGCGTCCGCTGCCGGACCTCCCTCGCGTGAGCGTGGGACGGACCTTTGAGCTCTTTGGTGTGGATGGGCGCTGCGTCGCCGATGGATGGCGACTAGAGATCGACGGCGACGGAAATGCTCAGTCCCTCGTCGAGGAGTTCGGCGTCACCGACGCCTCTGGAGAAGCCCGAGGCACCGAATCCCACGTGTTCGTGTCCCTTGGCGCTACCACCCTCGAACTGTTGCGGGTTCAGGATGAGTGGAGTGGTTACGAGCTGTGGCACGCATTTCAAGACGGTGACTTGATCGCGTGGGCCGTCGAGCTACCGCCCCGCGTCGAAGCGCCGGCGGGACTACCGTCGTTCCGAGCGTGTGCGGCCTTCGAGCAATGGTCGCTTCACGAGCTTGAGGGCGGTACCTCCCACGTGGAGGCCGTCGTCGACATCGACGGGGCGAGCTGGCGACGCGACGAAGGCGAGTTTCCCCTCTGGCTCGACATCGAAAGTGATGGTCGCGTGCTCTTTCGTGATGCCCGACTGCCCCTCCGCGAGGATGGCGCCGAGAGCGGCGAGATCAGCGCCGAAGTGATCTCTTGGGACGGCACAGAGGGCGTCGCGCGCGTACGGAATAGCATCGGCCTGTGTTCCGCTGGCGGCGGCGAGATCATTTTTCGCCTCGTCGGCGACGAGATTCACGTGATGCAGTCTTGGTTCGTCATCGACGCGATGGACCGCGATGACGACGGTGACCACGAGGAACGACATCTGCGACGGACACGCTCGGTCCTGTCTCGGAGCGCTTGCCCCCGGAGCCTCTCCCGCTAGCGCGAAGGGCCCGGTGCTTCCGCCGACTCAGCCCCTCGCTGACTCAGCTTTTAACCAAGCTTTTCTTCGTCTGTCCGAGAGCGCTCATGTCGATGAGCGGAGCGGTCGGGACCCGCTGCTGGCTGACGCCTGCCCAGCCTGAACCGACCAGGGTTTGCTGCAGGGCCGCTTGAAACGCGTGTGCGTTTTGATAGCGCGCGTCTGGGTCGCGGGCGACGGCGCGATCAACGACGTGACAGAGGGCGGTGGGTAGATGGGGAGCCGCTTCTTTCAGTGGTCGGCGAGCGTGCATCACGATGGCGATGAGCATTCGCTCGTAGGACGAGTCGTCGAAGGGGAAGGTGCCGCTGAGCATCCGGTACAGAAGCACGCCCGCGGAGTAGAGGTCCGCGCGTGCGTCGACGTGCTTCGCCGATTGAAGTTGCTCCGGGGCGGCGAAGCTTGGCGTGCCCATCATCATTCCAGTGCGCGTGAGGTTCGAGCTGGCGAGGCTCGCTTTGCCGAGCTTGGCGATGCCGAAGTCGAGGAGCACACAGCTCGCGCCTTCGACGGTCTCACGTAGAAAAACGTTGCTCGGCTTGAGGTCGCGGTGGACCACGCCGGCGGCGTGCGCTGCCTGTAGGCCTGCGAGGATCTCTTGGGTAAACGCGAGCGCGTCGGCGAGCTGTCCGGCACCCTCACGGCAAAGCCACGAAGAGAGTGGTTCGCCCACGAGATATTCGAAGACCAAGAATGGATATTCGGCGATACCAGAGTCGAAGGCCTTGATGACGTAGGGGGAGTCGACGGCGGACGCTGCCTGGGCCTCGCGCATGAAGCGTCGAACGCCAGCATCTCCGCCATCTGCGCGCCGGAGGACCTTGACGGCGACCTCGCGGGCCAAGATCTCGTGCTCGGAGCGGTACACGGCTCCGTAACCCCCAACGCCGATGAGTTCGAGGAGCCGATAGCGGTCGAGCTTCGTCCCGACGAGGGCTTTGGGTTCAAACACAGCCCGATAATGGCCTTCCACCGCAGCTTTGCCCAGCGTACATCGTGGAGAGCGTTTACGACGTCCGGTTGACTGCGGCCCCCTGGCGGAAGAGCGTGGCGAATGACCGACGATACAACAGTGGAACATCGGCCAACGGTGACTGGGGTGCTTCAAGGAGGAGAGCACCTCTGCTTGGTCTTCTACGACCGGCGCGGGACCAAGGTTGTCCGCGTACACAAGGACGAACGAATCGTTCTCGGGCGCGCCCATCCTTCGGATGTGGTCATCGAGGACCCGTCGCTTTCGCGACAGCATGCATCCTTCGTCTGGAGCGAAGATGGCGTCTTTGTCGAAGATCTTGAGTCGACGAACGGCGTGCATGTCGCCGGGGAGCGAGTGACGCGCGTGCGTCTCGATGCCGGCGCTGCCGTGACTCTTGGCGCCGTGACGGCGTCGCTCCATCGTACGGGCCCTCGCGGCGCTCAGATGGAAGGCATCGAACCACACGACCGCTTCCTCCAGCGCGCGGAAGAAGAGGTGCAGCGAGCCCGGCGCTTTGGACGTGGCGTGTCCATCGTGTTTGTCCGCGCTCTTGAACGAGAAGCTCACGTCGACTCGTTTGTTCCGCACCTCGTGGGGGAGCTTCGAGACATCGACCGGCTCAGCGTGTACTCGCCCGTTTCCGTGCTCCTATTACTCCCCGAACTTGGAGCGGCGGACGCTCTCTCGCTCGCACGACGGCTGGTGCGACCCCGCGCCGGCGCACCGACGCTCCGTGCGGGACTGGCGGTGTTCCCCAGCGACGGAGCGAACGCAGAAGCGTTGCTCGTGAGCGCCCGAAATGCGGCACGTCGAACGAGCGCCGAAGAGCCCGTGCACTACCAAGCCGACGCGGGCATCGACGAAGCGCCTTTGGTCATCTCCGACGCGATGGTGCGGGTGTATGCGACCCTCGACCGCGTTGCCCCTTCTCGTCTGAGCGTGCTTGTGGTGGGCGAGACGGGCTCGGGGAAAGAGCTCGTCGCTCGAGCCGTACACGAAAAAAGCGGACCTCGCGCTTCTGGGCCCTTGTGCAGTGTTAATTGTGGAGCGCTGACGGACACGCTCCTGCAGAGCGCGCTCTTCGGGCATGTGCGCGGGGCCTTCACCGGCGCCGACTCGGACCACGCCGGCCTCTTTGAAAAAGCCTCGGGGGGCACGCTCTTCCTTGATGAGATCGGCGAGCTCAGTGCGGCCGCCCAGGCGGCGCTCCTGCGCGTATTGGAGACGGGAAAAGTGGTCCGTGTCGGAAGTACGGATGAAATCAGCGTGGACGTTCGCATCGTCGCCGCGACTCACCGCGACCTTCACGAGCGCGCTGCCGAAGGCACGTTTCGGCAGGACCTTCTTTTCCGACTCGACGGGATCACGATTCAGGTGCCGCCTTTGAGAGAGCGTCGCGATGAGATCGTGCCACTGGCGGAGAGGTTTCTGGCTCAAGCGTCCTTGGACCGAGGCAAAAAGATGCAGCTCAGCGAAGGGGCCTGTGCGCGCCTTCGCTCCCACACGTGGCCAGGCAACGTGCGGGAGCTGCGGAACGCCGTTGAACGCGCCGCCATCATCAGCGAAGGCGAGCGAATCGAAGAGACGGACCTGCCGCACACGCTTCTCAACCAAGCGACGGTGGGCCAGGCTCCAACCGCGGTCATC
>JBLHKB010000523.1:0-5078 GCA_047619315.1 Polyangiales bacterium
TGTGTCGTGCGCTTCCAAGGCCGAGGTAGCTCAGGGTCAGGGGAATGGTCGCGATGAAGACTCGTCCCTCGTCAAATATCTTGTTCACGGTGAGGATGCCGACGCCAAGGCGAACCGCCAGATCCGGGATGACCAAGCGTTCGTAATTGAAGGAGTAGAAGAGCCCCGCGCCGAGGCCCTCAAAGAAGACCGAATTGCGTCGGCGTTCCTGCGAGGGCTGAGGATATGCAGGGTTGACGGGAAGTGGCTGCCGCGTCGTCACGGGAACCGGCTGAGCGTAGGGCTGTGGCTGCGGCGCCGGCTGCGCGGCAGGCTGAGCGTAGGGCTGAACCTGGACCTGTTGAACGACGGGCTGCGGCGCGACGACCTCAACGTCCACGACCACATCTTGAGCGAGGGCACTGGACGTGAATCCAGCCAACAAGAAACCAAGTAAAAGACTCGAACGCATTTTTGTCTCCATCACATCACACATTTGTGAACCCGGTGGGGGCCCACGGGCGGTCTAGGTCCTCGCGTCGCCGAGGGGTAGAAAAAGCGCCCGTTCAAGGCTAGACCGGCCTACTCGCTGGGGCCGGTCCAGTTGGACGGGTCGTTGCACAAGTCGGAGTCGACGAACGTCCCTGCATCCATGAGCGCTTCTTCGTAGCGCGTCCCGGCACAGCGCCCGACGCGCAGAGTGGCCTGGCGCGAGAGCTCGGCGCTGGTGATCTGTGCTGGGATGTCGACGGTCGAATCCGCCACGCAGGCGGCGATGTGCCGTGTCATCTCGAGCTCGCAGTCGGGGCGGTCCACGTCCGTGAAACACTCCCGAAAGAAGAAACCGTCGCGACAGGAGACTTCGAGGTAGCCAGGCACAAAGCGAGCGGTCCACTCGGCGCGAGTCATCCCAGGGCGTTGCGGGGCTCGCAAACCCTCGGCGCCTTCGTCCGTGATGCTGGGCGGCACCGCTCCCTCAGGGAGCTCGCTCGCTTCTTCCGGGGGTGCGATGGCCGGCTCCGGTTCTGGACTCGGAACGGCCGGTTCTTCACCGGAGCACGCCACGATGATAAGAATGAAAGTGAGCCAGCGCATGAAACGACCCTACCACTGGCGGCCATCCATTGGGAATGTTGGGAACGTTGGGAATTCAGCGGGCCTGGCTACTTTGTCTTCTGCTTCGCCATGATCTCTAGATAGTCTTTGCTCTTCTTCACGTAGTGGGCTGCGCCTTCGAGGATCGACGCGCGCTCTTCGGGTGTGAGGTCGCGCCGAACTTTTGCAGGGCTGCCCATGACAAGCGAACCGCTGGGGATCTTTGTGCGGGCCGTGACGAGGCTGCCGGCGGCGATGAGCACGTCGTCACCGATTTCGACTTCGTCGAGGATGATCGCACCCATGCCGACGAGGACTCGGTTTCCGACGGTGCATCCGTGCAGGATGACGCCATGGCCAACCACGCAGTCTTCGCCGACGATGGTGGGCGCCCAGCCATCCGTGGCGTGGACGACGGATCCGTCTTGAATCGACGTTCGCGCACCGATGCGGATGGGCATGACGTCGCCTCTCAAGGTGGAGCCAAACCAAATACTGGCCTCGTCGGCCACGACGACGTCGCCGATGATGCTTGTATTCGGCGCGATGAAGGCGCTTTCGGAGAGAGAAGGCGACTTATCGCCGTAGGGTAGAACGACACTCATGTTTGAAACTCCTGTGAGTCGAGACGTGTGATCAAGCCTCGTGCAACGGCACCAGCGCTTGCGCCAAGGCCATCCGCGACGAGGTCGAGGAATTCGGCGCTTCGGCCAGGGACAAAAGCTTGGTGCAGCTCATCACCGAGGCCCCAAGCCGTCGCGATGAAGGCGCCCGCGGCGAGCAAACGAAGACGCGTCACAGCGGGCCAGGTGCCTAGCGCTGCGTGCGTGCAAAGAAACCCGAGGAGCCCGTACTCGCAGAAGTGGACACCCTTGTCGCGCAACGGAAACTCGGATGGGATCTGCACATCCCAAGCGATGGACGATGCAAAGAAGATGAGCGCCATGTAGGCGATGGGAAACGACCACAGGAGTAGGCGACGTCGCGTGGAAACGCGAAGGAGCGAAGGACGCGAGGGCCTGTTGGAAGTCATCGGCGGAGCCACTACGCGGAGAGGACGTTGAGTTTTTTCCGCGCGCGAGGCTTCGGCGCCTCTGGAAGAGAGACGCCCTCCATGGTGCCGAGGAGACTGTGGTTGAATGCTTCGCGAACGGTGGCGCGGACGACCTGGCCGGTGGGGTCGACACCTTCGGGGGCTTCGACGTGAACGATCTCGTGACGTTCGCTGCGACCCGTGAAGCGATTGACGCTGGCGTCGTTGGGACCTTCGATGAGGACCTGCACTTGCTCGCCGACGAGGGACTGAAGATGCTTGCTCTGCTGCTCTCCGACGACATCGAAGAGTCGCTGAAGGCGCTCCTTTTTGACTGCGACGGGGACATCGTCGCCCATCTTCTCCGCCGGCGTTCCTGGGCGTGGCGAGTACTTGAAACAAAACGCCGCGGTGAAGTTGGCGTCGCGAACCAGCTGGAGCGTCGCCTCGAAGTCTTCGTCGGTTTCGCCAGGGAATCCCACGATGAGATCCGTCGACAGCGTTAGCCCTGGGCACGCTTCCTTGAGCTTTTTGACGCGCTCGATGTAGTGAGCCGCCGTGTAGCGACGGGACATGCGCTTGAGCACGGTATCGCTGCCGCTTTGCACTGGCAGATGTACATGCGACGGCAGCAACGCGAGCTCTGCGTGAACCGCGATGAGTTCGTCGGTGAGATGGCGCGGGTGTGGCGACGTGTAGCGGAGTCGCTCAAGGCCCACAGCTTCGCGGTCGATGCGACGGATGAGATCAGCGAAGGCGCTCTTCGAAGGCGCCATCCGGCTCGCAGGTTTGTTCGCGAGATCGGAGGGGTCATACCAGCTGTTGACGGTCTGCCCGAGGAGCGTGACCTCGCGAACGCCGCCGGCGGCCATCAGGACAACCTCGGCGACGATCTCGTCTGCGGTGCGGTAGCGCTCGGGGCCTCGGGTGGTCGGCACGATGCAAAACGTGCAGCGCTCGTCGCAGCCCTTCATGACCGTGACGAAGCTCGTGACCTCTTTCCCATCCACGGGGCGCGCGACCAAGAACTGTGGGCTCTCCATGTCGAACACGGTTCGTGCGCGAGGCGGGGCGCCGGCGTCGATGTCGCGGAGGAGACCTGGAAGTTCAGGGATATTGTCCGGGCCGATGACGAGGTCGACGTAGGGAGCTTTCTTGAGAAGCGTCTCGCCCTCTTGCTGAGCGACGCATCCGGCGACGGCGAGCTTGAGTTCGGGGCGGGCGGCCTTCAGCGGACGCAGTGTTCCCAGAAGACTCATGAGCTTGTGCTCGGCCTTCTCACGCACAGAACACGTGTTGATCACGATCAATTCGGCGCTGGCGGGCTCTTCCCCACGAACGTAGCCCGCGCCTCGAAGCACCTCTTCAATGCGGCGGGAGTCATGGACATTCATTTGGCAGCCAAAGGTCTGCACGTAGTAGGAGCGCGTCACGAGGAGCAGTTAGCAGTCGTGGGCTCTTCCCGCGAGACGAAACTGTCGCCAATTGCTGCGACAAATTCGTCGGACACGGCCTTAGCCTGGTCTTCGTTCAGGCTGTCGAAGGTGACTTTCACCGAGTAAAGCGCGCTGTCCCAAGCCAAGTAGGAGCCGACCTGGACTCCTTCAAATCGACTTTCGAGGTCCTCCAAGAGCGCGGCGATTTCGCCTTCTCGCTGGCGAGTGAACACGGAAAACGAATGCAGCTGCTGGCCTTCGTCGAGTTCTTCTCGAATCAAAGGGATCTTCATGCGGAAGATCTCCGGGACGCCGGGGAGCACATAGACATTTTCGACGACGAGCGTCGGCCAACGAGCGTTCGGCCTGCGCAGCATGCGGCAACCCTCGATGATGTCCGCCATGCGAAGCTGGGCGTCGGAGATGGGGTAGTCTCTCTCCTTCGCTTCGTGGTGTTCTCGGAGCATCCCTTCGAGCTCGTCCGATCGGACCACACGCCGCCCGAAGGCTGCGGCGATGCCTTCGTAGGTCACATCGTCGTGCGTCGGTCCGATGCCTCCGCTGGTGATGACGAAGTCGTGCGCCGCCGCCAGGTTACGCACGTCCTCAGCGATGACCGAGACATCGTCGATGCACACCACGATGCGCCGAAGAGAGATACCAAGTTCGAAGAACATCTTGGCAGCGACGGCGATGTTCGCCTCTTCGACTTTTCCGGTGAGCACTTCGTTGCCGATGACCAGCATGGCGGCGGTGCGAGGGTTAGGCACGCTGAAGCATCGCATAGCTTTGCTGCTGCGTGCCAGGCTTCTCAGCGCGCGGAAGCCAACCCGGCCGTGCGTTGGTAGGCGATGTGCCTTAGACTAGCGCGCGTGCTCGACACCCTCGCGAAAGCCCTCCGTGAAAGCCGACAGACCGTGGTGCTGACGGGCGCTGGCGTGTCGACGGAGTCCGGCATTCCCGACTTCCGCTCAGACGCGGGGATGTGGGGCGAAGTAGACCCCATGGACGTCGCTTCGGCCGAGGGGTACGCGACGGACACGGCGCGGTTTTATCGTTTCTGGTCTCAAAAGTTTGGTGTCATTACGACGGCGCTGCCAGGCCCGGCTCATCGCTTCCTGGCGGACCTCGAAGCCGCCAAGGGGCTCTCGTGCCTGGTCACGCAGAACATCGACGGGCTCCATCAAAAGGCCGGCAGCCAAAACGTGGTCGAAGCCCACGGGAGCTTTCGGGCCGCGACCTGTCTTTCCTGCGGCGTGGTCGAGGGCATCGCTACGGTCTTTGAACGAGCCGGGGAGCGCGCGCCAAAGTGCCGCAAGTGCGGCGGCCGACGACTTAAGCCGGGCGTGGTGCTCTTCGGAGAGATGCTTCCGGCGGAGTTTGCCCAAGGTGAAAAAGCCGCCGATGAAGCCGAAGTCCTCGTCGCCATGGGGAGCTCCCTCGGCGTCTACCCGGTGGCAGGCCTCGTCGCGCGGGCGATCCGAGCTGGCGCGCGGACCTTTGTGGTCAATCGCGACGACACGCCTTTCGACGAC
>JBLHKB010000524.1:0-5056 GCA_047619315.1 Polyangiales bacterium
CGTGGATGGGTCCGGCCATGGCCGTTTTGCTCTTTGCTTGTCCAGCTGCACAGCAGAATCGACCCAACGAGTTTTATGCGGGAGCCCCCTCCCAGCTCGTGATTTTGAACGAGTCCGAAGAGGTCATTTGTTACGTCAAGACGCGAGACAGCGCTGGCGGCATCGACCGCCTTGACGTCGATGATGTTGTGGCGCCCGGAGAAGAGCGGGCATTCACCATTCGCGGAACACAACGACTCGCTCTTTTGGACTGCAACCGTCAATCGATCTTCGTGCGTCAAGAGATCGAGTTTGACCTAGAAGGCAAGGTGCTGCGTTTCTATGCGAGGGAGTAGCGTTGTTGGAAGCGCCCTCGCCTTCGCACTGGTGTTCATGCACTCCAGCGGCGTCGCGCAGGAGACCGAGCATTCCCCCGCCGAGGTTCGTTTGACCGCGCGTTTGGAGCGCGCCTTTGAAGCCAACAGCGCCGCTCGCGTGCGCCGCATCTTCGACCATGAGTTTCGCCGTGAGCGGAGCCCGCTCCTTCTCACTGCGGCGGAACGCTTACTGCGCACGTTCTCGCGTGCTCAGGACGCGGAGTTCGTGCTCCAGCATCTGTCGGTCCCTCGCGATGTGTTGGAGGCGCGCATCGTGGCTCGAGCACAGCTCCTGCAAGGAAACCTTGCCGACGCGGATGAACTGATGGCTCGCTGGGCCGGACGCCAAGACCGGCTCGCAGCGGCTCTTCTCCGCGAACTGGCGAGCGTCCGCGTGCGTCGCGGCGAGCTCATCCAAGCTCAACAATCTCTTGAATTGGCGCGGCGTATCCTCCCGCAAGACCGATCCATCCTCCTTGAACTCGCTTCGGTCCACCTCGCTCGCGGATTGCCGGAACCCGCTGTTGCCTTGCTTCAAAGTCGGCTGCAGCTCGCGACCCATGACGACGCGACGCGACGTCGCCTGGCCTTCGCGCTCCATGCTGCGGGTCGCGCAGATGATGCGATCAGCGAACTCTTGAGATTGGGCGAGCCCCGTGACCTTTGCTCCGCCTCTCGAATCGCCCTCGAAGACGGCGATGTGCCGCGCGCCGTCGCGCTCGCGCGTCGTGGGCTGAATCGATCTAGCGAAGCAGAAGAAGCCTCAGCCCAACGTGCTTTGGGTTTGGCCCTTGCCCGCGCTGGGGAACAAGCTGCAGCAATTCGCGCACTTCGGCGATCGCTGCTCCTGGAGCCTACCTCCGTCGAAGCTCGAACGCGTCTCGGAGAACTCGACGAAGCCTTTGAGTCTGGTTCCTAGGGGTTTGTCGACATCCTCTGGGCGAAGTCGGTCGCCGCCTTGGGCCTTCGAGTCTCGAGCCCTATACTTGCTCCATGCGCTCTCTTTTCCTTGTCGTCATCGCAGTGGTTCTTTTGCCAAGTGCGATCTACGCCCAAGAAGGAGCCGGGGGTCTTGGTGCACCGCCAACCGCAAACACGCCAGCTGCTCGAGACACACCAGCCGTACCTCAGGACACACCAGCCGTACCTCAAGACACACCAACGGTATCGCCAACGGAAGTGGATCCTGCAGCAGAAGGCGAAGCCGAGACGGATCCCGCTGGCAGCAACCTGGGTGACGTTCCTCCACCGCCGGCTCAACCCCCAGGTTATGGCGGGCTTCGCTACGAAGCGCCCGCCCCTGGAGTGGTCACAGGTGATTCACCAGACCTTCGGATTCCCAGCACCACCGCCACGCGTTTGAGAGCTCTCGATGGCTCCCTTCGGACTCTTGCTGCGCGTCGGGGGTCCATCGTCGACGGCATTCTCTCCATCACATCCGGAGGACTTTCCATCGGACTAGGAGCCTTCGTCCACAAGTCCGACCGACTCCTTGCCACCTACCTCTACCTTTGGGGCGCCGCCGGCGTGACCCGCGGGATCATTGATCTCGCCCTTCGCTCCCGAGCGCCGCGCCTCGCCATCGAGTTTTCCCACATGCCTATGGGTAGCCTTGAAGACGTCGAAACCCGACTCGCGTTTGGCGAGAGTGCGCTCCAACAGATCGCGAAGCGTGCAAGGCTGTCACGCCTTCTCGATGCCTCCATCAGCGTTGGAACGGGCGCCTTGGTGCTCCCTCTCTACTTCATCCCTCGCGGATTCGTCTTCGACAGCGCCTTCGACTATTTCGTTCTTATCGGCGCCGGCATCAGCGTCATCACGGGTGTCGTGGGCCTCGCCTCTCGCAGCGACGCAGAGCGCCGCTGGTCGGCCTACGGCGAGCTTCGCAGCCGCCTCGAGAGCGACACGGAAAGCGCGATCAGCGGGGTTCGTATCGTGGGCGCCGGTATCGGACCCACCCCGGATGGCCGTGGCGGTGCCGCCACCATTAGCGCCGCGTTCTAGTCTCGAACGCCTAGGACCTCAGCGCATGAGCGTTGACGCGCTGGCGTCAAGGCGAGAGGATACGCGCACATGAACAAGGTCGTCGCTAGCGCCGCAGAGGCCATCCAAAACATGAAGGATGGCTGCACTTTGATGTCGGGAGGTTTCGGCCTGTCTGGAAACCCGGAGAACCTAATCCGCGCCCTTCGCGAAAAGGGAACCAAGGACCTGGAGATCATCTCTAACAACTGCGGCACCACGGACATGGGCCTCGGTATTCTCCTGGCGAACGGTCAGGTGAGGAAAATGATCAGCTCGTACGTGGGAGAGAATTCAATCTTCGCCGAGAAGTTCCTGAGCGGTGAACTGGAGGTCGAGCTCAACCCCCAAGGCACCTTGGCCGAGCGCATTCGGGCTGGAGGGGCCGGTATCCCGGCGTTCTACACACCGACCGGCGTTGGAACAAAGGTCGCCGAAGGAAAAGAAACGCGTAAGTTTGGTGACCGTGAGTTCGTGCTGGAGACAGCGCTTCATGCCGACTTCGCGTTCGTCAAAGCTCACAAAGCAGACCGCTGGGGCAATCTGGTGTTTCGAAAGACAGCCAGAAACTTCAACCCCATCATGGCCTCGGCGGCCACGATAACGATTGCTGAAGTCGAAGAACTCGTCGAAGTCGGCGACCTCGACCCAGATCACATTCACACTCCAGGCATCTACGTTCAGCACGTCATTGTGGGCGAACGATTCGACAAGCCTATCGAACAACGGACCGTTCGTACTCGAGAGGAGGCCACGTCATGAGCCTATCGCGCGACCAGATGGCGGCACGAATCGCCAAAGACCTCAAAGACGGTTTCTTCGTGAACCTCGGTATCGGAATGCCAACGCTCATCGCCAACCACATTCAGCCCGGCATTGAAGTCGTACTTCAGAGCGAGAACGGACTCCTCGGCATCGGCCCCTTCCCTTTCGAAGGCGAAGAAGATGCGGACCTCATCAACGCCGGGAAACAGACCGTCACCACAATTCCGGGCTCGGTCTTCTTCGACAGCTCGGCGAGCTTCGCGATGATTCGCGGCGGTCATGTCGATATGTGCGTGCTCGGGGCCATGGAGGTCAGCGGCAGAGGCGACCTCGCTAACTGGATGATCCCCGGCAAGATGGTCAAAGGCATGGGGGGAGCCATGGACCTCGTCGCCGGCGCTCGCCGCGTCGTCGTCATGATGGACCACGTCACGAAAAAGGGAGGCATGAAGATTCTGAACGACTGCGCCTTGCCGCTCACGGGTCAGCGATGCGTTCACCAAATCGTGACGGATCTCTGCGTCCTGGACGTCACGGCCGAAGGACTCGTTCTGAAAGAGCTCGCCCCGGGCGTGAGCGCTGCGGACGTCCAAGCGAAGACGGAGCCCAAGCTCCAGGTCGGTCCCGACGTAAAAGTCATGAACATCGGCTAAAAACTCCGTTCTCACAGGCAACTCTCGTCGGCGCCGTGCGACGAATGTCACAGCATTTACGTAGAAGTGAAGATGTGTCGTCCTGCGCGCAAATAGAGGTCATTCATGAGTCCGATGGACCAAAGCCACATCCCATCCGAAGCTGAACTTCTCACCGCCCTGCGCGAGCGCTTCGGCTTCCCCGAGTTCCGGCCAGGTCAGCTTGACGCTATCAACTCGCTGTTCGAACAAGGGCGGCTGCTTTGCATCCAGCCCACGGGTCACGGCAAATCGCTCACGTACCAGCTGCCCGCGACCTTGCTCCCCGGCCTGACCATCGTCGTCTCCCCGCTCCTAGCGCTTATGCGCGACCAGATCCGTCACCTCACGGACCGCTTCGATGTGAAGGCGGCGTCGATCAACTCCGACCAGGACGATGCGACCAATGATCGCGTCACGGAGCAGGTCGGCGCGGGCGAGGTACAGATCCTGTTTATCTCGCCCGAGCGCCTGGACAACGTCATCACCCTGGAGTTCCTGCTGACACTGGACGTCGCACTCCTCGTCGTTGATGAGGCCCACTGCGTGTCGACGTGGGGCCATGACTTTCGCCCTTCGTACCGAAGAATTGTCGACGCCGTCGCCCAGTTCTCCGCCAACCGTCCGGATATGCGCGTGCTTGCGCTCACAGCCACGGCGGACGCGCGCACCGAGTCCGACATCGCGGAGCTCCTCGGCGCGGACAATCGCCCGCTGGTCGTTCAGCGACAAGGCATGGACCGCCCTAACCTGGCCCTCGATGTCATCGCCGTCGATGGCTTGGCGCAGAAGCTGGAGCAACTCTGCGCTGTGCTCGGTGAGGCGGAAGGCAGTGGCATCTTGTACTGCGCCACCCGAGACCAGACGGAGCTCGTGGCGGAGTACGCGACGAGCCATGGCATCCCGGTCACGGCCTACCACGCCGGTTTAGATCCCGATCGCAAGCGCGCACTCCAAGAAGCGTTCATCGCCGATGAGATTCCCGTGATCGCTGCGACCAACGCCTTGGGCATGGGCATCGACAAGCCGAACATCCGATTCATCGTGCACGTCGATCTCCCAGGCTCCATCACCGCCTACTACCAAGAGGTCGGGCGCGCGGGACGAGATGGACACCACGCGGCCGGAACGTTGTTGTTCGACGAACGGGACCGCAAAGTTCAGGACTACTTCATCGGCTCCGCCCAGCCGACCGTCGAAGACTTCCTCATGGTGATGCGCAAGGTGCGGCAGGCCGGCGAA
>JBLHKB010000525.1:0-5055 GCA_047619315.1 Polyangiales bacterium
GACCGTTGCTGAGCGGGGTCGCTGATTGAGGAGCGCCATTTCACCGAAGTGAGCACCGGCGCTTAGGTGTGCCACGTCTTCAGCATCCCGCTCGACGACGACGGTGCCGGACATGATGACCCAAAGCCCTTCGCTGACGTCTCCCTGACGAAACACGACCTGGCCCGCTTCAACGTCTTCGTAGTGAAGATGGCGAGTCACCTGCGTGATCTCGGGAACCGAGAGCTCCGAAAAGAGGTCAATGTGGCTCAGCGTCGAAAACGTCGCCGTGATTCGGCCCACGGCCTTGGAAGGGTTTCGATCCTCGAAGCGGAGCATCATCGCAGTGATATTGTCGTGCCCACCACGCTCATTTGCCGACGCGACCATGCCGGTGGCAATCGCATCCAGGTCTTCGCCGGCCATGCGGCGTCCAAGCTCTATTTCATCTTCGAAGTACTCGTAGAGCCCATCCGAGCAAAGCAAGGCTGAGTCTTGGGGAAGCACATCGAAGACGAAAGCGTCGACCAAAACGTGGGGAAGAGGACCGACGGCACGCGTGACGAGGTTGGAATGCTCAGCGAGGCCCGGGTCGCCCTTTTTGGCGATGCCTGCGCGGATCGCTTCAGCCACAAAGGTGTGGTCGTGAGTGAGCTGGTGCAGCTTCTCTTCGCGGAGCAGGTAGAGCCGGCTATCGCCGACATGGCCCACGATGCCCGCGCCCCCTCGCATGAGCAGCGCCGTGCAGGTGGTCCCCATGCCGCTGCGCTCTTTGGCGATTTGACCAAGCTCGTGAATGCGACGGTTCGCCTCTTCGACGGCCTGACGCATCACTTCGACGAGTACGTCGACGTCCTGTTCATGCGCGTAGAGGCTAAGGTGTTCGCGGACGACGGACGCAGCGGTTCGCGAGGCGACCTCGCCGGCGGCGTGACCGCCCATGCCATCACACACGATGTAGAGGTCCAACTCGTCGTCGACGAGGAACGAGTCCTCGTTAACTTCGCGGACCATACCGACGTCACTCGCCGTAGAAACCAGAATCCGTGCCACGGGGTCGACCCTACCAGTTGCCGCCGCCGGAGGGGGTCAAAAGTAGTGTGGGGCAGGAATAGGATGTTTCTGAAAAGTCGTTGGGGAGGCGCCGCGAGGGATGTGCCCTGGCCCACGCTCTAGGACGGGCCTATAGGAAACATGATGGCTCAAGAAACACTTGCTGGTTGGGGTAACTACCCACGCGTTGTTTGCGATCTTCGGCGCGCGCACAGCGCGGGCCACGTGAAGACACTGGTCGAATCCTCCGAGCGAGTCACCCCGCGCGGACTGGGTCGAAGCTACGGGGACCCTGCCATTTCCGCGGAAGGCATCGTTCTCGACTGCGTCGGACTCGATCGTTACCTCTCCTTCGACGAGAAGAGCGGCACACTCACCTGCGAAGCCGGCACGAGCCTCGAAGCGATTCTCCGAGACTTTGGACCGCGCGGCTTCCTGCCGATGATTACCCCCGGAACAAAGTTCGTCACCGTGGGCGGCTGCATCGCGAACGATGTGCACGGCAAAGCCCATCACGTCGATGGTTGCTTCTCGAAGTGCACCGACTCGTTTCGGATTCTATTGGCGGATGGCTCCGTTCGACACGCAAGTCGCGAAGAGAACGCCGATCTCTTCTGGGCCAACTTCGGCGGGATGGGGCTACTCGGTGTCATCCTCGATGCAACGATTCGGCTACGCCGCGTCGACACGATGTACTTCCGACAGTCGGCGCTGAGCGTCGGAAACCTCGATGAGATGATGGACGCACTCGATGCGAACCATCACCTGCCTTACTCCGTCGCCTGGGTAGACGCTCTGGCCACCGGGAAAAACCTCGGCCGTGGAGTTCTAACCACGGGCGAGCATGCGGAACGCGCAGACCTATCGGGGGCGATGGCCCGCCATCCACTCGCGATCAGTGACCCTTCGCCGCTGTCGCTTCCGTTCGAGATGCCGAGCGCGGCTCTGAACTCGGCCACCATCCGCATCTTGAACGCGGTTCTGGACCAGGTTCAGAAGCGCGGCGCCGCCATCGCACACTACGAAAAGTTCTTCTACCCGCTGGATTTCGTCGGCGATTGGAACCGTGGCTACGGACCGAAGGGCTTCACGCAGTACCAGTTCGTGGTGCCGATGAAGCGCGGTCGAGAAAACGTGCGTGAGCTTCTGGAGCTGATCTCAGGAAGTGGCCAGTCTCCGTTCCTCAACGTTCTCAAGCGCTTTGGGCCCGAGCTCGCGGAGACCTCACTATCATTTCCGTTCACGGGCTACACCTTTGCCATCGATTTTCCCGTGCGTGCAGGGCTCACGGACCTAATCACGAAGCTCGATGCTCGCGTCATCGCAATGGGCGGACGAGTCTATCTAGGCAAGGACGCGTTTCTCACCCGGGATGCCTTTGAGCAAATGTACCCACGCCTCGACACGTGGCGCGCGGTCAAAGCCAAGTACGACCCAGAGCGACGCTTTCACTCGAGCCTCGCCGAGCGTATCGGCTTGTAGGCGTACACGGTCTGAGAGCGCGCTACCCAACGAGGAGCGAAGCGAACTCTTCGGCGCCCTCTCCCGCCGTGTACCAATGAGCAGCGCGTTCGCTTGGAATCTCAAACGAAGTAAAGGCCACTTCAAGGAACGCTTCTTCTTCGGCGTCCCAATGTCGAGCCACGAAGGAACCCGGCGTCGCTTCAGGCTCGTGGTGTTTTGAAAGCGCCTCGCAGAGTGGCGCGGGGAACTCCCAGCGGTCCGCCATCCAGCCAGCGACTGTGGCGTGATTGTAGCCGAGCTTTGAGTTTTCGAGATCGACGAGGCTACCTTCACCGGCGGCCACGGCTTCGAGAATCGCCGCGTAGGAGCTGACGGTCCGAAGTAGATAGGGCACGGCCATGTCTTGGAGGAGCCCTTCGGTGAAGCTCTCGCTCTCCTTTCCTATGGAGACATCAGCTGAGATGGCTCGTGCGATCAAACCTCGACGCGCGCTGCTGACCCAAAACGCGCGGCCGTCGAAGTCCTTTGGCTGACCGCTGATGCTCGAGACCACTGCGCCAAGGAGAAGCGATTCCGTCGTCCCGCGACCGAGAAGCGACACCGCATGAGGCACACTCCGAACGGGGTTTCTAAGGGCGAACGCCGTCGAATTCGCCATACGCAGCAGCTTCGCGGAGATTCGCGGGTCACTGATCAATGCCTCTCCGACCTCCACCAGGGAAGCCGATGGATCACGGAGCTGACGAAGAGCGCTGCCGACGACGGCGGGAAACGATGGGAGATCGCCGAGATCCGCTTTGGACTTTACGCGTCGACGAGCCAGTACACGGCCGAGCACTAATCGCCTCTCCTTGCCATCTTGTTCGCAAAAATGCTAATGAGCCCGCCAAGCATGAAGTAGCCGACGGCGACCTGAAGCATGACAAGACCCTGAGAGAGGGCCGAGCTCGGGAGGACATCCCCATACCCGAGCGTCGTGAGGGTCACGACGCTGAAATACCATGGTGAAAGTGCGGTGGGGTGACTGCCAAAGTCGATGGGCACGTTGGAGTAGGCGAAACCAAAAGCGACGGTGACGGCGGCAGTGAAGAGCGCCCAGCGTGTGAGACTTCGACCGCAATCCGAGGTCAGCCACCAGACTCGATAGAGCAACGCGTGGAACTTGTCTTTGCGCTGAAACTCATCGAGGTAGTTCGTGTCGATGATGTGTCGACGAAGCAGATAGGCACCACTGAAGTCGACATCTCGGACGTCGGCGCGCAGGAACGAAGCGTCCTGATAGTGGTTCAGTGCGCGAAAGCGAGCACGTCTTACATCCGCTTCAACGAAATGAGCGCCGCCGACGGTGGCGCCTTCAAAGTCAGCGCCGCGGAGTTCAGCGCGGGAGAAGTCGCAGCCAGCAAGCTCAGCACGGCAGAAGCGCGCACCCTCTCCTTTGCAGGCGCGAAAGTCTGCGTTGTGAGCTTTGACTTCAACGAAGCTTGCGGACTCAAGACGTGCGCCAAAGAAGCTCGCGGACTCCAGTTGGCATCGGCCAAAGCCGGCCTCGCGCGCGTCACAGGATTCGAGATGAGCTTCGCGCAGATCGGCGCCCGCGAGCTCGGCTCCGCGAAGATTGGTTTCGTGCAAAATGGCGCCCTTGAGGTTCGCCCCCACGAGCTGCGCGCCTTCGAGATTGGCACGGCTGAGATCTGCGCCGGAGAGGTCAAATGCGCTGAGGTCTAACCCCGAGAGATCTTCGTCGACGAGTCGAGCGCCGCTTAGGACGACGCGCTCACCGTCGCGGAGGCGTTCTATCAGGGTGGGTACTCGTCGGAGCGCGGCAGTCACACCTTCTTTATCGGCGGACTTGGTCGAACTCTGTAGCGACGCTACTTAACCAGACGCAAATGCCGCGGTTTTACATCGGCGGCTACGGCCTCAACGGGCTCCCAGGAGTTCTGGGCCGAGTCGTCCACGGGGGGCGGAGGAATCAAATCCCAATCGATGCAATCGTCCGGGGCTTCCTCCGAGGCGGCGGCGGCGGCGGCGCCTCCTTCCAGGAGCCGCAAACCAAGGGGCTCTTTCCGCCCAAGTTCGCGAAGGACCTCGTCTTCGACCTCCAGCGGCATGGAGTCAGGCCAGACCATCCCGCGGCCATCCTCGCCGCAGATCGCGTAGACGGCATGCCAGGGAATCACACAGCGAAACGGAGCGCGCGCAAAAGAAAGGGTGCCGCTGATGCCCCGAGCATCGACTCGCAGATCGGGGATGGGGACCGGCAAGTCGAGACCCAGTTGGAGCATGAGGTGCGGCTCGTTCCTCAACACTTCAGGAAGTTCGACGCCGTCTTCGCGAGGATCGAGGTGAACAAAGAGGCTCCCGCGCAGGAGAAGACCTCGAGCCACGTCGTCTTTGGGCGCTAGCTTTTTCCCCGACCCCACTCCTCCGGGGTAGCAGCAACGCGTGATGCCGCCAGCGCTCTGCCTATTTTGCGCGCCTCAAAGTCTCAACATCACTCTATTGGGGGGGCTAGATCTCGACGCTGCGAATCGCGGCTTCAATCGCCTCGACCTGCGG
>JBLHKB010000526.1:0-5020 GCA_047619315.1 Polyangiales bacterium
GTCGTGCGCACGGAAGGCGCAAAGCTGACTCTCGAAGAGCTCTACACAGCGAAGGCCCACGTGGAGATTGCCGTTCAGGCAGAGCTCGAAGAGCGTTTGAAGAGCTACGGTTTTGAAATCGTCAACGTCCTCGTCGACGAACCCCAACCCTCCCAAGAGGTACAGGACGCGTTCAACCGCGTCATCGCCGCCAAGAGGGAAATGGAAGCCGCCAAGAACGAAGCGGAAGCGGAGCGCATTCGGTTGGTCGGGATCGCTGAGGCGGAGAAAACCAGCAAGCGTTTGCAAGGCGAAGGAATCGCCGCACAGAGGCTGGCCATCGCCGACGGCTATCACGAGGCCATGGACAAGCTGAAGATCGCGATGCCCCACACCGGCGAGGAGACCATTCTCGCCATGCTCATGATGACCAACCACTGGGACACCATTCGCGACGCGGCGAACGGCGCCGGCAACATCATCATGGTCAACGGCTCGGGGAGCCAGGCCACGGAAGACCTCGCCCACATGGCGGCGGCGTTCAAAGTGTCAGGCCCGAAGGCCGCGTAGTTAGGAACAAAGAGTGAATGGGGGCGGCCGAGAGATCCGTCGCCCCTTTTTCACGTTTTGGCGCGACGTCTAGCATTGAGTCGGATGCCGCTGTAGCGTGACTAGGCCTTGTTCTACTTGTCATCACCCACGGACGAAGAAATTCGAGCGCTGCTGCGTGCGCGAGCAGAGGCGCCGTTCACGTACAAAGACGTTGGGGTCACGCGGGACGAACTGAGCGTGGCTCCTTCGGGGTTCAAGCTCGACCGATACGGCACCGAGCTCGGGCGAGGTCAGGAAGTGTTCGAGCGCGCCCGGGAGGTTCTCAGCAAGATCGGGAACTACCCGCCTTCCTTTACCCGTGTCGTGCGACTCACCGATGTCATCGAGCCTGGGATGATGTTCGCCACCGTCGCTTCTCATTTTGGCTTCGTCTCGGTTCATCCCTGCCGGATGATCTTCGTCGAGCAGAACGAACATCGTCTCGCGTTCGGCTTTGGCACGTTGCCGGGACACGCGGAGAGCGGGGAGGAGCGCTTCGAGGTCTCGATCCGAGAGGACGTCGTCCGCTACGACGTGCAAGCGTTCTCTCGTCCGGACGGCTGGGTCGCGCGCATCGGCGCACCGGTCAATCGTGCTTTCCAGCTTCGTTTTCAGCGCGAGACAAAGGCGTGGATGGGATCGCTGACTGATCTGGTCTGATAAACATCCGGTTTTCACCAAGAAATTTCGCAACAAATACGAACACTTGCGAGGAATAGCGAAAAATGTCGCCGAGTGACCGATCCGAAAGTCAGGCGCGGTCCGTACGATGCGCGGAGGGGTGGGGATGACGCGAGTGTACTTAGAGTACTGCGGCGAAACTTGGACGAAGTTCTGGAGTGCGCGCACGGAGGGTAATGACGTAATCACGGTCTATGGGAAGCGTGGGGGAAAGACGCGCGAAACCCGAACGGACCTTGAAAGCCCCGAGGCGGCGCTCGCCGCCATCGAGAGCGAGGCGACACGGAAGCGTCGAAAAGGCTACGTCGATTCCTGTTCCGAAGGCGCCGAGCAGTGGGATGAGCTTCGAGCGCTGCAGACGCTGTCCGAGTCGTTTTCAAGCGTGCCCGGCCCGCGGACGTGCGTGCAACTGCTGCACACGGAAACCGGCATGCCGATCCTCGGAAAGAGCCGAGTCGGTGGTGCGGCACCCCGCGGCATCATCGCGCCTCAGAGCGACTCCTTTCTCCGCTTCCTCGGCAAGAGCGCAGAGAGTACGGACACGCGCCAAGCGCACGTGATGACCATCGCGATGGAAGAGCTAGCGGTCAAAGGAATGCCCATCGGCTCCGCCCTCTCCTTCTTTACGCCGGTCTATGAATGGCTCCCCGCGACTCAGCCCATTGAGGTCGTCGTCGCCGACATGAACTCCGACCTGACGCCGCTAGAGCTCGAGCTCCCACCGATTCCGCCAGGCTACGCCAGGCACCGAGCTCCGCGCGGTCTGCGCATTTCGCGGCCTGTCGAAGTTCCGACGTTGGCGTTCTCAATGCACGCCTATGACTACGACGAGTATGCGCTGGCGTACGAGGACGAGTCGCGGGCGCTGAACGCGGCCCCCGCAAGTGAGCGCTCAGCGATTCTCAGCAGCGGGAAATTCGCCGAGGTCTTCTATTGGACGGGCAAAAGAAAGAAGCTCTCTCAGACTCAGTTCGAGGCCATTGACCGTATCCAACTCTTGCTCACCGCGAGCGGCTACGTGGGTGGCAGCGCTCTCCGAAGGCAGGGTCCCCTCGAGCCGGAATTCAGCAAGTTCCACTGCCAGTTCGGGGAGTCATTTGGCGTTCATGTACGCGGAGGCACCCTCTACGCTGGACTCCAGGAGAGCAGCTGGGACTCGCCCGACTGACGTCTCCCCAGGCTGCTAGAGCTGCTTCACCTGGGCGCCGCGAAGCTCCGCGTTTCCGGCTGCGATGCTCTCGGCTTTCGAGACGAAGGCCGTGAGCTGCCAATCGTGGTGGTCGTCGGGGTCTGAGAGCGTCTGCTGAACATGCCAGCCCACGTCTCCAGCGTCGTCTTCACCGGCTTCGATCTTGATGTAGCGTGGCGAGCGAGCCTTCGGGTCGACGTGCATGCGCTCGTGCTCGGCGTAGTAGGCATCGAGGCTCTCTGTGATCGCGTCCGCCTCCGCACCGCCCAGCTCCGCAGCGCGGGTGGCATCCTTTCGCGACAACGCTTGGACAACGCGCCAGGTGGCGTTTCGCATGAGCACCGTAAAGGAACGTTCGTCGCGAGTGATGTCCGACTCGTCCACCACCTCTTCTTCGATTTCCACGACGAGGTCGGGGTCTTTGAGCCGCTCCCATTCGTCGAGGAGACTCGCATCCACGCCGCGGACCACGCCGCCGAGCCACTCCGTCATGTCATAGACTTCGTCGGTCTTCGCCGCCTCGGGGACGTTCTGAACCAGGGCTTTGTAGGAGCTCGAGAGGTGCCGAAGGAGCACGCCCTCGCTTCGCTGGAGTCCGTACTCTTTGATGTACTCAAAGAACGTGGCGCCCATCTCATAGAGTTCGCGAGCAATGGTCTTTGGCCGGATCTTCTCTCCGCCCACCCAAGGATGCTGTCCACGAAACACTTCGAAGGTGGCGTAGAGCAAGTCCGCTTTTGGCTTCGGGTTGTCGATCTCCTCGAGCTTTGCCATGCGCTCGTCGTACTCGATGCCTTCGGCCTTCATGCGGTCCACGGCCTGGCCCTTGAGCGTGTTGAGCTGAGCACGAAGCACAGCCCCTGGGTCCTCGAGGGTGGCTTCCACCAAGGTCATGACGTCCAGGGCGTAGTCTTCGGCTTCCTTGTCGAGGACCTCGACGGCTTCGACGACATAAAGACTGAGGGCGCGGTTCATGGAGAAGTCCGTCTGGAGATCGCGGTGGGCGCGGGCTCCATCGGGGCCGAGGGAAACAATATTGGCGTCCACCAAGGAACGCAGCATGGACACGGCGCGCTTGCCGTGGCGGAACTGCATCGCCTTCGCTTCATGGCTTGAAGCGATGAGATCTCTGAGCGCGTTGCACCCGGCCTTCTTGGCGGCGCCCTCCACGTCTTGGCGCGAGAGCACACCGAGGATCATGCCGTGGGTCACGCTGAAGCGGCTCACGAGTGGCTCTGGTTCGCCGTTGCGAAGCCTGTCGAAGGTCTCCTCGTCGAAGTGGGCGTAGCCACGATCGGGTGGCTTCCGCGTCTTGAGCTTGCGTATCTTCTTGGCGTCGCCCTCAGCTTTGCGACGAGAGCTGAGGTTCTCAATATGGTGCACCGGCGCCTGGGCCATCACGGTGCCCGCGGTGTCGAAACCTTTGCGGCCGGCGCGACCGGCGATCTGCTGGAAGTCACGAACCTTGAGCACGGCGGTCTTCACTCCGTCGTACTTGCAGAGCTTTGTGAAGAGCACGGTGCGGATCGGAATATTGACGCCGACACCCAGCGTGTCCGTGCCGCAGATGATCTTCAGCAAGCCCTTCTGAGCGAGCTTTTCGACGAGCAGGCGGTACTTCGGAAGCATGCCAGCGTGGTGAACGCCCACGCCATGAGGCAGCCAGCGGCGCAGCTCTTTTCCGAAGGGGCTACGCAGCTTGTGCCCGCGCATGATGTGCTTGATCTCGTTCTTCTGCTCTTTCGTCAGAAAGTCGATGCTCATCAGCGACTGCGCTTGCTCGGCGGTCTCCCGCTGGGTGAAGTGCACGATGTAGATCGGCACTTTGCCCGCTTCGAGGAGCTCACCGATGGTCTCGTGGAGCGGCACCTCGCGGTACTCGTAGTCGAGGGGCACGGGCCGCTCGTCGGTTTTTACCAAGGCGACGGGCACTCCGGTCAGCTCTTCGAGGCCCGTTTCAAAGCGCGCGGTGTCACCAAGGGTCGCGCTCATGAGAAGAAAGCGACACTGCGGAAGCGTGAGGAGCGGAACCTGCCAAGCGACGCCGCGGTCGCGGTCCGAGTAGAAGTGAAACTCGTCCATGACCACGTAGTCGACGTCGGCCATGCGGCCGTCGCGGAGCGCCAGGTTGGACAAGATCTCCGCGGTGGCGCAGATGACCGGGGCGTCGGCGTTGACGGACGCATCGCCGGTCATCAGGCCTACGTTCTCTGGACCGAGGACTTTGCAGAGAGCGAAGAACTTCTCGTTCACGAGGGCTTTGATCGGCGCCGTGTAGAAGCTGACTTTGTTCTCCGCGAGACCTTTGTAGTGAAGCGCGAGAGCCACCAAGGACTTGCCCGAGCCCGTGGGCGTCGCGAGGATGACGTTGCTGCCGCTGAAGATCTCGAGGACCGCTTCCTCTTGGGCGGGATAGAGTTCGAAGCCGGCTTCTTCGCAGTACGTCAGAAACCCTTCGAGGAGCGCGTCGGCGCTGACCTCGCCGGCCTCGTTTGCCTTTGGCAAGTACGCTTCGAGGGGTGCCTTGTCGCTTGCTTTGTCAGTAGGGTCTGTCGCGTCGCTGGCTGCGGAAGTCATGCG
>JBLHKB010000527.1:0-5020 GCA_047619315.1 Polyangiales bacterium
TGTTCTCACAGACAGTGATGGTGGGGTTCCGCGAGCAAGCGAAGTCACGGCAGTCGATGAAGTCGTTGCCATCGTTGTCGATGCCATCGGAGCACGTCTCATCGCTCGCAGCTTCAGGGTTTGCAGGACAAACCGTGACCGCCGCGTCGAAGCGACAGGAGTTGTCCATGCAGTCGACGAAGTCGTTGCCGTTGCCGTCCATGTCGGAACATCGAGCGTCCGCCATTGAGGTGACTTCGGCGTCCGTCAGAACGACAGGTGCGCCGTCGGCACAGACGACGAGAGATTCGATGAACATGGGGTTGCAGTTGGTGTCGTCGCAGTCCGTGTCGCCGTCCATATCGTTGTCGATGCCATCGCTGCAGGCAGCGTTGGTGTTCTCCGGAGGAAGATCCCAGCAGTTGGGGAGTTCCCAGGAGAATCGGCATCCGTTGTCGCCACAGTCCCGGAAGCCATTTCCATCGTTGTCTTCGCCATCGGTGCAGGCGGCCACAACGAGAGCGGGCCAATCGGCGCGCGCTGGAAGAGGCGAGACCGGCGCGCCATCGGCGCAGACGATGATGTTCTCACCGTCGCAAGCGGGGTCTGCACAGTCGGTCATTCCGTTGGAGTCGTTGTCGACACCGTCGCTGCAGCCGAGATTGTGACCTTCGTTGACACAAACGTTGAGGGCGATGACCTCCATGGTTGCCGTGTCCGTACGGCTACATGAGCGGTCGTCGCAGTCGATGAAGCTGTTCATGTTGTTGTCAGCGCCATCGCTGCACGTCAGGTTGTTGTTTTCCTGTGGGCAGAATGCCGCGCAGCCGAAGTCAGCGCAGTCCTCGAAGGTGTTTCCGTCGTTGTCACAGCCATCTGTGCAGGCGGCCATGGTGTTCTCTTCGCCGGCGGGACAAGGGATGTCGCACTCTGGGTCATCGTCCGTGAAGCCGTCGTTGTCGTTGTCGCAGCCATCGCTGCAAAGCGCCGTGGTGTTCTCGATATCGGCCTGGATACAGCCGGCATCAAAGTCAGGACCGGCGTCAAAACCAGGGCCACCGTCAAAGCCAGGACCGCTGTCGCGCTGGGGTCCAGTGTCGGTGCCGCTGCTGCTGTCGTCGCCGCAGCCGACGGCGAGTACAGCCATAAGGGAAAAGAGAAGTGTGTTTCGATTCATAAGCCTCCAGGGGACCAGGCTTACTGCCGGTCTCAGGCCTGATTGGTAGCGATCTGGGGACGTTGGTGCAAGCTGAGGCGTAAATCAGTCGACGAAACGCTGTTTTAGCACCCCTCCAAGACACACGTCCGCACCAAGTTTTGCAGTCTTTCGTAGGTTCGAGGACCGATCCCGGGGACGTTCTGAAGCTCTCCCGGATCTTCGTAGGGACGGCCTTCGATGATCCTCTGAGCGAGCGCCGGTCCGATCCGAGGGAGCAGCTCCAGCTCGCCTGCGCTGGCGTGATTGACGTCGATCGCTTCGCCGTCCCGTAGAAGGCGGGCAGCACGGCTCATAACGGGCTCAGCTTCTTTGAGCGGCGCCGCGGGATGCGCTGTGTCCCAGTATCCACCGAGGCTCGAGAGGCAGAGCGCCAGGGAAAGCAGCGCGAGACTGGCCATGGGAGACGAGCGCCGGGCTTGAGTGGATGAGGCGTTATTCGATGACACGGGTCCAGCTCGGCCGGTCAGCTCCTTGGTTGAGCCATCCCCGCGCTAAGCAACGAACCAGCGGAAAGGACGCGTCGGTACACGGAGTAGACGATTCCGCCAAGAAAATCATTTTGGAAGTCGATGGCCTCCTCCACGAGGGGCAGCAGAACGGAAGCAACTCAGAAAACAAGGGCCTGGACAGCAACCGCGTCTTGGATACGTGCCCCAAAGTGTTCACGATAGATGTGGATATCGAACATCGGTTGGGGGCCCCGAAGCTCGATGTCCGCCCTAGGAGCCTCAGCCGCCAAGTTCAAAGCCGTCGTGAAGCACACGAACGGCGAGCTCCGCGTACTTGGCGCGGATCAAACACGATGTCTTAATCTCGCTCGTTGAGATGGCTTCGATGTTGATGTTCTCGCTCGCGAGGAGACGGAACATCTTCGCGGCGACGCCAGCGTGACTTCGCATACCCAAGCCGACAATGGACACTTTGACGACATCCGGGTCGAAGGACACCTGGCTTGCGCCCACCTCGTCGGCGACGCTCTGAGCGATTTCCTGGGCGCGCTCGATGTCCCCGACATCCACTGTGAAAGTGAGGTCGGTGAGCCCATCTTGCGCGACATTCTGGATGATCATGTCGACGGAGACGTTGGCTTCCGCCAAGGGCTCAAAGAAGCTCGCGACGCTCCCAGGGTGATCCGGTACTCGGCGGATGGTGACCTTTGCGGCCTTCTTGTCCGCCGTGACTCCAGCAACGACGACGGACTCTAGGGATTCATCTTCTCCGGTCACCATGGTGCCCTCCTCTTCCGAAAAGCTCGATCGCACGTGAACCTTCACGGCGTACTTCATCGCTAGTTCAACCGACCGGATCTGAAGCACTTTGGCGCCGAGGGACGCAAGCTCCAGCATCTCTTCGTAGCTGATGCGGGAGATCTTCCGCGCATTTGGACAGATATTCGGGTCCGTTGTGAACACGCCCGTGACGTCCGTGTAAATCTCGCAAACGTCTGCTTGCGTCGCCGCCGCGATGGCGACTGCGCTCGTGTCCGAGCCACCGCGTCCCAACGTCGTGATGTTCCCATCCGGATCAATGCCCTGAAACCCGGCGACGATGACGACGTTTCCGTCCGCGTGAGCCCGACGTAGGCGTTCAGCGTCCACGCGTGTGATTCGCGCTTTTGTATGGACGCTGTCGGTTTCGACGCGGACCTGATGCCCCATCATACTCATGGCTTTGACGCCGAGTTCTTGCAGAGCCATCGAGACAAGAGCCGCGGAGACCTGCTCTCCGCTCGACACAAGAACATCGATTTCACGTTCTGTGGGGCGCCGAGAGAGCGCTCGGCTCATCGTTAAGAGACGATCGGTTTCACCCGCCATCGCGCTGACGACGGCCACAACGTCGTGACCCTGCGCGCGAGTCCGAGCAATTCGCGCAGCAACTTCCCGGATCCGCTCCAGGGAGCCAACGGAGGTGCCGCCATACTTTTGAACGAAGAGCGCCAAGGTGGTCGAATCATAGAGGTCGCTGGATCAAAATCAACATGCCGTTGCAGGTCAGCTCGCGTTGTCGTCCTCCTCGTCCTCGGAGTCATCCTCGTCCGGCGCAGCAGGAGCTGCCGGTCGTGGGGCGGGCATCGGCTGACCGTGCTCTTCTCGAAGCTTTCGCTGGAGTCGGTCGAGCAGCATGCGCTCAATGTAGCTAGGCATCGCGGGAATACTTACGGCGACGCGAACTTGCTCACGACCATCCTCCTGAACGCGCACCAACTCAAAACTAGCAGGATGCGTACGACCGCTATCCACGTAGTCAAAGAGCAGGTAGCCAACCTCTTCATCTCGATCGCGCACGGTGAATCCGTAGTCGACGCGGACTAGCCGCACGACGGAACGCCACATCTGTTCATAGCGATAGGAGTGCACATCGCTTCGACGCGCGCTGGAGAATGAAGGCACCAGAAGTGCCAGAGCGAGGATAAGGACGGAGCCGATTTTCCGCATGCGCAGAAGCTACGGCATCCGGATCGGCGCTCCAAAAAAGTGGCGCGTCTCTGTCTTGGCTAAGACGCCGTGGGTTCGCTGCTCTGTTCTTCCGAGGAGCGAAGGCCCTCCCGCAGCGCGTCGGCTCCGAGGAGGTCTCGCATTCGCAGGTTCAGGCTGTAGAGCGGAATCACGCCGGCGATGACGATGACGAACGCCTGCACGAGGTACATGAGGAAGATATAGACGGCGCCGTTCGTGCCCACGAGTGACGCGGCAAAGAACATCTTGAGGCCAGCGCTGATGGCGAGCTGGAACGGCCCGAAGAGCCCTGGGCCTGTCGGAAGCAAGATGCCAATGGCGAGAATTCCCATAATCGCCACGGCGTGGCCGAAGGTCATGGGGATGCCGCAGCCCCAGGCGAGGAGCCACATGCCGGCGGCGTTGGTTCCCCAGTAGAGCCCCGTCTCAAACAAGAAACCCATGGTCAGGCGGAAGGAGGCGAGACTGCGGATTCCGTCGGCGACACCATCAACTTTTTCAGCCAGGAGCTTGCCGAGCTTCTTCGAAACGAGGCCAAACACCGTCTCCGTGGCGCGTACGGCCCAAGCGCGCTGCCAGAGGAACACAGCGAGCGCCCCGAACGCGCACGCAAAAACCGTGAGGGCGACGTAGCCGTAATACGGAACGAGGTTGGCGAGCTCATCGTCGGTCTCGAGACGAGGCAGCGCAAAGAGCGCCCAGGCGACGCAGAGGCTCGTGACGAGGCCGTCAAAAACGCGCTCGACGGCGATGGTGCCGAAGCCAACGGAGACGCCGATCTGATGGCGGACTTTTGTCAGCGCTGGCCGAGCGACTTCTCCGATGCGGAGGGGTAAAACGAAGATCGCGAAGAAGCCGATCCAGTTGAGAGCGATGACCTCGCGCAGCGGCAGCTTCTTGATGGGGGCGATGAGGAAGCGCCAGCGGGTCGCGCGCAAGGTGTGGGTCACCAGAAGGCTCGCGGCGTAGGCGGGAACGATCCACCAGGCGACGCCGCTGAAGTCCATGGCGCCAGGGTTCAGGGGAACACCGGAGCTGCTCACCAGCCATGCAAATAGCCCACCGAGAAACAGTGAGAGCACCAGTTTGGGCGCGATTCGACGAAGAAAGCTGCGTTCTTCGGGTATTTCTGGATTCCCGGACGACATAAGTTAGCGGGAGATGCCTACCAAAGGCAGCGCGTCTCCGCCACCCGCTTACTTCGTTCGTTTGTCGAGAATCGCCCGATCGACACCAGAAGCTTCGACAAACTCCATCGTTGGACCGTCGAGATGCTCAAGGAGTTCAGCGGGTGGGCCGGAGGCGTAGACCTCACCGTAGTAGAGAAAAGTGATCTGGTCGGCGATGCGAAACACGCTGGCCA
>JBLHKB010000528.1:0-4986 GCA_047619315.1 Polyangiales bacterium
CTTGAACGAACCGCCTCGGAGATCGACGTCCACACGCACGCCCGTCTGTCGAAGGGCGTGCGCTGCGGCGACGGCGGATGACTCTTGGCCTTTGCCGACGATCAAGAACGCGTCGAGCGTCGAGTCTTCTTTGCTCTCGGGCATGGAGAGGATGAGGCGTTCGATCCCCATCGCGAATCCCACGGCGGGTGTCGCCGGTCCGCCGAGCTGCTCGATCATGCCGTCGTAGCGCCCGCCGCCACAGAGAGTGTCTTGGCTGCCCAGGTCCGCGTTGCCGCCTTTGACCTCGAAGAGCGTTCGCGTGTAGTAGTCGAGTCCGCGAACAAGCCGAGGCGCGATCTCATACGGCGTACCCAGTGCGTCCAACGTCGAGAGCAGCCCTTTGAAGTGCGCATCGTCATCTTCAGACAAGTAGTCCAAGATCTTTGGGGCACCCTCGGCGATATCACGGTCCTGCGGGGCTTTGCTGTCGAGCACCCGAAGGGGGTTTCGCTCGAGCCGTCGTTGGCTCTCTTCGGAGAGTTCACTCGCCTTGGGGCGAAGGTACTCGAGGAGCGCCTCTCGGTAGCGAACTCGGGTGTCGCCTGAACCGAGGCTGTTGACGAGCACGCGAACATCGCCAATCCCTAGCTCGGCCATAAACATGGCGATGAGGTCGATGAGTTCTGCGTCGACGTAGGGGCCGCCGTCTCCGTAGATTTCGCAGCCGGCCTGGAAGAACTGCCTGTAACGTCCTTTGGCAGGACGTTCGCGTCGATACATGGGGCCGAGGTAGAACCACTTGGAGACGGGTTCCTGCCCTTGAACGTTGTGCTGCAGGTAAGCTCGTGCGCAGCTGGCGGTTCCCTCAGGCCTCAAGGTCAGGCTCTTTTCGCCTTTGTCCTCGAAGGTGTACATCTCTTTTTCGACGATGTCCGTCGCCTCGCCAATGGACCGGGTGAACAGAGCGGTTGGCTCAACGATCGGAGTCCGGGCCTCACCAAAGCCGTAACGACCCACTACGTTTCTGAACGTGCTCTCTAGGTGCTGCCACTTGGCCGCTTCGCCGGGGAGAATATCGTTCATACCTTTGACGGATCGAATCTTCATCCGGCCGGAAGTAGCAGGCATCTTGGGTCGCCGCTATCCAGGCATGCGATCCGTCGGATTTGCTGACGCGTTACGAGCATCGGGTCAAAAGTCCGTAGTTCGCGCGCATCTTTTTCCGATTCGGCGTGGATTTGGCCAATAAATCGCTCGTTTTATTGGAAAAAGGGGCTCTTCTGCATCTTTTTCGGCGCATCACCGATTCGTGGGCGTGACAACGCTCTAGTCCATGGGATGAGCAGCGCCATGACCTCTTGGAAGGAGAACTCATGAATAGAATTATGAAGCTGCTGATTATGGGCAGCTTGGTTTTCGGAGTCGCGTGTGGCGATGACGACACTTTGCCGACGCTGGACGCTGGAACGCTGGATGGCGCAATGCCTGATGTTCCAACTCGCGACGTCCCGATGGTCGACGGTGGAGACCCCTGCACGGGCGTCGCGCCGGCTGATCGCTGCGGCACCGCGGGCACCACGTGCTCCGGAGATACCCTCACGACTTGCGCAGCAAACGCAAATGGCTGCCTCGTCACTACGGAAGCCGACTGCTCCGCCGACGGCGGGACCTGCGACGACTCCGGCGCGGTAGCCATGTGCTCGAGCGACCCATGCATGGGCATCACGAACTGTGACGGCGATGAACGTAGCTGCGACGGAGACACGCTCTCGGTCTGCGCGCTCGACGCCATGGGCTGCAGTGTGTTGACGGAGACCGATTGTTCCGCCGACGCGACCACCTGTGACGACACCGGCGCGATGGCGGTGTGTGTTGATGAGTGTGATGGCATCACGGACTGTGACGCCGAAGGCCGCAGCTGCGACGGCGACACGTTGAACGTCTGCGCTCCTGACGCCGCTGGCTGCCTTGTGAACACGCCCACTGACTGTGCTGGAGAAAGCGCTCTTTGCGATGCTACAGTCGACCCGATCGCTTGTGTTCCGCTGGCATGTCCGGCCGCAACGACCTTCGCGATGGCGCTCGACTGCGACAGCGGCACCATCACAGGCAACACCATGGGCGGGACGACCGACCTGGACGAGATTTGCGGCTTTGGAAGCTACGCAAGCCCCGAGAACGTTTTCACTTTCTCAGACGCCCGCTCGGCGACGGTTAGCATCGTAGCTACACGCACGTCAGCTACCGGCGACGCCGATCTCCTCGTCATCGACGGCGGCGCCGGCGGCACAAACTCTTGTGCCACGAGCAGCTGCCTGGATTCGAGCCGTGGGTTCGCCGCCGAGGAAGAAGTCGAGTTTGACTTGGTGACGGGCAACACTGCCTACGTCGCGTACGCGGTGTTCTCGACAGGGGCCCCTGTCGAGGTTGAGTACGAACTCACAGTCAGCTGTACTATCAGCACTTGTGGTGACTCGGCCATCGACGGACCAGAGCAGTGTGACGACGGAAACGCGGACGCTACGGATGGATGTGACGCCGTCTGCCAGATTGAACCTGGTTACGTTTGCACCGAAGACGGCGCCGGCCTTAGCAGCTGCGCTCTCTCCTGCGGCGACAGCGAAGTCAACGGCGAAGACGAGTGCGACGACGGCAACATGACCGCTATGGACGGTTGCTCCGACACTTGCACCATCGAGGAAGGCTACGTCTGCGAAGAAGACGGCGCTGGCCTTAGCAGCTGCGAAATCGGCTGCGGCAACGGCAACGTGGACGGCGACGATGAGTGCGACGACGCCAACACGACGGCTGGTGACGGCTGCTCCGACACTTGCACCATCGAGGCTGGCTACGTCTGTGACGAGACCGCGGGTCTCAGCGCATGTGAGCTTAGCTGCGGTGACGGCGACCTCAACGGCGACGACGAATGTGACGATGACAACACGACGGCGGGCGATGGCTGCTCCGCGACGTGTGAAATCGAAGCTGACTTCGCCTGCTACGATGAACCTTCGATCTGTGTGGCTTCGTTGGCGTCGTTCATGGGCGAAATCGAAGACACGGACACCGAATGGGTACGTCCAAACGCCAACTGCACTCCCGGAAGCCGGACCAACCGATTCGAACCGTTCACCTACATGAACACGACAGCCGCAGGGCAGTTCGTGGACATCTTGGCGATGTACGACTTCGACGGATACGTTCACGTCTACACGGGTGCCGTAGACCCAGCGAACACGGCTGCCGGCTGTGTTGGGGGCGACGACGACTTCAACGGTGCGGGCGGTAGCTTCCTCGAAGCCGTTCCTGTGCCAGCCGGCAGCTCGATCACCATCGTGGTCAGCAGCTTCGGCAGTCAACCATCTGCTCCTGACAACACGTTCCGAGTGGACGTCCTTGCGTCCATGTACGCCGACTGTGGAGACAGCTCCATCGACGGACTCGAAGCCTGTGACGACGGCGCAAACGTCGACGGCGACGGCTGCTCTGATGTCTGCACCGTAGAGGCTGGCTTCGGCTGCGCTGGAGAACCTTCCACATGCGAACCAAGCGTTTGTGGAAACAGCATGGTTGAATTCGGCGAAGTTTGTGACGACGGAAACCTCGTGGGCGGCGACGACTGTGAGGCCGACTGCCGGTCTGCTGTCTTCACCGGTGATCTTGAGAACACGGATGACACCTGGGAACGTCCCTCCGCGGGCTGTGGATCTGGTTCCGCTGGTAAGTTCTACGATGTTGTTCCGTTCACATGGGGCGGCACCACGGATGAGACACTTGTCTTCACCGTCGCTTGGGACGGCGTCGATGGGTACGTACACACCTTCTCGGACCCCTTTGACGCCGCAACGGCGCCAACGGGTTGCATCGATGGTGGTGATGACTTCGGTGGTGTCAGCGGAAGTCAGGCCGAGGCCTTGATGACTCCTGCCACGACGGTGAACGTCATCATGTCGACCTTCAGCTCGGCCGACACGGGCGGCTGGACGCTGACCGTTACTCGCTAAGCGAAATAGAAGGAAACTCAGGCGTCCTGGCTTCGGCCAGGGCGCCTTTTCCTTTCTAAGCGGGTCTTGCGGCGCGCCGAGGAATCCCCCCGCGCTGAGCCTACTGGCTGCCGCCGCGCATGAGGTGCGACATGCCTTCGCCGAGTCCTTCGAGGGTCAGGGGAAACATGTCGAAGACGCTTCGAACCTGCTCGATGGTGTTCCCGGCCCAGTAGCGCTGGGGTTCGGGGTTGAGCCAAATGGACTTACGGAAGTGCTTCTGTAAGCGCATGAGCCAAACGGCGCCTTCGACCCGCTCGCCGTCTTCGGTGGGCGCGCCTCCAGGGCTCATGAGCTCGTAGGGCGCCATGAGCGCGTCCCCGACCATGATGAGCTTGTAATGGGATCCGACGTCATGAAAGAGGTCCGTGAGCCGAATGGGGTCGGTGAACTTCTCGGTCTCGTACACGCGACCGTAGACGCAGTTGTGGAAGTAGTAGGTTCGTAGCTCTTTGAAATGCGTGGACTTCTTCGCCGCGGAAAACATGCGTGAGCAGAGGTGCGCGAAGGGATCCATGGAGCCCCCGACGTCCATCATGAGAATGACGCGTGTGTTGGGGCGCCGGGGAGGGCGCACGACAACTTCGAGCTCGCCGGCACTTTGCGCGGTCTTGCGAATCGTCTCCTCCAGGTCGAGCTCCTCCTCACCGCCCATGCGTGCGAAGGTCCGCAGCTTTCGCATGGCGACCTGCATCTGGCGGACGTCGAGGGTCAGGTCCTGGCGATAGCCTTTGTAGAGGCGCGCATCAGCGCTCTTGATCGCGCCACGACGACCGCCTGGTCCGCCCACGCGGATTCCAGCGCGCGCGGCCTTGCCAGAGTGGCCAAAGGGCGAGGTGCCCGCGGTGCCAATCCACTTGTTGCCACCGTCGTGTCGCTCTGTTTGCTCGTTGAGGCGCTCGTTGAACATGCGCTCAAGCTCTTCGGGATCGAGCTGTTCAAGCAGCTCAAGCTCTTCCGG
>JBLHKB010000529.1:0-4975 GCA_047619315.1 Polyangiales bacterium
TTGACGTAGCCCTCGCGGAACTCACCCTTCCAGACGGCCGAGGGGATGTTCTACTTCAGGAGCTTCGCAACAGTGGAATGGTCAAACGCACCGTCGTCACGAGCGGCCAACTCGACCCAGGCACCCTGGCCGGCCCGCCTGACGCTTGGCTGCCAAAACCCTTTGATATCCATGACCTCTTCGCCGTCCTGCGAGACTCACGCGATGATCCGTCCTCCGCCACGGGCTGAGGCGCCACCTGACATCCTGTTGACGTCGCCGTCCCGAAGCGTCTACGTACCCTCTGGGCGATGACTTTTCCTGACCACGGCTCGACCACAGCGGCGATCTCGACGACGGCCTCCGTCACCGAGGACTCCACGCCGGGGTTCGTTCTCGTCTACTCGCGCCTTCACGACCACCTTCCGTCCGTTCTGCCCTTCGCCACTCAAGTCACGACTCTGGGGCGCGAAGCCGCAAATGACTTGGCCATCGCAGAATCAGCCGTCTCGCGACATCATGCGCGCGTCACACTGAGCAACACGGGCGCCTTGCTGGAAGACCTTGGATCCACAAATGGAACCATGGTCAATGGACAGCGTGTTCAAGCATGTTTGCTTCAAGAACATGACGTCATCCGCGTTGGCGACACCATCTTTCGCTTCACAGCATCCAACGCATACGCATATGGCGCGTACCGCGTAGACGGCAGCATTGTTGGGCCAGCCCGAGGTCTCCCTTACCCGAAGAGTGAAATCTTGATCGGCGGCTACCAAGTCGATCGTGTCGTCGGCCTCACGGACAAGGTCGCCGCCACTTCCCTCTCAGCCGTGGTGGTTGGCGAGAGCGGCACCGGCAAAGAACTCGTTGCGCGCGAGCTTCATGGCCGGAGTGGCCGCTCGGGTCCTTTTCAAGCCATTAATTGTGCAGCGCTGCCGGCAACGCTTCTAGAGAGTGAACTCTTTGGATATCGCAAAGGAGCGTTCACCGGCGCGAACTCAGACAAGACAGGTTTGATTCAATCGGCCAACGGCGGCACTCTCTTCCTCGACGAGATCGGGGACATGCCCGTCGAAGCTCAGGCGAAACTCCTTCGGGTGCTCCAGGAGAGAATGGTGCTCCCCATCGGTGCGACCGTGCCGGAACCCGTCGACGTTCGTGTGGTCTGCGCCACCCATCGTGACCTCGACCAACGCGTCGCCGATGGGGCGTTCCGCGGTGATCTTCTCGCACGTCTTCGTGAGGTCGAGATCCGCCTGCCAGCGCTCTCGAAGCGCCTCGAAGATCTCTATCCACTCGTCCGGCATTTCCTAAATAATGCAGATGCTCCCACGATGGGCGTCTCACTTCCGTTCATGCTCTGCCTCGCGCACTACCCATGGCCCTACAACGTGCGCGAGCTGGAAAGCGCCGTTCGCGTGGCCCTCGCGCTGCATGAGACCGGGGATTTGGACGTCCGTCTTTTACCCCGGAACGTGCAGGATGTGCTCGAAACGCACGGTGACCTGGCGGAGTCTCCACGAACGTCCATGACGGCGGGGCCTAGCTCTTCCACGGTCCCAACGGAGGCAGAACTTCGCGCTCTGTTGACTCGCCATCAGGGCAATGTGGCCGCCGCGGGACGCGAGTTGGGCAAAGAGCGCATGCAAATCCATCGTTGGGCGAAACGCTTCGGGATAAATTTGGAAGATTTTCGCTCCAGCTGACGCCGTAAGGAAATTGACACCAAAGCCGCTCTAACCCGCTAAATCCTAGCCACAGACCGGTATGAGTCTTGCTCTCAAATGGCCCATGCTTCGTCTGGTCCACCCTCAGTCGCTTGAAACGCCTGCCGCAGGAACCTATTCTTCACCCGTGCGGGACTTTACAAGGCTTCCAAGGCGCAACACATCGCTGCCACCATCCCCCAATCGCTGTATTGGTCGCGAACACGAAATGGACGAGCTGCTCCTTCGTATGGAGGCGGCACGCCAGGGCGAGCAGCTGGTCATCGTCGAGGGTCCAAGCGGTTCGGGCAAAAGTTACCTTCTCCAGGCGTTTCGCACGCAAATCCGACTGACCGGCGGCATCGTACTCGAGGGACGCTGCGAATCGGGCACCGCTTTTGGCCCTTTTGCTGCGGTTGTTGAGAGCGCCCTCGGATTCCTCGCGGAAATGGGCACTTCACCCTCGTCAAACGTCACCGATCTCGGCTGCTTCGCAGGATGCCACCCACTTTGGCACCAGCATCCTCATCACTCTCCACTTGATGATGACGCTGATTCCCACGGCGCCAGGGAGCGACGGCTCCGCTTCTTCGATGCGCTCCGAACGCTTCTGCAGGATGTTGCGCGTTTCCGCCCTCCGGTGGTCCTGCTCCATGACCTCGAGCGAGCCGATGCCGGGACTCTTCAGCTGCTCCGCTTCCTCTTCGAAGGCAGCGGACCTTGGACCGAAGGCGTTTCGCCGGAAAGATCCCTCAAAGCCCTCTTCGTCTCCTCCGTTCGGACCGACGAGAACGCCACGACTCTTTCAAAAGAGCGCCTCAGCGCGTTGTACAACCACGACGCCGCCACCGTTCTGAGCCTTGCTCCCTTCGATCGCACGGGGATACGGGCTTATCTGCAGAGTGACGAAATCGTGCAGCTCGTCATGGAGCGTACTGGCGGAGTTCCCGAGGCCATCGAGCTCCTCCTCGCCGCGGATCCACTTTCCCCTGAAGATCAACTTCAGCGTCGCCTGACAGAAGCCGGCGACGAAGTCCGCTCCCTTCTCGAGACCCTTGCGGTCTTGGGCCACCCCTCCGAGCTCGACCTCGTGGATGAGATCGTCGGGCGGACAAGTAGCGACATTCACCCACTTAGCCAATCCCCGTTTGTCTTGGAGACACGACTCGACGGGAACATTCGCTACATGTTCGCCCGCGCTCGCCACCGTGAACTGCTCTATGCGGGACTCGACTCCGAGACGCGGACCCGCATTCATCGCCGCTGTGCCGCAGTCTTCGCCGCACGACCAGGCGTGGCGATGGCCGCACACCACGCCCTTCTTGCCGGTGATGTAGAGGCGGCGATTCCGTTGGCTCTCGCCGAGGCCCAAGGACTCTCGGCGCGTCATGCCCACGCCGAGGCCGCCGCGCTCCTTGAACGGACCGCACGCTCCGTCGGCGAAATCGATGACGTCCCGAGTCACCTCCTTGAGAGCCTCGCCGACCTTCACCGAATCGTCGGCGACTATCGGCGGGCCATTGTTCACGCACGTACCCTTGCCGACCGTTCGCCTGAAAGCGCCGTCGCCGCACATCGGCTCGGCCGACTTCTCACACTCTACGGCGAACACGGGGAAGCCGAAGTCGTCCTCAAGTCCGCGCAGCAACGCGCTGAAAAGACCGGTGAAGCGAAGACGCGCACCACGGTCCAGACCCTCCTCGCCGAGCTGTACTGCGAGCGCGCGGAATACGATGATGCCGAGCTCTGGGGCGAGCGTGCCCTTGAAGCCGCCCTCACCATCGACGCCCGAGCGCTTGAAATCCATGCGCGTAACACCCTTGGTAAAGTTGCCCTCGCCAGGAAAGAAGCAGGCGCCGCCGCCGAGTTCTTTCGTTACAACCATGAACGCGCGGACCAAAAGAACCTCGGTCACCAACGCGCTCAAGCGCTCACGAATCATGGTGTCGCGATGCTGCGACTTCAGCGCTTGGATGAGGCAAAGTCCTTTTTCGAAGACGCGATTCGCGAAGCCAGCGCAGCGGGCGATTCTCGTGACCTTGCCATCGCCACAGAGAATCTAGCGGTCCTCGCTCACCTCAGCCGCGACTACAGCGCAGCACTTGAGTACTATCATCACGCGGTCGCGCAGCTAAAGCGACTCGGAAACCGTCCAATGCTGACGCGCGTTGGCATCAACCTCGGCGAGCTGTACCTAAGCCTTGGTGACGTAAGCCGTGCTCGCTCGCTGTGCGAGTTCGCCCAACACATGGGTGGAGCCAATCTCCCGACTTACCTCCTTGGGGTTTGCCTTCTTCTTCGCGGGCGCGTCGAAGCAGTGGCGGGTCTCCACGACAAAGCGGCAGCGCTCTTCCACGCATCGAGTGAACTCTTTGAGTCTCTCGGTTCCACTCGGCGAATCGATCCCGTCGTCGAACTTGTGCGGCTTCGTCTTCATGACGGCGATGTCGATGGAGCCCGCAAACTTTTGTCCACAGCTCCCACTGCGCCAACGCCCAAGGTTGCAGCAGAGCTCGCTGCGGTCGGCGCAGATTTTGAACGCGCAGCGGGTGGTGACGTCGGGAACGCCACCCGGCGCGCCGTCGAGCTAGCCCGAGCGTCGGGAGACGCTGAACTTCTTCTCGAAGCGTTGCTTCGCGCCGCCCGCTATCACGCCGACGAACTCAATGTGGCCGCGGCGACTACGCTCTTACAGGAAGCGAACGAGACCGAGCTGGCTCTGACGAAGAACGTGCCAGAGTCCAACCGGACGACTTGGGCGACGCGACCTTTGCGCGTTCAGCTCGCGTCAGTCGAAGCGGCGGTCAACGCGATCTCGCCCAACGTTCGGCGCCCTTCACACCTGCCACCTGCACAGCGCAGCACCGAGCATCAACGTCGTTATCCCGACATCGGTGGCAGCTCTGCACCGATCCTACGGATTCTCGACGTCATCGACAAAGTCGCTCCCAGCGATGCCACCGTTCTCATTCGTGGCGAGAGTGGAACCGGTAAAGAGCTCGTGGCCGACGCGCTGCACCGTCACTCCGAGCGTTCGAACCAACCGCTCGTCAAAGTGAACTGCGCCGCCCTCGTCGAGACGCTGCTGCTCAGTGAGCTCTTCGGTCATGAGCGAGGTGCCTTCACAGGCGCAAGCGCTCGAAAAAAGGGCCGCTTCGAGCTCGCGGACGGCGGCACGCTCTTCCTTGACGAGATCGGCGATATCTCACCGGGCACTCAGGTGGCCCTTCTTCGCGTACTTCAAGAGCGCGAGTTCGAACGAGTAGGTGGTACTCAATCCATCAAGGTCA
>JBLHKB010000530.1:0-4968 GCA_047619315.1 Polyangiales bacterium
GCGGGTGCCAACGCATTCCGTATCCGCACCGCACTCGGCGTTGGTTGTGCACTCGGCACCGGAGCAGGTTCCTGCTTCGCAGACATTGTCCGTTCCGCATTCGGTGTCGTTGATGCAATCGGGTCGGCAGGTTCCGCGCCAACACTGATAGCCATCGCGGCACGCGGTTGAATCTGCACAGGATGCCAAGCAAAGCGGGCCGCCAAAGTCCTCCACGCAACTAGAGCCCCGGCCGCACACGTCATCCGGGCATGACGCCGTGCAGTAGCCGTCGGGGAAGCGATCTCCCTCTGCGCAGAAGAGAGAGCCACAACCAGCAGCGCACTCGCTTCCGAAAGGAGTGTTGGGCGAGGAACTCTCTGAGCAGCTCATAAGTAGAGCGCCGAAAAGCAAGACGAGGGCGGTGTTGCGCATATGTGGGGGGACTCTGGGGTAAGGAAATGGCGCAGGCCGAAAAGGCGGCAGTAGATTTCGAAGAATCTCCGCTGTGCTGTAGAGTATAGAGGAAGGTTAGGCCCGCGGCGACGCGGGGAGCACTATGGGGACCCCTTTTGGCCGTTACGAACTGATTCGCAAAATCGCCGCCGGCGGAATGGCGGAGATCTTTCTTGCGCGACAGTGGGGTGAGGCTGGTTTTTTTCGAGATGTCGTGATCAAGCGGCTTTTCAATAACTGGGCCGAGCATGGATCCACCCTTCGTATGTTCCAGACCGAGGCCCAGCTCCTCGCGCATTTGAATCACCCAAATATCCCTCAGTGCACCGAATTGGGCGTGGTCGATTCGTCTTGGTTCATGGCGATGGAGTACGTCGACGGTTGGACCATCGCTGACGTCTGGCGAGCGAGCGCCCGTAAAGGTTCAATGATGCCGCTTCCGGTGACCATTGGCGCGATTATGCAGGTTTGCGAAGCGCTGCAGCACGCGCACGAAGCGAAAGACAGGGCAGGGCGGCCTCTTCGCATCATTCATCGGGATGTAACCCCGCATAACATCATGGTCACTCGAAACGGTGTCGTGAAGTTGATGGACTTCGGCGTCGCAAAAACAGCCGCTCGCTCCGACACCGAGGCAGGAACCGTCAAAGGAACCTTCTCTTATATGGCTCCCGAACAGGTGCGTGCACGACCCCTCGATCCGCGGGCAGACGTTTTTGCGCTGGGTGTGATCCTCTATGAACTCACCACAGGCACACGCTTGTTTCGAGGCACCGATACCGAAGTGATGATGAAGGTTGTGGAAGAAGACGCGCCACGGCCCTCGGAGCGGGTTCCTGATTACCCGGGCGACCTTGAAGAGATCGTCATGGCCGCGCTTCGGCGAGACGTTCGAAGCCGTATCGCATCCGCCGCAGATTTTGCTTTGCATCTTGAGCACTTCGCGATGCGACATGGGCTCTTGGTCGGACCGCGAACCGTTGCCGAGTTCGTCCAGGGTGCTTTGCCAGCCACACCCGTTGAGAATGAGGATTTAGCGCTTGTTCCTGGTGAACGCCCCGATGTCAGTTACGACCGCGGACCGCCGCGTGATGACCCACGGCCACCACCAGAAGAAGACACCGACACGGACACAGAGGAAGTCGACGAGGCCGACGCGGATCTTCTCGAATCAGTCGCTCCTCCGACCCCGGCTTTCGCTCGGCTTGAGTCCGTTCCACCGGCGCCACTAGAAGGTTTTGACGACGAACTTCTCCAAAGCGCGGAGCGGCCGGTTGTGCTTTTGGACACCAAAAAGACATCAGAGCCCCCGTCCTCGGCGAGCGACCCCTATCTTGCCAGCCTTGCTAAACGGCTTGAGGCAGACGATCTCGATTGATTCGCGCATGTGCGCCATCTCGCGCCCATTTGTGTGCGTATGAGCCAGGTGGCGCAGAATGCGCCTTCAGACTACGCTGGAGCCGTGGCACACGACGGCGCAGTATCCGCGGCTCAATCCGCGCTTGAGTTTTGGTTTCATGGGAACTGCGCGGAGGCCCTCACGGTCCTTGAGGGCCATTCCGACCCGATATCAGAGAGCGTTCGTGTCCTTGTCCGAACGGAGACCGGGGATCCGGGTCGTTTGGGAGTGGAGCATGAGGCTCAGCAGCCAGCGAATGATGAAGCGCGGATGTACTTGGCTCTTGCGAAGGGTCGAATCGCCAATTCTCTGGGTGACACCGAGGATGCCTTGTTTTCCTTCGATGATGCCGCCGCACGTGCGCGCCAGGTCGGCTCTTCGGCAATCGAGTGCCGAGCTCACCTCGATGCCGCGGCGGTTCACCTTTTTCGAGGTGCACCAGGCGACGCATCAGCGGCCGCAGGTCGCTTAGCGGAGGCGAGAGCCTTGGCCGAGCACGCTGAGCTTCACTGGCCTCTGCGAGTGTTGTTGGCGCGGGCGCGTGGCGCAAACGGCGACTGGACAGGTGCGACGCTAGACGCCAGACAGCTCGCCGCAGAGGCAGAGGCAGCAGAGCGTCCCCGCGCTCACGTCGCTGCACTTTTGGCCTACGCCGAGGGCGAGCATTCAAGTGGACGTGAGACGAAGGCGCGTCAGCTAGAGCAGCAAGCCGTCGAGATTCTCGATGGGATGGCACTTCGCCTGCCAGTCAAGGAGCGGGAGGGGTTTTGGGGTGCGCCTGAGCGACGAGCGCTTCGCATGCGTGCGCGCCTACGGCCGAAAGAAAGAAGTGCGCCGTCGGACGGTGCCAAGGCTCTGCGAATTCTCGACATCACCAAGCGTCTTGCGAGTGAGCATGATCAGGAGCGACTGCTCGAACGCATCACCGACGCGGCGGTGGAGTTGGCGGGAGCTGAGCGCGGGTTCGTCTTGCTGCCGGATGAGGCAGGTGTTCTAGAACCCAAGCTTGTGCGCGCCGGAGCAAGTGAGGATGACCCGTCCGTCGCGTTTTCGCGCTCCATTGCCGAGGCGGTGTGGATTGATGGGGAGCCGATACTGACCGTCGACGCGCACCAGGACCGCCGGCTCAGCGAGTATCTATCGGTTCACAAACTGATGCTCCGCTCGGTTGCGAGTTTACCGATCCGTGGACGCGATGGAACACTTGGAGTGCTCTACCTAGAGCACCGACTCCGCAGCGGACGTTTCCGCGAAGCCGACCTTGAGCTCCTGATGGCGTTCGCGGACTTGGTCGCTATCGCACTCACAAACGCGCGTCTGATCGAATCTCTCGAGGCAAGGGAGCGCCAGATTCGTTTGGCGAAAGATGAGGTCGAGGATGCCAAACGTGAGCTTGAACGAGTCCTCGTGGCCCGCACAGACGAACTCGCGATCGCTAGGGCAGAACTCGACCGGACGCGCGAGGCGCTGCGGGGGCGCTACGATCGGGAAGGAATCGTCGGTAAGAGCGAGAGTATGCGGCGGGTGTTCGCTGTGCTGGACCGCGTCCGGACGAACGCTATTCCGGTCGTGATCCGCGGCGAAAGTGGAACCGGGAAGGAACTTGTCGCCCGAGCGATTCATTTTGCAGGCTCGCGTGCATCAGAATCCTTCGTTCCCATGAACTGCGCGGCTGTTCCCGAGCCTCTACTTGAGAGCGAGTTGTTCGGGCATGTCCGGGGGGCCTTCACCGGCGCGGATCGGGCCCGACGTGGCGTGCTCGAGCAAGCTCATGGCGGCACGCTCTTCTTGGATGAGGTTGGGGATATGCCGCCGAAAATGCAGGTGGACCTTTTGCGCGTGCTCCAGGACGGTGTCGTCCGCCCAGTGGGTGGAGGTGCGGAAGACGAAGTGAATGTCGATGTCCGAATCATCTCCGCATCGAACAAGTCGCTGCCGGACCTCGTGGAAAGCGGCGCGTTTCGCGAAGATCTATTTTACCGACTCCAAGTGGTCGGTATCGATCTGCCCCCTCTGCGAGAGCGTGTCGACGACTTGCCGTTGCTGGCCGATCACTTCCTTGCACGATTTGCCGAGCGAGATGATGCGCCTCGGAAGCGCCTCACGCGGGAGGCGCTCCAGCGAATCGCCGACCATCCAATGCCAGGGAATATTCGTCAGCTGGAGCACCTTCTTCTCAACGCCTCCGTGATGGTCGAAGGCGACACCATAGAGGCGGCGGACCTGGCCCTCGGAGATGAGGTGTCGGCTACTCGCAGACCGCTTCCCGCTGCCTCCGTCGAGACAGAAGTGCCACCACAGAGCCTCGACGACTTCAAGGGTGCAGAGAAGCAGAAGATTCTGGCGGCGCTTGAAGGGAACGGCTGGAACCGGGCGAAAGCTGCGCGTGCGCTGGATATCCCTCGCCGGACGTTTTATCGTCGATTGAAGGAACACGGGATTCTCCAATGAAGGTGCTCAGTTCATTGATGTTGTTGTTGGTGTTTGGATGCCCTGAAGGCGTCACACCACCAATGCCGCCCCCCGCGCGACCATGCGTCACGGAGAGAGACTGCCTTCCAGAGGGAGGCGCTTTGTGTGGTCCAATCATCGCGTGCGTTGATGGGTTTTGCGAAGGCGAGCCGTCTCGCGTCGAGCCCTGCCCGTAGGCCTCGAGGGCAGTTCTTGGGGTGCGAGAATCACCAGTGAATGTGTGGGCTTCGCCATCGTCGAAGCGCCGAATGAACCGAGCCACCGCAGTACTTTGGGATAAACGGGCCCAAAGTAGCTCACATAAGGGCTTTTAGGTGTTTAGGAATCCGCTGCTTGCACCGTTGCGTTTGCCCCCAATACTGGCGGCCGTGCTTCGTCTTTGCGTTTTTGGCCTCATTCTTATCCTCACCTCGCTCTCGATTCCGTCGTCTGCGGTCGCCCAGCGTGAACACACCGTCCGTTCGGGTCAGTCTCTTGCCCGCGTCGCGCGCCGCTACGGGGTGCGCGTGCACGACCTTGCTGCGGCGAACAATATGCGGGTGACAACCGAGTTGCGCCTAGGTCAGACCCTGACTATTCCGGAGCGCGGTTACCACTACGTTCGGCAGGGCCAAAGCATCAGTGAGATCGCTCGCGAGCATCAGATTTCGGTGCAGGAGCTG
>JBLHKB010000531.1:0-4951 GCA_047619315.1 Polyangiales bacterium
TTTGGGCGCCGTGGCGACGGTCACGTGGGGCTCATTCGCGTGGGCGCTCGGCAAGGCGTGTTCACCTCCAAAGGTGGGAGTCGGCGCCACCTGCGCCGTGGTGGCGATCTCGTTGCTCTGGATGCCGTTGCTGTGGTTGGGGATGCCGATGATGGCGCTCATTAGCTGGCTACGCCTCTTCGTACTTTTCGGGCTGTCTGGCTACGTCATCAAGCAGAACAGCTAGCGACGACAGCGGACGCGGCGGTATTTTCACTAGCTAGGGAATGGAACGGACTCGGCGGAGTCCAGGAGCCCAAGACAGGCTGAGACCACTTCGCGCATCGCCGCTAGAGAAGACGGCTTGCAGAGATAGGCGGTCACGCATTCATCATAGCTGCGAGCGATATCATCTGGGTGCGCGGACGATGAGAGCATGAACACCATGGGCCAAGTTCGAGCGGACTCCCTCAAGGTGGCGAGCACTTCAAAGCCATTGATGCCCGGCATTCGCACGTCGAGGAAGACGCCGGCGTAGGCTTTGTCCTTGAGCAGAGCGAGGGCCTGTACTCCGTTCTCCGCTTCATCGACCAAATATCGATCGCCGCTCGCCACACGAACACTAGACCCGATGAGGAGGCGGTCTGCGCGTGAGTCATCCACGATCAGCAGACGTCGAGTGGCCGCGATGGGTGCGATGGGTGAGATCATGATGCTTCCAGACAAACGAATCGGAGCTGAAAGTGTGCACCCTTATCGCAAGGCATACTCAGCGCTTCACCACCGTACGTACGAGCGATGCGGTCGACGATGGTCAATCCGAGGCCGGAGCCCACACGGTTCGTCGCGTTCGAGAGGCGTACAAAGGGAGCAAATACGTTCTTTCCTTCAGGCGCGAGCCCCGGTCCGTTGTCCTGTACATCCACGACGGCGGTGTCTCCCTCACGCGCGATGGTGACCGACACTTCGCAGTCTTGGCTTTCGTGAAACTTAACGCTGTTTTGAAAGAGGTTGAGGAAAACGGAGATCAGCAAGCCGGGGTCGCAGCGCGTCGTCAGATCGCGTTCTCCGTGCAGAGAAAGGTGCAGTTCCGTGCCGTCTCGATCACTCAGCGTTGAGGCGGCACTTTCGATCGCGGAGAGAATCAACACCGATTCGTCGCTTGGCGCCGAACGAATATCATTCAGCGATTCTAGGCCGTCCAAGAGCGCCAAGAGCGTCCCCGATGATTCTTGTATCCTCTGGCCAACCTCCATCAGTGCGTCATCTTCGTCGGCGATCATTTCACTGGCGAGCTCGGCGAGCCCCTTGAGCTGTCGGATCGGGTTGCGAGCGATGTCGGCGGATGAAGTGAGCGGCGAGTACTCCTAAAATTGTACCTGGAACAGCCGTAAATCCGACAAACCCGAAGAACATTCGCTCGCCTCGCCCAATTGCTGTAACCGATCGGCTCGAGGGCCGTAGTGCGGCGCATGATGCAGCGGCGCCACTTTCTCCATTGTTCCGCCTGCGCGTCCGCCGCGACGATCATCGGGTGCGATGACCCGATGACGCTGCCGCTCTTGGACGCCGGAAGCACCGACGCGACCGGCGCCCTCGATGCCCCACGAACGGACGCGGGCTCCGATGCGGGCTCCGATGCGGGCTCCGATGCGGGCTCTGATGCGGGCTCTGAGTGCGACGACGTCTTTGCGGGCGGAACCCTCCTTGGTGTGGTCCCCTTCGTCGGCAACGACCGCCCTCTTGAGTTGCAAAGCGGGCGTGGGTGGGATGGTCGGCTCTACACAGATCTCAGCACCGTGCCTGAAGAAATCGTCGTGCCCAACGAGACGTTCTATATCCGCACGTTGGACCCCGACCGTTTGGATCGCAGCCAAGAGTGGCGCGTAGAGGTCTCCGGTTTGGCCGACGCTGTGTCCCTCACCCTCGACGACCTCCTCACCACAGGGGTGCGCGATATGGGGATGCATGTGCTGGAGTGTTCCGGCAACGGTGGACCTTCGTTTGGCCTGATGAGCGCAGCGCGATGGGGCGGCGTCCCGGTCATGGAAGTCCTCGACCGCCTCTCGATTCAGCCTGAGGCGACGGCGTTAGAAGTGAGCGGCTTCGACGATCATTCCGTGCCTTCAGCGGGTGGGCACTCCACGCCAGGCGCAGCGTGGATCTTTACGTTCGATCAACTAGCAGCCGCCGGCGCGTTCTTCGCGACGGAGATGAACGGCCTGCCGCTGCCCGAGAATCACGGCTCGCCGGTGCGCCTCTACGTACCAGGTTGGTACGGATGTTCGTGTATCAAATGGGTCGATGGCCTTCGCTTCGTGGATGACTCTGAGCCAGCGACAAGTCAGATGCGCGAGTTCGCCAGCCGTACGGCTCAACCGGGCACGCCCACTCTCGCCGTGGACTTCCGGCCTGCCAGCATGGACCAGTCCGCGATGCCCGTGCGAGTCGAGAAGTGGGAGGTCGGTGGTGAGATCGTCTTCCGCATCTACGGCATCCTCTGGGGAGGATCCACGCCAACGGACGAGCTCATCCTCGGGTGGGGCGGCGACGGACAGCAGCGAGTCGAGACTTGCCCACCGCAGACCATGAACGCCATGTGGACGGTCTGGCAGTCCGCCTGGCGTCCGAGCCGCACGGGCGAGTTTTCCCTGCGCCTGCGCATCGAGGATGACAGCATTCCGACCAACCGGCTGGACACCGGTTACTACGGCCGCGTTGTGGACGTTGACGAGATCTGAGGCGCAGCCCAACGCAGCTGAGCGCGATTTTTACCTGGTATTCTACCGCGGACCCCATAGGCTCCCGCGTCCATGTCTCGCTCTTTTCGCAGAGGTTCCCGGCTGGGCAAGTACCGCATTCAGGCGACGCTTGGCAGCGGCAGTTTCGCGCGTGTGTACAAGGCACGTGACGAAGTCGAAGGACGTATCGTTGCCCTCAAGGTGCCGAACGAGGCGGTGATCGAATCCCGGCTGGACGCTCTTCTCAAAGAGGTTCGGATCATGGTTCGCCTCGATCATCCCAACATCTTACCAATCCTCAACGCGGACATCGTCGACAAGCGATTGGTCATCGCTTACCCCCTCGCCCAGGAGACTCTCGCTTCGCGCCTTCAGCGACGTATGAGTGGCGCGACGATCCAGTCGATCCTCGAAGACGTCATCGACGGCGCCGCGTATGCGCACGAGAAGCGCGTGATCCATTGCGATATCAACCCGCACAACATCCTTCTCTTCGAAGACGGCACGGCGAAGCTCGCGGACTTTGGGATCGCCAAGATCGCCATCAACACGGTGATGGCAGGTTCCGGTTCGGGAACCGTTGGCTATCTCTCTCCGGACCAAGCGATGGGACGCCCGTCGTTCCGCTCCGACGTCTTCTCCATCGGTCTGATCGCCTATCGCATGTTCGCAAAGGAGCTACCCCGGTGGCCTTATGCGTGGCCTCCCATCGGCCATCCACGCCTGCGGTCGAAGGTGACACCGGAGATGATCGCCTGGATCCGCCGATCGATCGTAGTCGATGAGCGAAAGCGCTTCGCGAGCGCCACGCAAATGGCACGAGCCTACGAGCGCATTGAACAAGTCTTGCGATGAAGCGCTCTGGCCAACGGGGCCAAGCTGATCAGCGGAGCATGCACGGACTAGGGTCCGTAGATCGAACACTGGATCTGCGCGGCGGGCGCAACGCGGGTGATCTCGCAGAGCTCGCTTCGTACTTCGTCATCGAACCCGCCATCTTGAACCGCGCAGAGGAAGTCGCAGGAGTCTGCGCGCGAGCAGACGATGCGGGTGCTCACCTCGGCGATGGCAGCCGCCATCTCATCGCCAGGATCGCTGAGAAGACAGATCCGAATGTCGTCGCAGAACAGCGTGTTGGCGGGGTCATCGCCCAAGCAAAATGGGAGCGCGTCGCACTCGATGCGGCTTAGGTCACACATACGTTCCACGTTCCCGGTATCGAGGCGGCTGCCTGCGTCGAAGGGCGTGATGATCGGGACGTCGGCTGCGATGGGGACGTCGACTGCAGCGTCCGAACGTCCTTCGTCGGCGGGCAAGTGGGAGCTGTAGCAGCCAGCGATCGTGCCAAGTACCAGCGCCATCATTTGTTGTCGGACCATGATCACCACTCACGATACCATCGATTTGCTCCCTCAGTGGCTGTAGGCGATGCCGAATGCGGCGGGGAGGCGGAAGCTCAGCGAGAGTGAGAGTGACCAAAATTGTGTACCCCCGACGAAGCGCCGATAGTCCGCTGCCACGCGGAGCGAAGCGCCGGCTTCGCCGTAAGCGTAGCCCTTGAATCCGCCTCGCCGGATCTCTTCTGGGGTTCGGTGAAACGAAGACTCGCGCGCGAAGCTGGAGGCCCCAATGTCGAACCCAAACGCCGCGCCGTAAAATGGACGGGTGGCTCGACTGTCGCCGGCGAGGCTTCGCGCGAACACTCCGATCCGCCACTCCTTGCGCGGCCCGCGCGGTATCACGAACGGGTAAGCGAGAGCTTCAACGTATCCCGCGTGGAGCACGGAGAACCGCTCCCTGTTCGCATCGAGCGCCAGCACGTTCATGTCGTAGCCGAAGGCGATGTCCCAACGTCTTCGGCCGATGTCGGGGATCAAAGCAAAGGGCACAACCCCAAGGTCCATAACGAACGCCTCGTTGGGTTGTGGTCGGTTCGGGGGTGCATTCCAGGCGCCGCGCTCAGCCGTGTGAAGCGCGACGCCTAGGCCGACGCGAATGGGCGGCGCGAGGACCGGAACACAGCTGGTTGAAGCCGCGAGCATGAGCATGAACGCGGACGTGAGAAAAACCTGACCTTCCGCGTTCGGGCGGGCGATGCGGGCTAAAACGATAGAAATTCGCCGACGTTGAATCAGCACTATCGCATGCGCTCGAAATCCCCGGCGAGGTTCGCGAAAAAGATCTCACGTGCCGAATAGCCAGCGTCGTTTCGAATGGTGTGCCCGTCGATC
>JBLHKB010000532.1:0-4949 GCA_047619315.1 Polyangiales bacterium
ACGCGAATGGCGGATAGGACGATCTGGGAAGCGGAGATTTCCGATTTCTTGTAGCGCACGCGACTTCGACGATGACAAGCGAAGCTATCTACCGTCAAGTGATGTCCGCTCGTCGGGTTCGAAGGGACGGGAAAACGGACGTCGACTAGAGATCTTCGATGTCGGTGACGATTTCGGCATCGCTGATTTGTGCGGCTACACGGGTAGGAACTCCCACTCCCGGGGCCGGTTCAAATCGGCGAACGGCCAGCGTTGTGGGTGACAGGCGGCCTGCGCTAACAACCAAAGCGCTGTCATGCGCGCAGAGAGTCCGAGCAAAAAGGGCCAGATCGCCATACACGCCGATGTGGGCGATGGCTCCGGCTCCGGCGACGGAGAACGCAAAATGTGCACAGCCTTCCTCCGGCGGATCGAGGGTGAAGTCGCCAGCAGCTGCGACGGTCTCAACGTAGACGCGCGGTCCTGGGACCAGACGCAGGCGGCCGAGCAGGTGTTCTGCCTCTGCCTGAAGCAGTCGGTGTGTGGGCGTGAGCGCGTCGGGAGCGCCGGACACACCAGGCATCACATAGCCTCGAAGAGACGTAACACCTGTCCCGACAAACTCGACGTCGTCTCCACAGGTCGCGATCGCCACGACGTTGGGACCGGCGTGGAGTTCGTGGGGGCCTTGTCGAATACCGCGAAAATGCGAACCTGTTCGCGCATGGCCGACGACGACTCCGCAGCCGCCGTCGAGTTCGGCGCCGCTGACGAGGCCCATCACTTCGTCGTCGCGCCATTCTCCGGCGCTTACGTATCCGCGCAGGCGAAGTTCTGTGTCGATGGCCTGGCGGGTGTCTTCCGGTGTCAGGCCGTCGTCCTGTTGGTAGAAGCGCATCGCGATATGGGAGTCGTTGAGGAGAAGTGCTGGACGTTCCTCCGGGGTGTCGTCCTCGTAGGACACGTAAGCAACGACCAAGAATGCTGCGAGAGCGAACGTCCCAAGGACGCTCCCAATGATGAGGCCCGAATTCCTGTCGCTGTCCGTATTTCCTTCGCCCCTGGCCAATCCACTGCCTCCCGCGTCGACTCGACGCATGCGCCCGAGAGTGTACCGTCTAAGACACTGACTAACGCATGGTTTTCCCGTCGTATTCCGACGCTGAGACTCGAGGAGAAGAAGATGAGCAAGCGTGGCGCAACAATGCCGGGACTCACCGCGATCATGGAGACCCTTCTTGGGCCCGAAGGCTGCCCTTGGGACAAGGAGCAGACCCTCAGTTCCTTGCGTCCTTACGTCATCGAGGAGGCTTATGAGGTGGTTGAGGCCATCGACGGCGGTGAGAGTGAGCCTCTGCGATTGGAGCTTGGCGACTTGCTTTTTCAGGTCGTGTTCCAAGCGGCACTCGCCGAACGAAAAGGGTGGTTCGACCTGGATGGTGTCGTCGAAGCGATTTCCGAGAAGATGGTGCGGCGGCACCCCTGGGTTTTCGGCGATGAAAAGCAAGAAGATGCGGCAGGATCGTTGGCTCGCTGGGAGGCGATGAAAGCGCTGGAGAAGCGGGACCGCGGGGCCCTTGGGGGCGTGCCTGCGGCGATGCCAGCGCTGCTACGCGCGGTGCGTGTCGGTGAAAAAGCGGCGGCCGTCGGCTACGACTGGGACGATGCTGTGGGGCCGCGAAAGAAGGTCGACGAAGAGCTCGCGGAGCTCGACGCGGCCCTCCAGTCAGAGAATATGGACGCCGCTGAGGACGAGCTAGGCGACGTCCTCTTTACGCTCGCGAACTTTGCGCGGAAAAGCTCTCTTGACCCAGAAGCAAGCTTGCGGCGAAGCCTGGATAAGTTCAGCCGCCGTTTCCGCCACGCTGAGTTGAACGCCGGAGAAGGCGGTTTGGCGGCGCGTACAAGTGACGAACTCGATGCGCTTTGGGAGCAGGCAAAAATGGAGGACAGCCGCCCCTGAGAATTCCGGTCAACGATAGGCGTCGGGTGGAGGAGGAGCGTCTCGATTACTGCGGTCGTCGCCTCCACGAAAGTTCTCCCCCGCGGCTTCCGCTTGAGCCGCAAGAAGAGCACGCTCACGCCGATGTTGTTGCACATCCTGGAGCGCGCCAGCGTAGAGCGGCTGGGGGTCTAAGCGAACTGCGATACGGAGGGCGTCTTCCGCGGCGTCGAAGTGGCGCTCCTCATCGGAGGCGAGAGTTCGGGGATCGAAGCGTCGCGCCACGCCGAGGTCGTAATAATACGCTGCGCGGTCTTCATCCGAGAGCGCATCGGCGGGGACCCTCATTCTTTCAAGTGCGTGACGGCCTCGTGTCCACTCGCCTTCTCGAAGTGCCCGAAGCGCTCCCTCTGCACCCTCGAGCTGAAGCGGTCGAAGTCGAACACGAAGCGACCGGCGTTGCGGATCGAGAGTTTCGAGGAGCTGCTCGCGGAGCTGGCGGATCACATTGTCTCGCTGGAGAACATCGACGACGCTCGCGTCTGCCTCGGCCTCAAAGCGAAGCTCCTGCAACGGTTGGTTGTGTGGACCTGCGCGAACCTCAACCACGAGCAGCGCCTCAAGAACAGGCACCTGCACAAACACCGTGCGCGGACGCGTGATGCAGCCACGGGGCCCGCAGAGCGTCTCGTTGCGGTCGCGCGCTCGAGTCGCGATTCCCGAGCGGTAGCGCAAATCAAGAAGAACAACGGCGCTGGCGCTCGGCATGCGCCCCTCAAGTCGTAGTGCTTCAACGCCCGCTTCAGTCACCACCTCCACTCGAACACCTCCCAACTCAAGGGCTTCGCCGAGGAACGGGATCAGTGGTTCGACGTCATCGTCGCCGGCGATGAGGTAGACGTTGGGGATGGTCTTAAGGGGAAGGCGTGCGGGCGTGGTCATGGTGACGATGGCACTTGAGCCACCGCAGGCGACAGTGATTGCTGACGCAGCCACGAGGGTGATTCGCCACACCGATGTTTGCAGCCGGGTCACGCCCTAAGTTTGGAGCCACACAGGCGGTCACGCCAGAGCGAGAATTACAGGCGTCGGTGGGGAAGGGCGACGACGTCCTCAATGTGTGACGCCCCGGACAGGAGCATAACGAGCCGGTCAAAGCCCAGTGCATTGCCTCCCGACGGCGGAATACCCTCTTCGAGTGCCCCGAGGAAGCGTTCGTCGATGGGGTAAGGAGGCAGCCCTTGCTGCGTTCGTTGTTCTTGGTCGCGCATCAGACGCTGGCGTTGCTCCTGAGCATCGACGAGCTCTCCGAAGCCATTCGAAATCTCGATTCCGCCGATATATGCCTCGAACCGATCGGCGATGGTCGGATCCTCGGGCAACAGACGCGCGAGCGATGCCATACTCGCGGGCCAGTGAGTGAGGAAAAAGGGACCGTTCCCGAGGCGCGGCTCGACCTCATCCACGTAGAGGCGAAAGAAGCGGTCTTCGTCTGGCAACACGGTCTTTACGGAGACCTTCGCGTATTCCTCAAACACGTCGGAGACGCGTCGGCGTGGCCACGGCGGCGCAACGTCCACGCCGCTCGGGAGGATCGTGGTGCCCAGCGTCGCTTCTGCAACGAACGCGACGAGCTTCTCCGTGTCCGCCATCACATCGGCGGAACCTGCAAACGCGCGGTACCATTCCACAAGCGTGAACTCGGGTTCGTGATGGGCGCCAACCTCGCCTTTTCGAAAACAGCGAGCCAGCTGATAGATGCGTGTGAGTCCACCGGCCAGCACTCGCTTCATCTGATACTCGGGGCTCGTGATCAGGTAGCGGAGCTCCTCCTGGTAAGGAACTTCAAACGCATCAAGATGAAGGTCCAGGCCTGGCGATGGAACGATTAGCGGTGTTTCGACTTCAACGAAGTCGGCTTCATCGAAATAGCGACGCACCGCCCGCGAGGCCTGATGGCGAAGGCGAAGGTTCTTCGTGCGGCGATGAATCGCTTCATGGTCAGGGCGCTCGGTTTTGAGCGCAGGCGTGAGTAGAGAAAGTGATTGAGCTTCGAGCGTGGAACCATCCCAGGCTCCTCTGATCTGAACGATGCTTCCTTCGGGGGGGAGGCTCGCAGTCCAGAGCAGCGTGACTTCGTGGTCTGCGTCCCGAAGCACGAGGGTGTCGTGCCGATGGAGGAGCCTCCCCTGAACGACAACAACCGCGCCGATGAGAGCGCGGTCGTTGACCAAAGAGTCGAGCAGCAAGCTCAGACCTTGACGCGCTCGACGTAGCTGGAGTCGCGCGTGTCGACTTTCAGCGTGTCGCCGACGTTCACGAAGAGCGGAACCTGGACGATGAGCCCAGTTGAAACCGTGGCTGGCTTCGTTGTGTTGCCGGAGGTGTCGCCCTTGAATCCAGGGTCGGTTTCCATGACCTCAAGATTGACGAACGTCGGGGGCGTAAAGCCGATGGGGCGATCGTTGAAGAGCATCACCTGGACGTTCATGTTGTCGAGAAGGAAGTAGACGTTGTCGCCTAGCTGCTCCTTCGTCATCGTCATCTGGTCGTAGCTTGCGTTGTCCATGAACACGTAGTTCTCGCCCTCTGGGTAGAGGTACTGCATCTCACGTTCGTCGGTGTCTGCCTTGTCGAGCTTCTCGCCGCTCTTGAACGTGTGGTCGACGACGCGGCCGTTGATCATGTTCTTGAACTTGGTTCGGCAGAACGCCTGACCCTTGCCGGGTTTCACGAACTGGTAATCGACACAAACCCAAGGCTCGTTGTCTTTCAACATTTTGAAGCCCTTTTTGAGGTCGCCTGTGTCTGCCATGCCGGTCTCTCCCTGGTCGTTTAGCGCGAACCCAAAGCCCGCGCGCAAGAGGGCTGTCTAGAATGCATGGCCATCCTCGTCAACACACCGTTTTGGGTGATCGAATGCGCTCCTTGCCCGTCACCCCGGTCCGCGGTAGTTCCCGAGCAGTATGCGCGATCGCGACGAGGAGATCCTGGAGATCAAGCGAGAGATCATCGAGTCCCGTGGACT
>JBLHKB010000533.1:0-4938 GCA_047619315.1 Polyangiales bacterium
GACTCCGTGCTTCGCATGATCTGGTGTGAGGACCCCAAAGGACTCAAGGAGCTCGAGGACGAGACCGCGGAGATCAAGGGTGCTCTGCTGGACCCGGCGCTGCTTTAGGAAAGGGCACCGAATGCCACGTGCGGCTTGAACCCTGTCTCCAGTGGCCAGCCGCACTTGTCGCCGAGCACCGCTTTGGCGTCCATGGGGCTCTTGGCGGACCACTCGTGTGCTTCGTGAATGCGCAGACCTTCTGGCGTGTCCGCCGAAGCTGACTAGCGCTGACAGTGAATCGTATGTCCGCACTCGCTGCGCACGTAACATTCGGATCCCTCGGGGCACAGGCCGAACACATCCGTTTGCAGCTCATCGTCGTCGCAGGTCGGGAGCGTGTCGCAGTCGGTCCAGTCACCCCCTTCGCACCACCAGCCTGCTGAGCCTTCCAGGTACTCGCAGGAGTCGGGGTCACATTCAAAGGCGGCGACGAGGCGGGCGTCGAGCTTGCACCTGCTGATGCAATAGAGGTCGTCGCCGCCGCAGGTTCCTTCTCGGCACCGCTCCGCGTCTGGCGGACACGCGCGCGGGCCCGATTGGCTGGTCCCGGCGATGGCGCAGAGGGAACTCCCATTGCAGTCCTCGGTGAGCTCGCAGAAGAGCCCGCAGTATCCTTCAAAACATAGCTCGTCTTGGCAGGCGTCTACGATCTGGTAGCCAGATGGACAACACGCTTCGCAGCGGTAAAGCCCGTCGTCGCACGAGAACTCAGCGCGAGCGCTGGTGGGGTCGTTGTGGTTCAGAACGGGGAACGTGTTTTCGGGGCAGGTCGCGGGGCCGTCTACGCATCCACCACACTGGAAAGACTCGCCACATGCCGAGCCGATGTCCCACCGAATTCCGTTGGATGGAGGGGGCATGGTGTTCGGGAGGGTGAACTCGCCGTCTGCGCAGCCCCTTCTGCACGAGCCCTCTTCCACGCAGCTGAAGCTGCCGCCGCCGCACAACGAAAAGTTCAGGCAGCTCGCGGTTTCCGGACTACATTCGACGCCGCCATCGCCGTGGGGAACAATTCGAGCCCCGGGGGGGCAACTCGGCTCGGAGAGGCAAGCATCGACGGAACCGTCCATCGCCGGCGGCTGCGAGTCGTCGTCGCCACAGCCTGCGCACACGAGAGACGTGGTGATCACGCAGAAGATTAGAGAGGTGTGATGGCTAAGCATGGCAAAAAGCTACACGCCTGGGCGCGCGCCCACCAGGAAGGGCAGCACCAAAGCGTGCACCGGCCGGTGTACAAAAACGGGCGCCGTGCTTACTTCTCCGGCGGCACCATCGGCTGCCAGAGTTCCACCTTGTTGCCGTCGGGATCCATGATCCACGCGAAGAGACCGTTGTCGTGCGTCTCCGGCCCCTTGTGAATCTCGACGCCGCCTTCGCGTAGCTGAGCGCACATCTCTTCAAGGTCGTCGACGCGGTAATTGATCATGAAGCTCGACTGGCTTGGGGCGAACCACTCGGTGTCCTTCTCCGCGACGTGCCAGACGGTGACGCCTCCGTCGCCGGATTTGTCCTCGGGCCACTTCAAGAGCGCGCCGCCCCAGTCCTCCGCCGGCATCCCCAAGTGACGCGCGTACCAGGCCGCGAGCTCTTTATTGCTCGACCTCGACTTGAAGAATACGCCACCGATTCCTGTCACTTTTGCCATGGGTGCGAGGTACTACGCGTCGTGGTCGCCGACAAGGTCGCTGGGCTTCTTGCCATTCTACGCCAAAGCGCTGACGCTGCTCATGTGTTGCGACCTATCCTGAGTCTTTCGTTTGGCATCCTCCTGTTCGCTTGCTCCGATCCGGAGTGTGACGTGGAATGCGGTGATGCCGGCGCCGGCGATGACGGAGGCAGCGACGCTGTGACGGGCGACGTTAGAGTTGCGGACGCCGCCGTCCGTGATTCCGGCCCGCGACCGGATGTACCCTTCGTGGAGCCGGTCTTCGTTTACGGTCACACCCGCTCGGGGCTCTACGAATTGAATCCTCGTGACTCGTCCCTGAGATTCGTGGGCGATTTTGACTGTGTCGAGGCTGGTGACAACATCTCCGACAGCGCAGCAGGGATGACGGACCTCGCAGTAGACCGAGACGGCGCCATGTTTGGCGTCGGACGGGCGTCGCCGGATGATCGGTTCCACGTCCTCATGAGGGTGACGCCTGCGACGGGCGCGTGCTCGTTGGTCGGCGGCGTGATGCTTGATGGCGACCCGGCGACGGTTCAAGGCCTCAGCTTTGTGCCGGCGGGAACCCTCGACGCTACGCAAGAGGTCTTGGTGGGTTCCAATGGTGCGGGCGCGTTCTTTCGCATCGACCGCGAAACCGGCGTCGCTTCAAGTCTCGGCACCATCGACGTCGAGTCCGACATACGCGGAGGAGATATCGTCTCCATCGCGGGTGCGGCGAGTTGGGTGATCACAAGTGCAAACAGCCTTGTGGAGTTTGATCTGGTGTCCGGTGACGTGGTGAGCGAGCGACCCATCGTGGGTGCACCTGCTTCGGACTCGTTGGGTTGGGGGCTCGGCTATTGGGGCGGATCCATCTACGCGTTTAGCTTCCTTGGAAAGCTCTACGCCATCGACACCGAGTCCGCGGTGCTAAGCGAGATCGCGATTCCCGACGCGCCCGCGGAACTCTCGTTTCGCGGCGCGGCGGTGACAACGATCGTCCCGCTGATCTAGTGGCGAGAGAGAGATTCGTTCGCTCAGGTGGTGCGTGCCGGGAAGGGTCCTTCGCGTCCGCCGAGTCCGGGCAGCGTGAACTTGCCGACGGCGACCTGGCAGCCATCCCAGTTGATCTGAACGTTCTTGGGATCGAACAAGCTCTCTTCTGGAGGCAAGAGGTTCGGGAAGCCTGCCCACTGCTCTGGGCCGTAGAAGTTGCCGCTGACGGCGGCTGGATCGGCGCATGCGCGGATGATGCCGAGGGCACCGTCTTCCGCGGACTGGGCCTTCGCCATGAAGGGACTGTTGGCGTCCATGCCGCCGCTCTTCGCGGAGGTGGATTGCAGGCTCGTCAACGCAAAGCCGGGATGGGCCAGCAGAGACTTTACGTTCGTGATTTTGTGAACATCGAGGAGCTGTTTCAGGCCGAAGGCGAAGGCGCAGTTGGCGAGCTTCGTCTGATGGTAGCGCTCCCAACGAGGGCCCGAGAAGCTGGCGGCTTCTTCTTCGGTGCCGTCGCCGCCGAGCTTGCCGCCGTTCTTGGCAAAGTACTCCTCCGCCAAAGGCGCGCCGAGTCGGGCCATCGAGGTGTGCTGCACGACGCGGCCGTCATCGCTCTTGCGCAGCAATGGGAAGAGCTTCTTGGTCAGCAAGAAATGCGACAAGCAGTTCGTCTGCATCTGCACGTCGTAGCCATCTTTGGTGGCTTCGTCGGCGAGGGCCATCACGCCTGCGTTGTTGCAGAGGATATCGAGTTTGCCGTGCTTCATATTGATGAACTGGGCGGCTTTTCGAACGGCGGCGAAGTGCTGTAAGTCGCATGAGACCTGTGTGAAGGTCCCCGCTGGGACTTCTTCTCGGAGCTTGGCGAAGGAGCGGTTGGAGCGGTCGCTGTCGCGGTTGAGGAGCAAAACCGTGGCGCCAAGCTTCGCGAGCTCTCTTGCACAAACGAACCCCGTTCCGCTGGTGGTGCCCGTGATAGCGGCGATTTTGCCGGTCAGGTCCTGCGTGTGATTTGCGATCACGGCGTCGAGGTGAAGCGTCTTGATTTCTGTCGTCATGCGATCCGGTGTTCCTTCTGCGACGACGGGTCTTCCGTCATCGGCTTCTCGATCGCACGCCTGGTTGAGGCGTGGAGCGACCTGCAGCGACGGCTTAGCGCTGCCCCCGGATATGTAAAGCGTGCACGCGGGGCTGTGGTCCTGGGCGTGTTTGCAGGTGGCGTGGTGTCGCCGGCGAGGACGTGCAGGGAGCTGCAGCGCATCCGAAGCGACGAGGAGCGCCGAGCCTTGGCGCGCTCGTCGCGGATTGGAGGGGCCGGCACCGCTCAGGCATGCTTATATATCGCACGCTCCGCAGTCGCGGGTGCGCACTACTAAGGAACTTCGCTTATGGACATCACTCGAATCGCGGTTGTCGGATGCGGCCGAATGGGGCGCGGGATCGCGCTCCTCGCGGCGCAGCACGAGCTCCAGGTTATTGCTGTTCCGGGTCGTGCCGGCGGACATGAGCGTTCGCGAGAGCGCTTCCTGGAGGATCGACAGCGCGCCGAGAAGCGGGGTGGCACTGAAGCGGGGGCTGCTTTCGACCGCATCGAGGTCGTTGAGAAGATTGAGGACGTGACGGAGTGTGCGATTTGGATCGAGTCCATCGTGGAGCGGCTGGATATCAAGCAGGCGACTCTTAAGGCCATCGAAGATCATGTGGGCCCTGGGACGGTCATCGCCACGAACACCTCTTCGCTTCCCCTCGAAGGGCTGGCGGAGGTGTTGGCGCGGCCGGAGTCTTTCCTCGCGCTTCACTTCTTCAATCCTGCGACGCGTATGAAGCTCGTGGAAGTGGGCGCGACCGCTGAGACGAGCGCTGGCGCCGTCGAGATCGCGAACGCGTTCTGCGCGCAAATCGCCCAGACTCCCATCGCGGTTCGCGCGTCTCCTGGCTACGTCGTCAATCGCCTCGTGGTTCCGATGCTCCTCCACGCGATGCAGACCTTCGAGTCCGGCATCGCCGATGTGGACGCCATCGATGCTGCCATGCAGCTTGGGCTCTCACACCCGATGGGGCCGCTGGCGCTTGCGGACTACATCGGGCTGGACGTTGTCCAGGCGATGGCGACGACGATGCGACGTGAGCTCGACGATACGCGCTTTGATGCACCTCCACTGCTCGCGAAGCTGGTGGAGCTCGAACAGCTGGGACGAAAGACCAAGGTGGGTTTCTACGATTACCGCGGCGACGAGCGCACGGTG
>JBLHKB010000534.1:0-4932 GCA_047619315.1 Polyangiales bacterium
AAAACAATCACTCGATATTCCGAAGGGTCCTGGGTGCTAAGTATTCAAGGTTTCAGGTTGCTCCTCTCGGTGGGGGAAAGTTCGATGGCGGTCGTAAGGTCCAGGGGCATCGCGCTCGAGGCGTGGAGGCGCTGCCAGTGCGCGAGCATGTTGTAGGACCAAACGGCAGGTCGCGTCGTCGCCTTGTGCTTTTTCGAAGTTGCATATAATTCGGGGTGGCATGCCGGGCAGACGATGGGGTGGTTGGTGGACGGGTTTGATTCGGAGGACGTCTCAAGGGATTTGGCCTGAAACTTGACGCCCTGGTCGGGGTTGGTCTTGCTTGATGCGGGAGCGTACGTCGAACAGGCGATGCGGGGCTGGAGGGAGGAGGTTTTTATTAAAAATGGAGGACAATCCTTCGATGGGCCGAAGCACAGCGGACACGTCTCTTTATGGGGCATCGAATTTGGGGTATGAACGATGTGGTACGCCGAGTGCGCCAAGGCGGCTTTCTCGTCGGTGAGCTCCTTCGAACAGATCGGACAGCTTCGGCGCCCGCCGGCGCGCGAGGTGTGCACCGCGCGTAACTCGGTCGTGAAGAGACGCCGACCGGTCGAGTCGTGGTGCGCGGCGGCCACGGTCACCTTGGCGAGATCGTCGATAGAGCCAGGCTCGTCTGCGATACGCAGCCACATCAATTTCGCGCAGTCGTAGAGGGCATCTATGTCGGCGGCGAGCATGATGGGTCCCCCGGGCTCGGCTGAATCGGCTCGGAGCGTCAGCGGCGAAAGCGCCGAGCCGGCGATGCTGAAATCACCGGGCCTGGAGCAGCTCGACTCCCCGGTGAAGCTCAAGGTGCCGGCGCGAGCAACTGATAGGAGCGGCCGTACACGTCCCACGGAGCGCGTGTCCGCGAGTTCGTGCACCGTCAGGCCTGATGTCGAGGCGTCGGCACCGTTCGGCAACTTGAGCGAGATAATCTCGACGACAACGACCGTGGGGATCTTCTCGATACAGAACAGTGCCGCTCCATGGTCGTAAACGTGGATGTTGTCGTCGGGCAGCTGAAGTTCAGCGGGTGCACCGTCGACGACATTTGCACCGTCGTCGCTCGACAGCATCCCCGTGCGGGCGCCATGGATCGGCGCGTTCGCGACACGGCCGCCGCCGGGGCCAACGCGCGCCGTTGTTTTTTTGAGCTCGAACTTCCGACCCAGCTCCTTCAAAAGGCGCGTGATGTAGTACTTCTCGCCCATACTCGAAGGGTGGTCCATGATGTACGTCGGCAGCGTGACCTCGGCCGGGTCGCGCTCTAGCTCCTCCTCGAATGCCTCGGCAGCTCCAGCTTCAGCGGCGCCGCGATCCTCTTCCTCCTCTTCGCCGACGCGGTTGTCGACAACGACTCCTCCTTCTGCAGCGGGGGTGGGAGCGTGGGTGGGTGCGTCATCATCATCATCATCATCGTCGTCGGAATGGTCCGCCTCGGCTTCGCCTTTCCAGTGCAGCAGCGAGGTGGTTTTATTGGCCTTGACGATAGCGGCGATGCTCAGCTCCTGCTCGTTGTAGATCCCCGTCTTCCTCAGAGCAATGACGCCCTCCTTGATACCAAGGAGCCAGCAGTTTTTCACGTTGATCTTGGTCGGGTCCACGGCGCCCTTCCACGAAGAGGTGTTCCAGTGGTCGAAGGACAGCGCCAACCGACGCGGCTCTTCCCTCCACTCGGGGCGCTCGAAGTAGATGTCCTGCAAGCCGATGATTGTTGACAAGCGCTCCTCTAACTGCAAGGGGTCGAAGTTGCGCTGCGAGCCGCAGAGCGTCCGGCAGATGCCGAAGGCCTGCTCGAGGAGGTGCGTCGCGTCGATAAAGATGTAGAACTCCTTGATGTTGGCGAGCTGCGCGCGCGCGATGCACTTGATGTGTGAGCTGATGGCGCGCGCGATGCTCCGGACTGTCTGTGCGGCGAGCGAACCGGCGGAGTGCCGCTTAACGACGAAAAGCGCAGCGGCAAACTTGCCGAGGTTGGTGACGTGCGCGCTCAGATCAGCGTCGTGCTTAGTGAAGAGGAAAACCCAGCACTGCGCGATGATTGCGAGCGGTCGCAGCTCGCGAAGCCGCTCGCCGTAACCCGGCTTGCGTACTTCATCAACCTCGACAGCAAATTCGGTCACGGTCTCCAGCTTAGCAAGCTCCATCATACCCTTAACCATCGAGGAGACGTTCTGGTGGTCGTCCTGCGAAGGCGGCGGCCAGTAGGACTCGAGAACGTTGACGGGGGTCCCGGTGTAGACGCGGATCGTATCAATCATCTGCTCGCGCTGCATCCTCACTCGGTCCATGAGGAAGCCGCCTTTAGACAGCAACTTCCCCCGGTGATTCTTGCCGTTGTGCTGGTCGTCGGTGCAGGAGCAGGTCTCGGAAGAGTCCGACTTGAGGTCGATGAGAAGAAGCGAACTGAGGAGATCTCGGAGCTCGCCGTCAGGCATGTCGTCATCGAGGCCGGCGAGAGAGTGCGCCTTGAAGTTCGTCGCGTCGGCGTCCGTCGAGACCGAGCCGACAAACCCGTTGTTCTCCTCGAACCCTTCATCCCTCCAGAGCTTAAGCGCCGTTGTTACAATCCACGCCAGATCGCCAGCGCCATTGCCGTAGCCCTTCACTTTCGCGGTACCCGACGTGAATAGGGGCGCGACCCTCGGCGGGTTGGAGTTGCGCACCATGCAGACCACTGTCATCTCCTTCGACAAGAGGATCTCGCCGTCATCGAGGGCCTGCCCGATCACCATGGCATCCGCGTACGACTTGATCGTCAGGTCCCCGTCGAATGTCGACTCGCGCGCGATGCGCAGCCCGCCGGTTTTCTCGCCGTCGTCGCCGTTGTCGTAAGAGTAACGCATGCGCTCTTCTACGTTGACGTTGTCCATGACTACATGGTGCACCGCCTGCGCCGACTGCCGTGATAAGGGAAACGTCCGCTTCAAGTTCAGGCGGAGCGAGTTGATCTGGAGCGAGCCGGCGCACGCAACATGCCGCGGCACATCGACGATTTTTCGCCGCCGGATGCTGGACTGCGAGGGCGCCCCGTCGTCCACCATTGCCAAGCGCAGAGCTCGCCTGCCGCCGAGAGCGAGTTGGACAAATGCCTTCTGGTAGTCGAGGCGATCAAAGTCGCCCCTGGGCACGTAGCCCTCTACAGCACGATCAAACTGTTTCGCGATGGTGGCGGCGGTCGCGCCGGACTGCTTCAGACGGAGTGCGATCTTTTGGAGCCGCGGGAGCTTCTTCATCGCGAGCGCCGAGACGATGCGGTCAACGGTCGACGCTACCTTATGAAGCTTCCGCAGTTTGCTTTCCTGCGCCAGCGTCTTCAACAACATGCGACGCCACTCCTCTCGGCGGTGTGATACACGAGCCGAGAGCTGTCGCGGCGTGAGTATGTTGTCCGTGCAAGAGGTGGTGTGCAGTTCGGCGTCCCACGCGCGAGCGACGACCTTTAAGAGCCTCGTATCGCCGGCGAGCTTGATGCACTCTTCGCACGACTGCTGCGAGCCTGATGGTTAGATGAGCAAGGATGATGCCGTACCCCCCCTCGGAAACGTTGAAACAATATCCTGCTGATCTACAAAAGCGTGGTGCCTCGGGGAGAGTCGACGATGACGCGGCAGAACTTTGAGCGGACGCGCGACTCGTCGGTCGGAGTTGTCCAGGTCCGATCTAAGATGACCTTGTCGATTGCGAAGGGGTAGTTCGCCAAAGTAGGCTCCGGCAGGTCGACTTGGATCCCGCGGCACACAGCGGGAGCACCTCCTTCTTCAAAGACGACGCCGTCCTCTTCGAGGGGGTCGTCGCCTTGCAGGTTGGCGACCACGGCGTTGAGGCGGACAACCTCAGCATACTGCTTCCGCAAGCACGACTCCACATCCAAATCGAAGTTAGTCTCTGAGCGCTGCATAACGAGCGGCGGCTGGGTGGTGGCCCGGGCGGCCAGGCTGCCGAAGACTCTTGGGCGACTGGTGATGACGCTCGTCGTCGACGGATGAAGAAGAAGCGGGGGAAGAGGCGGCAGGGGCTCGCCCCGAGTTCTCGCATTATCGACATCTTCTTGTCGCTTCTTCGACACCTCCTCTGTAGCCCTGCCTGCTGCTTTGGCCTTGCTGAAGAAAGCATCGGCCGCAAGGGCGCCGCCAGCCCCAATCGCCGCCGTCCTCTTCTCAGCTTTCTTCTTTTCGCCTTTGGCCGCCTCGGCCGCAACCTTGACCGAGGGAGGCGTGTGTTTGCCCTTGACGTGCTGCCTCTGATAAAACTCCGCCGTCTGCCTGAGCTTGGCCTCGCATGAGTTGCACTTGAGGCCCTTCTCACGACCCTTCTCAGAGGTCTCCCAAATCCTTTCAAAGGTCACCTCGACGTCGGTGCCGTCTTCAAAGGTGTGCATGTAGCTGATCTGGCCGCTCCAATCCGCCGCCGCCGCCGCCCCCTCCTCCCGCTGGACGCGCCGCTGCTCCTTCGCCGAACAACTCACGGCGTGGGCATTCAACCCCCGGAGGTGGTAGGCGCTCACTCCGAATTCACGCTTGCAAAGCAAGCACTTGGCTTTACGGTTGCCATCGCGCTCGAAGGAGACGCCGCTGAGCTCAAAGGAACTTCCGATGGGCACGTAGGGCAGCTTCCCCGTAGTCTCGTGCCACGCCTTGTCCTTGTCCTCGATGCTCTCGCTCACGCTGCTCATATGTGAGTCTGCGTCGCTTGAATTCTCGTCGTCCTCGTCGTCCACACGCCGCCGAACAACTTCCCCGCGCGCTGGAGTGCTTCCCACCTCACGTGGGCGTCTCTCGGAGGCCATCAGCACGCCTCAGCACGCCTCTCCGCGCTTTTAAAGGGACCACCCACCACCCAACCACACTGACTGACTGCTTTCTCGAAGGCGGTACAAGGGGGCTCCAACATGAACCTACGGCT
>JBLHKB010000535.1:0-4919 GCA_047619315.1 Polyangiales bacterium
ATGCGCCGAGTCGCCCGCGCGCAGCTGAGCGCGACGGACGCGATGAACCTTCCCGCCGGCCGCGCGCCTGCGACCGTGGGCGTCATCGAAGCCCCCCTCACCGCATGCACCGACGCCGTCGCTTCCGCGGCGGGCAGCCCAGCAGAGACGGCCTGCGCAGGCGCCGGCGCCGACTGGGCGACGCGCTTCGCCGAGCTAGGAGCTCCTGAACGAGCGGCCTGTGCCAGCGCATACACGGACGTAGCATTGGTGTCTGGTTCGACCATCGCCGACGTCCTCGCCTCCTACACCAGCGAGACCCCACCGACGGGCGACTCGTTCCGGTCTTTCCTCGATGATTGCGCGGAAGGAACGGACGGAACCTGCGTTCCAGCCGCCGAAGTGCTCTGTGCACGACAGCTGGCGGCCCACGCCTACGCGGGCCTCGATGCGGACCCCGTCAGGGCTAACGCAGTGCTCACGAACTACCTAGACGCGACGAAGGAGGCCACCCTTGGGCCCCAGCTCGCTGCGTTCTGGAACGACTACAACGCACGCCTCGATTGGCTCACCGTGGACGGCGCACCCTCCGTTATCGCCAGCGCCCTCACCGCCGACAGCCTTGGCCGACTCGACGCCTGGACCGTCGACGTCCTCGACCGTCACGTCGAAACCCTCGCCGTCCACCTCGACGCCTCGGCGCGGACCGTGTTCGCCCGAGTGCCCGCCGACCCCACGCTGCTCTCCGCGCGGACGCAGATGTTGATCCTCGCTGGCCAGAGCTGGCGCGGCGCCACCGACGCCGTCATCTACGCCACTCGGCGCTGGAACACCCTGCTCCAGGACGCTCCAGGGCGCGCGGACAAGTCCGACTACGCGCGGGCACAGACCCGAGAACTCTACCTCGCCTCCTCCGTCATCGCTGGCTTCGCCCAGAGCGGCGGCGGACTGGCCACGGCGCCCTTCCGAGGTGCCTTCGCGTCCCTCGTCAATCGCATCGCGGAACTTGAGCTGCCCTTCGAGCAGCTCGTCTTTGCCCGCGATGGAGAGGTGGTTGTATCCACCTCCCTCGACCCCCTCAGCTCCACCGCGTCGGTCCTCGCCGAGCGAGCGGACGCCGCCAATGACGCCATCGCCACCGCAACCGGCCTCATCGATGGTGTGATCTCCGGAGTCGTCGCCGATAGCCTGACGGAGATCGCTTTCACCAGCGGACTCCAGCAGGAGCTCCTCGCGACGCAGAACGAAGTCGTTGAGCTCTGTGGCCTGCCCCTTGGGTGCACCGTCGCGCAGGTAGGAACCACGCCAGCGTGTGCTCCTCAAGTCCTCGACGGCAAGTGCGGCTTCGTCGTCGATCAGAGCGACGGCAGCCTCAACTTTGAAGAGTCCACGAACCGGTCCCGCGCCGGCGCACAGATTTTTGGCGTCCAAGAGGCCGCCGGGGCCTACCGCATCGCCGCCGCCGCTCGCGACGCCCACCGCAATATCGTCGCCTACTCCCAAGACAACCTCGCGGCCTTCGCCGAGGACGTTATCGAATGGAACGACACGCGCCTCGCGGGCATCGACGAGATGGGTCAAATCTTCGCCGCGCAATCGGACGTCCAAGATGAGGCCCTTAGGACTCGAGTCGCCAACCTCGCGAACATCGCCGCCATGCGGCAAGCGTCCATCCTGAGCGACGCCGCCAACATCCAAACGTGGGACCGTCTCAGCGGGTCGGCGGAAGCTCGGAGCTTTGCCGAGCTTCAGGCAGCGAACGACCTCGCCGCCGTCTCCTCGGGACTCCAGGTCGCTGCTGGCGCCGTCGAGTTCACCGCCAGCGAAGTCCTTGGCGCCTCGACGCCCTTCCAGATTGGCGGCGCCATCGCCGCCGGTGCGACATCCCTCGCCCTCAACGTTGCTGCGGTCATCGTCGACCACGAAGTCGGACGGCGAGAGCTCGCCGCCGACCGCATCGCGGCATTCAGCGAGCTTGAACTCGAGACGCTCATGGCCGAAGCGGACCTCAGCAGCGCGATTGGCGACGCCGACATCGCAGGGCTCCAAGAAGCCATCCTGACCGCCAGAGGCGTCGCGGCGGCCGATATCGCGGAGCTCAACCGCGCCTTGACCCTCAGCCAGGAGCAGCGCGCCGCCGAGCTCGCATTCGGGCGTGACCTGACGGAGCTCAACGACCGCCGCTTCGATCACTTCAGCCTCGTGCAGCGCTCGCCGCAGTACGACCTCGAGGTCAGCCAGGCTGCCCTTGGCATCCAGCAGGCCATTCTTGAGTATCATCTGACGGCCCAGAGCGCTCAGCTCGCGGAGTCACGGGCGAGCCTCCTGCAAGCCCAGCTCAACGACGCAACGCTTCTCCTCGGCAGCCCCGCCGTCGTCTTCTCGCGCGTGAACCGCCTGGACCGCGCCGAGCTCTACCTCCTCGAGGCCAAGGACCGGATGATGGACTGGCTCACGGCCCTCGAGTACCTCGCCGTCCGACCCTTCGTCGACCACCGTATGCGGATCCTCTTGGCCCGCAACATCCTGCAGCTCGAGAAGATTGCCCTCTCGATGCGGGCTATCCAAACGACGTGTGGCGGCAACACGAGCGAGTCCACATTGGAAGTCTCCTTGCGCGACGACCTCTTGGGCCTCGGGCGACCGATCACCGACATCGACGGAAGCATCCTTGAGCCTGCTCAACGCTTCCAGGCGCTCCTCGAGCGCGGTTCCGTGCCCATCGATCGCCGCGTGCGCTACAGCGCGGACCGCTCCGTGGGCGCAGTGCTCTCGAGCCAGGGCGGCGTCCTCGCCGGCTCCTTCGACATCTCCCTCGAAGACTTCGGCAACCTCGCCCTCGCCTGCAACGCCAAGCTCATCAGCTTCGAGGTGCAGCTCGTTGGCGACATCGGCGCCGGCGCGCCCACGGTCAGCCTCCTCTACGACGGCACGAGTCACGTGCGCTCTTGTCAGCCCGACATCGACGACTACGTGGCGAGCTTCGGTCCCGGAGCGACGAACTTCGGCGCGCGGACGCTCTTCCACACCTCGGGGCGCAGCGCCTCTCCCGTGGCGGGCATCAACGACTTCCTCACGGACGGCGCGAACGTGACCCTCGACGGTCTGCCCCTCGCATCGACCTACACGCTGCTCATCGACAAAGAAGGCGGCAGCAACGGCTCCATCGACTGGAGTCAGCTCGAGGACGTGATCTTGCGAGTCCGTTACGGCTACCAGGACGTCTTCCCTGCAGGGCAGTGCCAGGAATAGACCGCTACGTTCACACGGTGTCAAAGGCGCGGCGCCATCGCCGCGCCGACACTTCGCGCCGGGACTAGAACAAAAGGAGCCCGCGCCAGAAAACCTCAGCTAGCTCGCGATTTATTCTAGGATCGCGACGCTAGAATGAGTGTTGAACCTAGAAGAGGAGTCCGTCGCGTGGCGGGCGAATCCAAAGGTTAAAACGATGAGTGCACGTTCCCTAAAAGCTGACCCGCCGATTGGCGTTCGACGCGCGCCTCAGAAGCCCACGGATAGTGAGGTTATTGAGATGGCGTGGTGCGACGTGACCACATTCGACAGCATTGAATTTCAGACGGGGTTGGCCGAAAAAGATGTCATCAAGCTGATGAGAAAGAGTCTAAAACCCAGCAGCTTTAGACTTTGGCGAAAACGTGTGTCTGGACGGTCTGCAAAGCACGAGGCGAAGTAGACCTACCGACCGAGTGGGTTGTTGGGTTTGCGAAGAGGTGAACCGCCAAGCCCGCTGAGGCGCAGGTCCGCTTGGCGGAGCTTGAGAGCGCGGAAGCTTCTAACCGACGCTTATTGTATGGTTGGCTCGTCCCCGGTTTCATCTCCGCCACCACCCGTGCGTGGGATGTTGTAGCAACCGGACATCGGTGAACAGCCCTGTGTCAAAAGACAGCACTCTAAGCCACAGGCCAAGAAGTACGGGGCTGGGCAGCGGGTGCCTGAACCTGGCGGATTTCGCGGTTTGCCAGCATCCACCTGCGGAGAGAACTCTGAGAGTCCTGCTTGGAACCGGCCAGCGTCCGTAGACATATCGCAGTTCAACACACCTGGGCTCGTTTCTACACATTCGCCTCGAAGCGTATCCGTGCCGAGAAGCAGCAGTACACCATCAACCGGCGTCCCACGAACCCGCTCCCAACTCGTCCCAAGCTGGCCCCAGGCTCCCTCATAGAATCCGTCGGCGTCTGGGCCGTACATATCGAGAGCACACTCGGAGCCTACGGCATACTCCTCTCCTTCCACGGTCGACGCTTCTATATTTCCCGCCCAGTACATTTCGGAGCTTGTGGTCAGCATTTCACTGCTGCTGCCAACCTCAACCTCCGCGGCGCACCCCGCAAGAGACAAGGTCAAAAGGGCAATTAGGCTCATTGGTAAACGCTTCATCGAGGCTCCATTCGTATTGTATTCGTGGTCATCGGGCGCCATCTCGCTCACATCGGCGGTGTCTGCGTTCATTCGCATCACCACCGACGATCATGGACAACCCATCGACCCCACGTTAGCGAGCGCCCCTCCACGGGTCGTCTTAACAACTCTTAATGATGCCGCGAGACAGCGTCTCTCACTCGACTAGTCAACGATGCGGACGGGCTGTCGCGGGTCGATTCGATAGCCACCGTCCAGGCGCTGGATCACATCTCTCAATCCCGTTTTGCGAAGCGCCGCAAGTGCCACGTGAACTCTGTTGCGACCGGTCTCGTAGACAGGCTGCTCCCCCGGCCAACCGGCTTCGAGGAGCTCATCGAGTGACACGAGAGCGTCGCCAGACTGGGCTTCCTGCACCAGTCGACGCAAGACCCGACGCGGCGCGGTACGGCTGGCCAACTCATAGCGAACCCCGTCCGGCGCCACCAACCACGTCACGCCGCGATCGACGACGAGCGCGTTTCGTTCCTCCTGCACAGCCTCAGGAGCGGCGATGA
>JBLHKB010000536.1:0-4917 GCA_047619315.1 Polyangiales bacterium
CTTGTCCTGCACCGGCGCGGCGACGAGACCGTGCGACATAGTGCAGGCCTTGCCCTCGCGGCGACGCTCAAGAACGCAGAGCTGCAGACCCTCGAAGGCAACGTGCATGTGCCCTGGCTCGGTGACGCGGCTCTCTTGGCGAAGATCGTGCTTCGTTTCCTCGCCGACGATGAGGAGAGAGAAGTTGCCGCGCCAAGCGCAGTCGAGAACTTCTTTCGTCGCCAGGGTGATATTTGGTCACTCTCGTTTGGTGCACGAGTCGCCGCTATCAAACACGCGCGAGGTGTCTCCGACATCGCGACCCTGATTCTTAGCGTCAACGAAAGCGTCAACGTGGGGACGCTCTGGTCGGGAGCCGCCAGCGCCGCGTCCGTCGGTGGAGCCGACCCTGTCCTCGACGACGCCGCCTTGGCCACCTATCGAAGGCGTTACGAGGAGCTCGAAGGAGCCATCGTCGACGGGGAAGGGTGCCCCGACGTCCTCCGCGAGGAGCGTGACGCCCTCGGCCGGGAGCTTCGCGCTGCGGTGGGAATCGGCGGTCGAAAGAGAAAGCTCGGCGACGTCTCGGAGCGAGCAAGGAAGGCCGTGAGCGCGCGAATCCGCGCCAGCGTGAAGAAAATTCATGAAGTTCATCCAGCTCTCGGCGAGCACCTCGACCAGAGCATAAGCACTGGACATCATTGCACTTACTCTCCTCGCGAGGCCATCGTCTGGACCGTCGAGGAGGAGGTCTAGGCGCCCGCTAGGGTGGAACTAGCGGGCTGCGCCGACGAAGCTAGCGCCTTGTGAGTGAAAGGAGGCCTTCATGGCCTACAACGAACTCACTCCGACCTCTTTCCCCGCGAACTTCATGCGCGACCGGCAGAAGCCCCTCGCACGACTCTACGAGCGCGAGCCTGCGGCAGCGCTGATCAGCGATGGTGCCCGGACGGTCCCTGGCGCGTTTCGCGCGCTCGATCCCGTGCACGGAGCGTTGAGCATTGGCACGAGCGAAGCGCTCCTTGCGCCCTGTGCGATCCACAGCGCCGTCGGCGGCGACCACGACGGGCCGAACCCCGGCGACTATCTGTGCGCGGCGCTCGTGGGTTGTTTCGATGCGACGCTGCGGATCATCGCCAACCGAATGGGCATCTCGTTGAGCGACGTCTTTGTCGAAGCCCAAGCGGAGATCGATGTGCGTGGTACTCTTTGTCTCACCCCAACAGTTCCAGTCGGCTTTCAGCGCATCCGACTCAACGCCTACATCGAGGCCGTCCCCGATACGAAAAGCGAGGCGCTCGCCGCGCTAATTTCGGCCGCAAAACACTGCTGCATCGTCTACCGCACGCTCGAGGGAGGAGTCGACATCGAGTTTCGACTGCTCGACGCGGAGGAGTACAGCCGACTAGCACCACTCGCGGGGTAGGAGGACCGGTCTCTCCCGAACTGGTGAAGCGATAACCGCCTCGGGGTCACGTGGCCCTGGAGCCGCACTTGGCAGTTGAATTGGGGACCGGGTACCCCTAGCTAGGAGCGATGAATACTAGAGAAGCGATGCGTAGGCCGACTCGACCCCGCTACGGCGCGTGCTATCCCGCGCGCTCATGAGTGACGCGAAAGACACAGAATCTGACGGTGCCGCGAGCGCTGATGTCGAAGTAAGCGACGTCGATGTGCTCATGCGTTTGGCCGGTCCCAATAGCGCGCATCTTCGTGCCCTTGAAGATGAACTCGAGGTGAGCCTCGGGCTTCGTGGGAACACGATCCGCATTGTCGGCGAGAGCGAGCGCGTCGCTGCCGTTGTGACCTTCTTGGCTGAGCTCGCCTTTGTCATGCAGAAGAAGAGCCTGCCGCTCCAAGAGATCAAGCGGGCTGCGCGCACCGCCATGGATCACCCGGCGATTCGCCTGCGCGACCTCGTGAACGACGTGGTTCTGAGAACGAGCAGCAAGCGCGCGATCACGCCAAAGAGCGTGGCGCAGCAGGAGTACATCCACTCCGTTGAGAGCCACGATGTGGTCTTTGGCATTGGGCCCGCGGGCACCGGAAAGACGTACCTGGCCATGGCCATGGCCGTGGCGGCGCTCACGGAGAAGCGCGCGAAACGAATCATTCTTACGCGGCCTGCGGTGGAGGCCGGAGAGAAGTTGGGCTTCTTGCCGGGCGACCTCACGGAGAAGGTTAACCCGTACCTGCGGCCGCTCTACGACGCGCTTCACGACATGGTCGGCGAGGAAAAGACGGCGGTCTTGCTGGAACGCAACAGCATCGAGGTCGCTCCTCTGGCGTTCATGCGCGGACGGACGCTCAACGACGCGTTTGTGGTTCTCGACGAAGCGCAGAACACGACGCCGGCTCAGATGAAGATGTTTTTGACGCGGCTTGGGTTCCGTTCTCAAGCCGTGATCACAGGCGACATTACGCAGGTGGACTTGCCGAATGGCCAGAGTGGGCTTCGTGACGCCGAGCGCTTGCTGAAGAATGTCGAAGGCATCGGTTTTTGCTACTTCAGCGAAGCTGACGTGGTGCGTCACCCGCTCGTCCGCCGGATCATCCGTGCCTACGACGAACGTGACTCGAAGCGAAGAGCCGAACGCGAAGCGCGCGAGCAGCTCAAAAGCTAGTGTTCCTGCTTCGGCCGCTATATTCGTTCATCCTCTCGCTCTTCCGCATTTGCGTTGTTGTTTCGGCGGTGTGCTGGGCGATGCTGAAGTACCTGGGCAGGCGCTTGGTTTCGGGGCGACTTTCGCGTTCGGAGCGAAACGCGCTGCGGGGGCAAGTGTTTACCGATCTGCTTCAGTCCCTCGGGGCAACCTACGTGAAGTTCGGTCAGATCCTCTCGACGAGACCGGACCTCTTTGGCGAGGAGTACACCAAAGCGCTCGCGCGTCTCCAAGACCAAGTAGAGCCGCTGCCCTATCGAGTCATCGATCGCGTGCTGCGCGCGGAGCTGAGTGAAGAGGCGCGCGCCGCCATCGAGCGCATCGACGAGGAGCCGCTGGCGGCGGCGAGTGTGGCTCAGGTACATCGAGGCACATTGCGCGATGGGACAGAGGTGGCGCTGAAAGTTCAGCGCCCGAAAGCGCGCAATCAGGTGGAGCGTGATCTCTCGCTGATGGCCGGTGGCGCGCGTGTGCTGAACTGGATTCCGTCGCTTCGCTTGCTCTCCCTGCCCGGATCCGTTGCTCGCTTTGCGAAGGCGATGCGCGACCAGCTCGACTTTGAATTGGAGGCGGAGAACAACCGGCGCTTCGCGGCGAACTTCGTGAACACCGACGGCGTGCGTGTCCCGACGCTCTATCCGGAGCAGTCCACCTCCCGCGTTTTGTGCATGGAGTTCGTGGACGGTGTTCGAGCGACGAACGTCGAAGACGTCGGTGGTGATCGCCAGAAGGTGGCGCGGCGTGGCCTCCACGCGATCCTGCAGATGGTCTTCGACGACGGCTTCGTACACGCGGACCTTCACCCGGGGAATATCGTCATCACGAACGAAGGCGAGGTCGTGCTCATTGACCTAGGCCTCGTGGCGGAGATCGACGACGACTTTCGCGGCCCGTGGATTCAGACCTTCGTGGCGCTCACTCAGCAAGACGGCGCCCTCGCAGCACGGCTCTTCTATTCGTACGCGCCGACTGTTGGGCCGAACATCGATTACGCCCTCTTCGAGTCGCAAGTGCAGGAACGTTTCGACGAGCTGCGTGGCAAGCCACTCCACGAGATGGAAGCCAGCAAAGTGCTGATGGGCATGATGAACGTGCTGCGCGAACATCGAATTCAGATCGATCCGGTCTTTACCGTTGTGAACCTCGCGATGCTCGTCGCTGAAGGACTTGGGAAGCAGCTCGACCCGGAGCTCGACCTCGTTCAGCTGGCGGCTCCCTATCTTATGAAGGCTCTCGCGAATGCGCCTCCGGCGCTGACTCCGCGCCGGGAGGCACCGAAAAGCCCGGGTTCTAGCGGCTGATTTCGTGGCTCTGACCCATGAATTGGGGTTAATCACCCGGTGAGTGGAGCCCACCCTTGTTGCACAGCGCCGCCGACGCCTTATGAGTGAGGACTATGGGCAAGTGGCTCCTCCTGCTTTTTACTGTTGTTCCTTTCGTTGAGTTCTACCTTCTGATGAAGGTGGGGTCTCTGCTCGGGTTTTGGCCCACGGTGGGGATTGTCCTCGCGACGGGCATGCTCGGAGCTGCTCTTGCGAAGCGCGAAGGGGTTCGCGTGTTGAGTCGATGGCAGCGGGATATGAGCGAGGGGCGCATCCCTGAGGACGGTGTTCTCGACGGTGTGCTCATCCTCGTCGGCGGAGTGCTGTTGGTCACGCCGGGCGTGCTGACCGATGCGCTCGGCCTCTCACTTTTGATTCCGTGGACGCGCCGAGGCCTGTCGATGCTGTTTCGATCCCGGATCAAGAACGGTGTGAAGTCCGGGCGCGTGCGTGTTGTTCAAGGTGCCCAGCCTCCCTTGGGGTCTTCTCCATTCGCGGCGTCGCCTTTCGGTGCGGGATCCTTTACTTCAAAGGCGGCGGCGTCGGGTCAGATGCCCATCGACCTCGAGGGCATGCTGCGGCGAGCTCAGGGCGGCCATGTGATCGAGGTCGAAGGCGAAGAGCTTCCCGTCGATCCACCGGAGAGTCTTCCTTAGCCCCTGACTCGTTCAGTGGGGCGGGTGTCATCACCCCCGCAACTGGTGTATATCGGCGATATGACACAGACACGTTTATTGCTGGGCCTTGCTCTCATCGTCGCTTGCGGCGACTCCACTGAAGCCCCCGAGTCCGCGGAGACGAATTCCACGGGCGGGGAGACCACCGTCGAGGTCATCCGCGATGAGGTACCGAGCGATACGGAGCTCGCGGTGTTGAACGCCACGGTCTCGGCGACGGCAGGCAACACCGTTAATGGCACGGTGACGTTCACGCAGGAATCCGGCGAGGTGGTC
>JBLHKB010000537.1:0-4915 GCA_047619315.1 Polyangiales bacterium
CTAGGACCTGAACATCGGCGACGCGTGCGCCGAGCTCGAGGGGCCGGTTTGGCACGCCATCGAAGACGACGATATCATCGATTCGGACCTCGATACGGTCGAGTTCGATTCCCGGGTGAAGGTCCGAGAGGACGTCGACGGCGAGCTCGAATTCGGGGGAGGCACAAGCCACGATGAGTAGAAGCGGCCAGAGTCGAATCACGCACGCCAGTCTAGCGTATGTGTCCTGGTACCACCATATTGGGACAGAACCGGCTTCGCGTCCGACCTCAGAGTCCCGAAGCGTAGACGTCAAGCTCGTCGAGGGTCATGAGCATTCCGGGAGCGTTGCCGCGCGGGGCCACCCACCATCCCAAGAACACCTCGAGAGTTCCACGCGAATCGAGCAGGTCCACGCCGTCAAACGAACGTGTCATTTGCATTGGAATCGCGTCGATCAGACGGGGGTCCGAAGCGGGTGCTTGAGTGTTGCGCAACGTATCGAGTTCCGCTTCGCTGAGGGCGGTGTTCCAAAAGCGAAGGTGATGGATGGCGACGTGGGCCCTCGGCTCATCGCCGAAGGTATTTCTCCCGACCCAGAGACCTGCTTCTCCATCCATGACCGGTGTGCTTCGAGGAGTCAGCATCAAGCTCTGAGCGACGCCATCTTGAACATAGGACACCAAACCCGCTTCAAAATTCCGCACGAAGGCGATGTGATGCCAGCATCCGTCCGTTAGGCCTGGAGCGGGCACCAGATAGCCTATGCCCTCGATCGTATACATGACTCGTGCGTCACCGTCTGGGGTCCGCGACACGCGGACGGTGAACCCTCCGTTGGCGCGGGTCGAGTTGCCCATCAAGGCCATCGTGTCCACGGGCTCAAGAAAACGAACCCACATATCCATCGTCATCGCCGGGGAGAGCAAGGCGCTGGAGGGAGTGACGGACAGCGTCGTGGTGGACCCGCCACCCTGCATGCTTCCAGTGACGGCGGCGGACTCAACGGGCAGCGCTCCCCAAGGCTCGGGGCATGTTCGGGGTGTGGGCCCAGCATCGGGTAGCGCCGCTACGTCCGGGCCGGCATCCGTGGCGACGCTCACGTCTGGCATACCGGCGTCGATCAGCGCTGGGGCGACCACACAGCCTTCGTCGCCGGCGCAAAAGAAGCCTGAGCCACAGCGCCCATCATCGATCAGAAGACACGTGCCACGGCGGCACTCGACGCTTCCACACACGCCGGCGGCGTCGCAATCGGTGCTGAACTCGCATTGAGTGGACGGTGCGCAGAACTGCGGCGTCTCTGGTGAACACTGAGCGTCGACGCACATCCCATTTGCGCACGTTGTGCCAGCTTCGTCGCACTGAACACCACGGCAGTTTCGAGCGAGCGGTATGGTGAGCGCTTGATCTTCGCGCACTTGGACGAGGACGCGACGCTCCGCAAGGATTTCACCGTTGAAGAAGGCTCGGCCCGCGACGACGTGGTCGCCCGCGGCGACTTCAAGGTCGGCGACGCGGGCTCCGTCGGCGAGGGAGCGCGTGGGCAGCCCATCGAAGATAACGACGTCATCCAAGCGCACCTCGATGCGGTCGACCTCAACGTTTGGCTGCAGATCGGAGAGCACGTCGACGGCTAGCTCGAGGTCCGAAGGCGTGCATGCGCCAAGAAGTAGAAGGAACCAGAGTCGTCTCACGTCGTCAGATTAGCGTACAAGAGTACGTTGACCAAGATGGGCGCGCTCAGCGGTGAATCGATCCGTCACGAAGGGGTCAAGGCGCTCGAACGACGTCGAGGGCGATGTCCGCATCGGCTTCGATGGCACGGCAGCGTTCGCCTGCGCAGGTATACGTTTGCACGTGCACTCGGACTAGGGCGTGGCCCGCGCCCTGGGCGATAATGGGGACCTGAACGACAAGGTCTTCGCCGTCCATGCTGCCGTCGCCGCGCTGAAGCCGACCCCGCGCCACCACGATGGCGGCGCCCTCGGACGTCGGCGTGATGAGCATGGCTTCCTCGCCGGCGGGGGTGACGACGAGTCGCAACGAGACGCGGTCACCGGGCCGAATTACCTGCGGCGCGAGCAGTTCGAGGCGGAGGAATGAGGGCTGAGCCGATGCCGCAGGCGCCAAGAGCAGGACCATCGCGCCGAGCAACCAGCTAGTCCGCATGCGGGACCATTTCGCATGGCGCGCTCTGTCCGAGCCAGCGCATCAAACGTGTTCGTGGTTTTCCCACGTCGTCGTAGTCGATGAGAGCGTAGGTCAGACCGCTGTCTTGGCCGAGGTACTTCAGATCGAGATTGATCATCTTCACCCACGTACCTGTGTTGACGAGGGTCTTCCCATTGGGAAGCTGAATGAAGCGAGGGCCGTGGGAGTGACCGACGATGAGCGTGTGTGCGCCGCGCATTCGATTGAGCGCGCGGATCGCCTGCTCATCGTAGCCGTCGGTGAGCTCGAAGAGCTCTTCGCGAACCAGCTTTGGGATGGAGCGAATGCGATCGAGCCACGCCTGAAGATGAAACACGCGGTGCTTCAAAAAGTACCAAGTCGAGTGGTAGAAAAAGCGAATGACGAAGCCCGGATCGAGAAACGCCGAAGCCCACATGAACCGTCCGAGTGGCTGAACCCGATCGATGTGTGACCGGTGCTCCTTGAGCGGGTTCATCACCTCCATGATCCATAAGCTGCCCCATGGAAACTTGAGGAGGACCCGGCCGTCGGGCTTTTTGACGGTCATGTCGGAGTAGTCGACGCGATGAATGCGCTCGAACTGGTGGCCGTGACGGACCTGGATGCCCTCGGGCAAGTAGTAGGTGTCGCCGTTCGTGACGAAATGGACTCGCTCACCGGCTTCGCCCGGCGCGATGTATCTGCGGAGCAAGTCTTGAGGGCCCGTGAACCACATATCGAGGTCGTGATTGCCGGGCAGGTAGGTGATGCGGTGGCGTGGATTATCGAGAAAGCGCTTGAGCGCGCGGACGAACACCGGATGGCCATCCAGGCACATGCGCAGCTTCTCCGTGGCGACCTCGTCGGTGACTTCGATGGGCCACTTTCCCTGAATTCGCACCTTGAGGAGGTCGAAGATGTCGCCGTTGAGGATGATCTCCACCTCGGCATCGGCGTCCTCCCCATAATGGGCGAGCAGCTGCGCGAAGCGCTCGTCATGGAAGAAGTCCTCGAAAGGGTCGAGCTTTCCGGGCCTAGAGCCGGTGACCAGATGAAGGTCGCTGAGGACGATGCGATAGAGCTTCACAAGGGTAGGGGCCGCTGGGAGAGAAGCAGCTTGGCGACACCATTGCGATTGGAGCGGCTGGATGCAAGAGATGTGCGCTTTCCTGGTCTTCTGAACCGCTTTTGGGTGCTTGGGCGGCCTTGACAGCTTCGCTGCACCCCCGATACTCAAGGTAGGCCTGCTGCAGCGTGCCTACCGATCCGCTTTTAGACTTGAAGCGTAGAAAGAGTGGAATGACGAGAGCGAGCGCCAGGAAGAATCAACGGCCTGTATTTCAGCAGGCGCAGTTCCAGCAACCGCTGCTCCGAGCTTTGCTGGCGGGTGCGCTTTTGTCCTCAGCCGCCTGCATCCCGCCGCTCTTGAGCGAACCACCAGCACCCAACCAGCAAGACTCGGGCCCCCAGGGCAACCCAGACATCGGGTTTCCCGATGGCGGCATTGGCGGCAACGAGCTGGCTCTGACCCGTCTTGCGCCAGGCAATGGCCCGTTTTTGGGCGGCAACGAAGTTCTCGTTCGCGGCGGCGGCTTCGTCGATGACATGACCATCGAGATCGGTGGGCGACTCGTCGACGCACCAGACCTTGATGTGGTGGACCAAAACCGCGCTCTTATTCTGGCGATGCCAGCGGGGGAACCCGGGCCGGCGGATGTCGTCATTACCCGTCCCGATGGGTCCACGGTTCGCATGGAAGGTGGCTACACCTACAACGCCATCGCTCTCGACCCGACGCGCGGGAGCGTGAGTGGCGGAACTCGCGTGACCATCACAGGGATGGCGACGGACTTCGCCGAGGGGGACGCAGTTCTCTTTGATCGTCGTCCCTGCACGGACCTTGAGATCGTGTCCACGAGCACTCTTCGCTGCCAGACGCCGGCATCCGCACCTGGCTACGCAGACGTCACGTATGTCCCATCCGCGGAGCGAGATCCTGTCCTTGAGGCTATCGTCCTCGAGGACGCGTTCGAGTTCTATGACGCCTCGGACCCGACATTCGGGGGGCTGGCCGGGGGACCTCTTGAAGGCACGCTCAATGTGAGCGTGTTCGACGGCGCCACCGGGCTTCCCGTGGTCGACGCGTTTGTGTTTGTCGGCGATCAAGCCGGTGAGTACCAAGGGCTGACAAATATCCTGGGGCAGATCACATTCTCCGGGGATGACCTCTTTGGGCAGCAGGTCGTTCACGCGGCGAAGTTCTGTTACGAGACGACGAGCTGGGTTGCCTTTGATGCGCAAAACGTGTCGATTTTTCTGACGCCTTGGCTCGATCTTCGCTGCGGCGAACCGGGTAGCGGGGGAGGCGCAGGCGCCGGTCGCGCCGGTGCGTTTGTCAGCGGCGAACTGATCTGGACCGCGGGCATCGAGTTTGAAGTTGTGAACCCCAACCCCTGGGACAACGTGCCCGAGGCAAGAAACTCCGACTGGACGCGGGCTGCCTATGTGTACGCCACGCAGCCTTGCGCGGGGACGAGCCCGGGCTGCACAAACCCGGACCCTTCGGTGGGTGGCTCGCTGCAGCGAGTCGTCGAGACTGCGCCTGGCCGCCGCGGCTATCCGTATCGGATCTTCCTTCGTCCCGCGGCGTTCGCGGTCTACGCCTTGGCGGGTCTTGAGAACACTCGGACCCGGGAGTTCGTCCCTTACGTGATGGGTATCGCGCGGAACATCCTCGCTGGACCGGGGCAAGAGATCGAGG
>JBLHKB010000538.1:0-4871 GCA_047619315.1 Polyangiales bacterium
AAGCGGGCCAGGTCGTGTTTCGTCAGGGAGACGTCAGCGAAGGTCTTTGGGTCATCATGTCCGGCACCGTCGTCGTCGAGCGGGATGCTGAAGACGTGGCACACCTAAGCGCCGGTGCTCACTTCGGTGAAATGGCGCTCCTCAATCAGCGACCCCGCTCAGCAACGGTCACGGCGCTGGCGCCTTCTACGCTCCTTCGCCTCTCCCGCGATGCATTCTACGACGTCGTTCAGCAAGACCATGTCATCGGTGTGAAGTTCCTCTGGAAGCTCGCACAGACGCTGAGTATGCGCCTCGAGGAATCTTTTGAGACTCCCGCGGCGTTGCATGAGGCGCGACAAACGTTGACGTACGGACTCTTTCCTTCGCCCGTGAAGGATTAGGCGGACCACCGATCTCAATGCTCTTTCGTCAGACAATCGCTGTCGTAATTCCCGCGCTCAACGAAGCGCCCCACATCGCACAGGTCGTTCGAACTCTCCCGACCTACGTGGATCGAATCATCATCGTCGACGATGCCAGCAGCGACGATACGGGAGCGTGTGCACAAGCGATCGGTGACCCTCGTCTCGTGGTTCTACGCCACGACCACAACGCGGGAGTTGGAGCCGCGATCACGACGGGCTATAGGCACGCGTTTAACGAAGGCGCCGATGTGGCGGTGGTCATGGCCGGCGACGGGCAAATGGACCCCGATAACCTCGGTGACCTCCTACAAGCTATCGAGAGCGGCGCCGACTACGCCAAGGGCAATCGGCTCGTGTGGCCAAACGTCTGGCGCGACATGCCGAAGCCGCGTCTCGCTGGCAACATTGCTCTCTCTTGGCTCACCAGGCGAGCCATCGGCATCCACGTAAAGGACTCCCAGTGTGGCTACACCGCGATGACACGTGACGCTGCGGCACGCCTCGACCTGGATGCTCTCTGGCCTCGCTACGGCTACCCCAACGATCTCCTGGCGCGCCTCGCCGCGTCCGGCGCTCGCATCGTGGACGTGCCCGTGCGTGCCGTCTACGAAGACGAGCAGAGCGGAGTTGGATGGCACGATGCGCTGGTCGTCGTGCCGCGTGTTCTCGGTCGGGCATGGCTGCGACGTCTGCGACCTTCGAGGGTCCAGACCGATGCGCTGCACTTCACGAAGACGCCGCGCGCTCCCGGGGCCATGAGGCAATCGCTCTAAGCCCATGCAAATCGGGCTGCTGACCACTTCTTACCCACGCTTCGCGGGGGATGTCGCGGGTAGCTTCGTGCGCGAGTTTGCCGAGGCGATGCGCAGCCTTGGACACCAAGTGGATGTCCTGGCGCCGGCGGACGACCAAGAGCGCGCTGAATACGACGCGGCTCACTTACGTTATCTACCGCGCTCACTCCGGCGAACGTTCTACGAGAGCGGGGTCCCAGACAACATTCGTCATCCGCGCGCCTGGCCTGGCCTGGCGGCGTTTCCCATAGCTCTCCTTCGTGAGGCATCGATGCGGCCGTGGGATGCGCTCGTGTCGCACTTTGGCGTTCCGTGTGCGCTTGTTGGGTCACTCATCGCGAGAGGCCGGCCGCACCTTGCGGTGTGGCACTCCGCCGACGTGACCCTCGCGAACTCACTTTCACCGCTTCGGGCTCTCGCGCCGCATTTGGCGACGAAGCACTGGTGCGTGACGGAGGGTGCACGGGATAGCCTTCGTCTCGACGGCGCCATTGTCTCGCCGATGGGCGCGCACCCACCGAATGCAGAACGGGATGAGAGTCGAAGGCGGCTTGGTATTGAGCGCGACGAGGTCGTCGTTTCGTTTGTGGGACGGCTTGTTCCCATCAAGGGACTCCGTACGCTCTTTGCTGCAGCGGCGGGGCTCCCGCTTCGGCTCCTCATCGCTGGGGAGGGCCCGGAGCGATCATACTTGGAGTCGCTCAAGAACGTGAACGCCACATTTCTCGGCCACGTCGATCGCCCAGGGCGGGACGCTGTCCTCATGGCATCTGACGCGTTTGCGATGCCTTCGCGGGCCGTCGGCAACAGACAGGAGGGCGCACCGTGTGCACTCCTGGAGGCTCAGCTTGCGGCGCTGCCGATTCTTGCGAGTCGCTCCGGGGGCCTCGCTGAGCGCGTGGAACACGGAGTCGACGGTCTGCTCATCCGGCCTGACGACACCCACGCTTGGCGTGACTCTCTGCGCTGCCTTCTCCGCGGCGAGCTCGCTGGGATGGGGGCTTCGGCGGCCAAGGCAAACGGCCACCTCACGTGGCAAGCCCTGGCACCGACCATCGAATCCGCTCTGACCTTCTAGGGCTGAATGCGGCGCGTTCCGGCGGGTGGCCGAAAGCGAAAACGAGCATCCGAGACCTCACGGGGAAACGTCATCTCTGAGAAATCGAACCGGTTTCGGTTGCCCGCGGAGTCAACGATGAGCACGCGGCGGATGACGCCAGCGCTGCGGCCGCCTTGCTCAACGACGCGAACGAAGAACAGGATCTTGTCATAGTGCGCCGTAGGTTCGCGGGGCCGAAGCTCGAGCACATAGCCGTTCTGCATTCCGTAGCGTTCGGCATCGAGCAGTCGGAACGTAAAGTCGCGGTCGAGACGGCCAGTGCCGGTCAAGAAGCTGAACGCCTGTGGCAGCTGGTGGTCGCTGATCTCACGCTCAATGATCTGACCATGTTCTTCGCCTTCTTCGGCGGGCTGGTAGATGACGAGACGATTGCCGTCACTGACGTACACTTGACCATTGGGCGCGTCGTAATCCCATCGCATCTTGCCGGGCTTCTCAAAGACAACCCGTCCAGAGGCTTGCTCCGTTCGGTTCTGAAGACGCGTCACCTGGCGCTGCTGAAAGCGAGCTTCGAACGTTGGAGACTGGTCATAGAATGACTGCACAAGGGCAGCCACGTCTCGCGCGGACCGCGTCTCCTGAGCGCGTGAGGTCGTCACGCCAAGAGCGAGACATAGAAAGAGAGCGGAGGAAACGCCCAGAGTTTTGATGAAGTTGCGCATGAAGAGGACTTGTCCCGTGGGTGCGAAGAGGCCCATTGTCTGGGCTACGTCGTCGTTTGAACGCTCCGCGCCGCAGCCTATTCACATGAATCCGTGAGCGCCAGTGCTCGTCCTCGGCGGCAGGTCCATTTTGCCTAAAAAATGCCCAAAACGGCGGCCAGGGCATGAAAAGCTGAATACGAGGCGTAGCCTGTCTCCCTCGTTCCCGTTGAAATTCAGCCGGGAAATCCGTTACGCTTGTCTCCTAAGGCGTAACGCCGCTTGTCCTTGGCTTAGTGAAACCATCTTCCATATTCCAAGGAGTTCTCCGATGAGCCGATCCCGTAGCTCTTCCAGTCCCGACACGCTTCGCTCTCACCTCGAGACCAAGAAGGCCAAGCTCGACGCGAACGTCGACGCGCTCTCACAGCGCCGCTTTTTAAGTAGCGGTGAGCAACTGAGCGAAAAGGAAATGAAGAAACGCAAACTCGTGATGAAGGACGCGCTCTCGCGCCTCTAGAGGATGCTCGCGCGCCCGGTGAGGGCGTCCGCGACAGAACTGACAGCGGCGCTTCCATGAAGGGAAGGAAGCGTCATTGTCTTTTAAGCGTTGGCTAGGCGAAGCCCAGGGATCGCACTTCGTCACCGAGACGAATGGTGCCGCCCTGAATCACCCGCGCGAGGATCCCGCCCATGTCAAGCATGGCTGCATATCCCCCGTCGCCGAGCGCTTCCTCCATTCGACTGCACGGGGCGCAGCGCTCGCTGCCTTCGAGGATCGCGTCTCCGATCGAGAAGCGAAGGCGCCGTAGCGCACTCAAAGGGATGCCCTCGATGACGAGGTTGCGTCGGAGGAGCTCCGGCGGAGCGGGTCTGCCCGCCAAGGCGGCAATGACCGGCAGATGCTCTTTTTGAATTAGCGACACCTGACGCTTACCGCCGGATCTTTTGTACCGGTCTCCGCGGAGCCCTTTTCCGGTGAGGAGTTCCGCCTCTTCGACGATGGTCAGCGCTTCGCGCTTGGTCGGACGGAGGCCGATCCAACGCAGAGTTCCCACCTGAGGTACGTTCGAGAGCAGCGCCCGCATTTGTGATTCTTCGCCCATCGCCTGTGATCTGAACGGGAATTCGGCCTTGTGCAAGAAATCAGAAGCAAGAAATTAAGCGCCGAAGCGGGCCACGAGCGCTTCGGCGCGTTCGACAAACCCAGCTCGGTAGTGTGCGTCGAACGCTTCCCACGTGCACAGCGTGCGCGTGTCTTCGACGCGGTCGACGAAGAGCTTGCCGTCTAGATGGTCGCACTCATGAAAGTACGTGCCGGCGCTGAGTCCCCACACCTCCCGCGTGAGGGGTTGTCCAAATCGATCGAGTGCTTCGACGCGGACGCCGACGGGGCGCTTCACGACGCCGCGAAGGTTCGGAACACTCAGGCAGCCTTCGTAGCTATCGAACGTCTCTTCGCCAAGGGATGTGAGAACTGGATTCACCAGCACGGTCAGAGGAATATTCGGCTTGTAGGGATAGCGAGGGTTGTCGCGAACCTCCATCACGCAGACGCGTTTCGTGACGAACACTTGGTTGGCCGCGAGGCCTGCTCCGCGCGCGTGCCGCATCGTCGCAATGAGTGAATCGATGAAGCGTTGCATGGCATCGCCACCCAGCTCGTCGAGTGCAACGCGCGCCGCCGTTTCACGTAGAATGGGTTCGCCGATCTGCGCAATAGAAAGAACCTCGGGTTCGGAGGTGGCGTCAGTCATCCGCGTTGCCCTTGGCCGCGTCCCCGGGGACGAATTTATAGCCCGCACCTCGCACCGAAAGAAAGTACTCCGGCTCACTGGCGTCGCGTTCGAAGTGGCGCCGCAGCCGCGAGATGAAGTTGTCCACCGTTCGAGAGTTGTTGTAGTTCCGA
>JBLHKB010000539.1:0-4867 GCA_047619315.1 Polyangiales bacterium
GAGGGGGTGAGCAGGAAATGTAATCGAGGCCGACAGACTGGCAAAATTGGATGGAAGAAGGGTCTCCACCATGTTCGCCGCAGAGTCCGAGCTTGAGCCCAGGACGGCTCTTTCGTCCATCCTCGCAGGCCATCTGAATCAAGCGACCCACCCCAGTCGTATCCAGGCGAGCAAATGGGTCAGCTGGGAGCAGCTCAAGTTCGTCGACGTATACGGGGAGGAAACGGCCCGAATCGTCGCGGCTGAAGCCAAACGTCGTCTGAGTGAGATCGTTGGTGCCAAAAGAGAAGAACTCCGCTGTGCGGGCCAACTCTCCCGCGACGAGGCACGCCCGTGGCAGCTCGATCATTGTGCCGACTTTGTAGCTCACCGGTGGCGCATCCGTCGCCTGCATCACCTTCTCGGCTTCATCCCGAACAATGCGAACCATCGCTTCGAGTTCTTTCGCGATGGCCACGACCGGAATCATGATCTCCGGATCTACGCGAACGCCTTCTGCTTGAACCTCGATGGCCGCCTGCAAAAGCGCGCGAACCTGAGTCCGGTAGATCTCAGGGAGAGTGAGCCCGACCCGAACCGCACGGTGGCCGAGCATCGGGTTGATCTCGTGCATCGCCTCTGCGCGGCGCGCAATTTCGGCTGAGCTCTCCCCAAGACGTTCTGCGATCGTTGCGAAGTCCGCGTCGGTCTTTGGCAAGAACTCATGCAGCGGCCAGTCGAGCAAGCGGACAGTCACCGGTAGACCGTCCATCGCTCGGAATATGCCAACGAAATCGTCTTTCTGCATCGGCTCAATGACGCCGAGCCATTTGGCTCGAGCGCTGTCTGTCTCCGAGAGAACCAAGCAGCGAACAGCCTCCAGTCGCTCGTCAGCGAAGAACATATGCTCAGTGCGGCAGAGGCCGATACCCTCGGCACCAAACGAACGGGACTGACGCGCTTGGCGAGGCGTGTCGGCATTCGCGCGCACCTTCAATGTGCGTGCTTCGTCGGCCCATTCCATCAGCTCATCAAACTCCGGAACCGTCGCGGCGGCGACGACGTCCAACGCGCCTGCGTAGACCCTGCCGTAAGAACCGTCGAGGGTGATGACGTCGCCTTCGCCAAAGGATTGCACGCCCTTCGCCGTGACCGTCTTATTCTTGTAGTCCACCTGAAGCGAACCACAGCCTGCGACGCAGCACTTGCCGAGGCCGCGGGCGACGACCGCTGCGTGCGAAGTCATACCGCCGGTGGCGGTCACGATTCCGACGGCGGCCTTCATCCCGTGGATATCCTCCGGACTTGTTTCACGCCGGACGAGGATCACATCTTTGCCGTCTGCAGCCCACGCTTCGGCCTCGTCCGCGTCGAAGACGATGTGCCCGGTTGCTGCACCAGGACTTGCAGGCAAGCCCACGGCCACTGGAATCACGCCTTCGGCTTTGAGGTCGTCGGGGTGTGGGAGTCGAGCGTGAAGGAGCTGGTCAAGGCTGGTCGCATCTACTTGGACAAGTGCCTGCTCACGGGTAATCGCGCCCTCTCGTACAAGCTCGACGGCGATACGGACCGCCGCATGCGCCGTTCGCTTTCCCGTCCGCGTTTGCAGAATGTAGGCTTTGCCGCGCTCCACGGTAAACTCGACGTCCTGCATGTCGCCGAAGTGGGTCTCGAGTCGATTGCAGTGAGCGACAACCTCAGCAAAGACGTCGGGCTGTTTCCGCTCCAGCGTCTCGTCTTCCCGTCCAGGCGCCGCCGCCTGCGCTGTGATGGCCAAGGGTGTACGAATACCCGCGACGACATCCTCTCCCTGGGCGTTCGGAAGATACTCGCCATAGAGCATTCGCTCGCCCGTGGACGGATTGCGCGTGAAGGCAACCCCAGACCCGCTGGTGTCGCCGAGGTTCCCAAAGACCATCGCCTGCACACTGCATGCGGTCCCCCAGGACGCGGCGATGTTCTGCATGCGCCGATAGCGGACCGCACGGGCGTTGTCCCAGCTTTCAAAGACGGCGCCGATCGCTCCCCAGAGTTGCTCCTGCACGTCTTGAGGAAAGGCCGTTCGGCCGTGCTCTGCGATGAGAGCTTTGTAGCTTCCCACCAGCCCCTCAAGGGCCTCCGCCGTGAGCGCAGAGTCGAGCATTGAGCGACCATCGTACTGCTCCTTCAAGGCCGTCAGCGTCGCCTCGAAGTGATGGTGGGCCACGCCAAGCACAACGTCTCCGTACATCTGAAGAAGCCGACGATATGCATCGAACGCAAAGCGCCTGTCTCCACTCGTCACCGCGAGGCCTTCGACGGTTTCATCGTTAAGGCCAAGATTCAGGATCGTGTCCATCATCCCAGGCATCGACACGCGAGCGCCGGAACGCACCGACACGAGCAGTGGGTCCTTGATGTCGCCCAAGCGACGACCTACGGCCGTCTCCGTGCCGCCGAGAGCAGCGAGGACTTCGGTCTCAAGTCCGTCCGGGTATGTTTTGTGTTCCCGATGGTGAACGCATACTGGAGTCGTGATGGTGAATCCGGGAGGCACCGGAATCCCAAGGCCCGTCATACGGTTGAGGCCCTCGCCTTTTCCGCCGAGGAGATGCTTGGGTTCGTCAGTATCGAGAGCGTCGTCAAACGCGTAGACGTATTTCATGCGTCTCCTGCAAGCAGATGAAAGTGAGCACACTGAGTGACAGCATCAGCGATGCTGCCGAGGAAGCTTAGACGGTTTTCCCGAACCTTCTCGTCGTCCACCATCACAAAGACCTCTTCGAAGTACCGGTCGATGGGCCCACCGAGCTTGTTCGCGATGAGCGTCAGCGCAGATTCATAGCGTTGTGCGGACGTGTCTTGTTCGAGCTGAGAACGGATCTCTTCGAACGCTGCGGCGAGGTCTTGCTCGGCGCCTGTTTCGAGGAGCGCACTATCCACGGTCGTACGGGGCAGACCCTTCGTAATGTTGTGCGCTCGCTTGAAGGCGGTTGCGAGGGCTGCGAAAGCGTCGCCTCCTCGCAGTGAATCAACGGCGCGGACGCGAGCATCTACGTCTCGGAGCGAGCCACCATCCCACGCCGCAAGAGCTGCGTTGATGACGTCGGTCCGGAAAGACTCTTTGTAGTGCGCGACGAGACGCCCTCGCAGGAACTCGTCCAGTTCGACGAGGACAGCTTCTTTGGGAGCCAGCTCCACCGCGTACTGGTCGTAGGCGGCAGCAAAGAGCTCGCGTGCGTTCACGTCGATGGTGCCTTCGAGGGCTGTGCGCACGAGCGCAAGCGTGGCGCGACGCAGCGCGAAAGGATCCCGATTGCCCTTTGGCCCCAAGCCTGCACCAAAGCAACCGACCAATGTGTCGACGCGGTCCGACACGCCAACGAGGGCACCGAGAGCCGTTTCGGCGACCCCATCCTGTGCGCCCGATGGTCGGTAGTGATCTTCGATGGCGAGCGCGACATCCGCGTCGAGCTCTTCGCGCTCCGCGTAGTAGCGGCCCATTTGCCCCTGAAGGTCAGGAAACTCAAACACGATCAGCGTCTCGAGATCAGCCTTGGCGAGACGGGCGGCGAGTGTCGCCTTTGCGGGGTCGACACCGGCGGCGTTGGCGAACTTTGAGGAGAGTCCTTCAATGCGGCGAACCTTTTCACCCACTGTCCCCAGAGAACGGTGAAAGACCACGTTGTCGAGTTTCGTGAGGCGGCTCTCGAGAGCCGTCTTTTGGTCTTCCTCAACGAAAAAGCGGGCGTCCGCGAGCCGGGCGCGAAGTACGCGGTCGTTGCCGGTGGCAATGGACTCGGGATTGAGGGCGGTGTTGACGACGTTGAGGTAGCGCGGAAGAAGCCCGCCACCTGGAGCGCGCACAGCAAAGTAGCGCTGATGGTCACGCATCACGGAAACCACCACGGCCTCGGGCAACGCCAAGAAGTCTTCGTCGAATGTGCCAGGGACGACAAACGGTTCTTCCACCAACGTGGCGCACTCTTGTAGCAAGAACTCGTCAACGATGAGCTCACCGCCCATTTCCTTCGCGGCCTGCTCCAGCGCGCTGCGCATCGTGCTGAGTCGTTTTTCGCTTCGAACGAGAACATGCGCGTCGCTGAGGCGCTCTTCGTATTCGCCGGCGTTGGCGAGGTCAAACTCGCTCGGCGCCAAGAAGCGGTGACCCCGGGTGCGTCGACCGGCGCTGGTGCCGGCGAAGTCGAAAGGGATTACTTGATCGTCGAGGAGGGAGACAATCCAGTGCACGGGACGACCAAACGAATGCTCCCCGTCGGCCCAACGCATTTGCTTTGGAAAGCGCACGCGCTTGCAAAGAGCCGGTAAGAGCGTTTGCAGAACTTCAGCGGCGCCTTTGCCGTCTTCGTGCACCTGGACGCTGACGTAATCGCCTTTGTCGGTTTCGAGTCGTTTAAGGTCACCGACTTCGACGCCGTGTTTCTTTGCAAAGCCCGTCGCTGCGCGGGTTGGTTCTCCATCTTTGAACGCCGCGCTCCAGGGCGGACCACTGACGACCTCACTTCGCGCCGACTGGCTCGCGGGCAAGTTGGTCACACGCAGCGTGAGTCGCCGCGGTGTGCCCATGACCTCGACGCTCTCCGGGGCCAGACGCGCACCCGCGAAGAGCTCCTCGGCAGCTTGTCCGAGGCTAGCTAGGCCTTGTTTGACGAATGAGACGGGGAGTTCCTCGACTCCGATTTCAAGGGCGAGATCCGGCATAGAGCTGCCTGATTACCACCGGACTGGGCTTTGCGCGAGCGCTAGAAGCGCTAACGTACGAGTGGGAAGCCCAAAGCCTCGCGCTGTGCAAACCAAGCTTCGGCTACGGCACGGGCGATGAGGCGTACACGCGCGATGTACTGCTGCCGCTCCGTCACGCTGATCGCGCCCCGAGCATCGAGCACGT
>JBLHKB010000540.1:0-4854 GCA_047619315.1 Polyangiales bacterium
CAAGCGAACTGGTTTCCTGCCACTCGATGGCAAGTGCTGACACATCGCTCTATTGTGAGGCGATGCGAAAGCTCGTTGCCTTAGCGTGTTTGATGGCCTGCTCAGACCCAGCGCCGATCCCTCAGGCGAGTATACGGTCCGCGCCGTCTCTGAAAGTGACTCCATTTTTTTCCTGGAGGCGGGGGTCGTCTCGGAATGCATGGGGATTCGGGCCCGCAACTGGTCCCGGGCCGTGGAGCAGACGCTTCCGCTCCCCGCGAGCGGCCAGGCCATCCCCCTTGAGCTTCCCGCAGGTCGCTATGGTCTCGTCGCACGAACGTCGGGTGCAACCTGTGAGGTTGAAGCGTTCGCCTGTTTGGACGTGGAAATCGTCGCTGACGGCGTCGCGGACTTTGTCCTGGTGCTTCAGCGTGAGCTGAGTGCTTCAATCTGTGCCAGTGGCGAGCTGTGCACAGCAGGAAGATGTCGGCCTGCCCCAAGTCCGGATGCAGGCACTGATGTTCCCACCAAACCGGACACAGGACCTGGCGACGGCTGCGGTCCTGGTGATCACTTGGACTGCTTTGGCGGTCGGTTCTGCGAAGACGGCGTGGTGTATGAATACTCAAACAACCCACAGCCCTGCGGAGCATGGAGTTGCCCGTTCAGCGAACTCGGCGCTTGCCCGGCTGGGTGTGCCACGGACGTCGTCGACTACCGCACGAGGCGCTGGACGACTCTCTGCGAAGGCACCCACATTCGCGAAGAAGGCGATGCATGCTTGAGCGACGACGAATGTGAGCCCACGGCCCCCCAAGATGGCCCTCGGCTTTACCTGGCTTGTTCAACGGAATCCTCCACCTGTGTTCCGTCCGAAGCGTCCACTCCACCCGTGGGTGGCGCCTGCGATACTGAGCTTCTTGAGCGAGAGAGCGAACGCAACTTTCGAGCTCAGCTCACTGAAGACGCGACCTGCGCCGGCGCATTCTGCTTGATGTCCCACTCAAACCCGTTGCTATGTATTCGGAGCATCTGCACCGCCGAGTGCGAAAGCGACTGGGACTGTCCCAGCGACATGCGCTGCGGACACGCGCGCGATCTCTCGCTGGGGCGAGGCGACGCAGCGTTCGAGCGTGAAGGGCCCTATGTCTGTCGCGCGATCAATTACTTGGACGAGTTTCCGCCGTGCGAGATGTGAAAACTAACACTAGAACGTGCCGGCGATTTGGAGACTCCCGCCGGCAATACGTCCTTGATCCTGAACAGGCGTCAGGCCGAACTGAAGAGGGAGCCGCTCGCTGGGTGCAGGCACGAACGAATACACCAGCAAACCGAGCCCGGTGGCTGCGTAGATCGAAGCGAACGCGTATCCAGCGCGTTGATGCCCCTGGGGCGCGCCCGACTGACTCTGGACGATGAGCTGGAGCGTACCGCCGAAGAGAAGCCCAATGCCACTCCACATGAAGAGGGCTCGTTCCATGCGTGCAACGGTGCGGCGACCACGAAGTTCGCCTTCAAAGCGCGCCACCTCGTCCCTGTCGAGTTCGTCCTCGCGGGCGCTTCGGTATCGGGCAAGGCGCTCCTCCGGGGAGGTCTGAATCGCGAGCCAGACCGCACCTTGAACGAGGGCGAGGGTTCCGATGCCAAGCTGCAGCCAGCCCGCCGATGGCTCGGCTCCATATGCGCCGTCAGCGAAGCCGCCGATGGCCGGCGCGAGCATCATCGCCCCAGCGGCGAGACTGATAGGGCCGAGTACGTGTCGCGCTCGCTGTCTCTCGGCGGCCTGTATTTCGAGGGTCTCTAGTACTGTGGCTTGGCGCGTTGTAAGGTCCGGCGCTCGTGCCGACGGATCTGCAAGACGAGGCTGAGCCGATGCCGATGCCGATGCCGTAAAGAGCACACAGAGAAAAACCGCGATAGATGTCCGCATACGCACCTAGCTAGGTGTTGTCGGCGCTCGCGACAAGTTCTTGAAAGGGCCAAATACGCGGATCGAATATGAGGTCAGCTCAATAGCGTTAGTCGTGACGCGTCACTAACGCCTCGAGCTCATCTTGCGTCACGCCCAGTCGCGCTGCGACAGCATGTGCGAGGGATGTCGGCGCTACGCCTGGAATGAACTGGTAGGTGGGCGCGTCGTTTCCATCGAGCTCCACTTGGAGGAAGCGAAGCTCGGACTTGGAGGCCTCTGCCTCTTCTTGGAGCCGCCTCGCCGCATCCAGGAAGTGCGTGGTGAGATAGGCACGTGGGTTGAGCCGCGGCATGAGTGAGAGCACCATCTCGAAGATGGCGATGCCCTCGCTGGGGTTGGTGCCGCTGCAGAGCTCGTCGAGGATCACTAGGCAGCCCGGCTCAAGCTCCTCGAAGAGCTTGCGCACACGCATGAGCTCCGTGCCAAGGCGGCCCTCTTTGTGATCCGCCGGGGCGCCTTCGATGAGCGAGACGAACATCTTTGGCGCGCGAACAAGGGCAGCGCTCTTCGCGGGTACAAAGAACCCGCTCTGGGCAAGCAGCTGCGTCAGCGCCAAGGACTGCATCATGCGCGTTTTGCCGCCGCTGTTGGGACCGGTGATGAGGACAAGACCGTCCTTGCCCGAAGAAAGCGCGCACGGCACGGGCTGTACATCTTCCATCAAGAGGAGGAGTGGGTTGAAGAGCCCTTGGATTTCGACCACCTCGCCAAAGCTCGGCAGGCAGACGTCCAGACCCGCCGCCTGAACACGTGCACGAAACGCGAGGGCGCTCGCGTAGAACTCGAGATGTCCAATGAGCGCAAAGCTTGGGACGATGGCATCTTCGAGCTCTTCGAAGATGTCGTCGATGATGCGCAAGATGATCTCGTGTTCGCCGTAGCGATGTCCGCGCAAGAAGCCGACGATGCGCTCCCAGATCCGGCGCCAGGTGGAGCGGACGACGGGGTTGCCCGCTACGGGGGCATGCTCGAGCACTTCGTAGTCGCGGATCTTTCCTTCGTAGTCGAGGACGACACGCACCCGCAGCTCGGTCATCTTCGCTTCGTGACGAAGCAGGTCGACGAGGCGCGTGAAGGCGTCGCTCTCCGTGACCTTTCGGGCATACTCTCCAAAGCGTTTTAGCGCCGATGTTGCGCCGTCGAAGGTCGCGCCGAGCTCGAAGAATCGTCGGAGTGTCTGCAGCACCTCGATCTTGCGTCGCACCGTCTCGCCACTGCTCATGGGGCGGTCGTCCAGGAGGTTTCGCAGCTCTCGAAGCGTCTCGAGTGCCCGGACCAGCGGCTCATGGAGTTCTTCGTGGGCGCAGAGCTCCGCGAGGACTTCTTGCCGCAGCGTCACATCGCGTGCGTCGTCCGGCGGTGTGCTCAAAGTACGCGAAATAAACGGCTGACTTGGAACCAGGATTCCGTCGGGAACGATGATGGGCAGCAGGCCTGAGACGATCTCTTTGAGGAAGAGTCCTGTGGCAAAGCTCTCCGTGCCAAAGTGGCTTGGCGAATTCGCCGCATCATCGACGGCGCCGGTCAGCAGACCGCCGGCATCGCCGCTCTCAAAACCAAACCGCACAGCGGAGCGAAGTAAGTCGAGGTCTGTGGTCACCAGAGGCGTGTGGTGCAGGAGGTCGACCCACGTTTCGGCTTCCGCCGGTCGCGCTGTAAAGCGGGATGGTGACTCGGACTCAATGGCTTCAGCGGCGGCGACGCGCCGGGTAAGGCGGCGTTCGAGGGCCGAGCGTCGGCGCCTGGGGGCAAAGCGAGACAAGAACAAACGCTATCAGCGAACGCCCGCGCTGTCGTGGGTTATGCGGCGCTCTCGGGTTTCCACTGAAGCTTCCAAACGCATGTTTTGTCCCCGCGCGAGGTGCAATGTTCGTGAGTCGCGCAGAACAGCGGTCCGGGCAGTTTTACGCCGGTCACCTGCATGGAACACCCGTCGCTACCAATCTCTTCGAGGTTCTCGCCTTCATCATTGAACTGACGCCAGCCGGAAGCCATCCGAGCCAACACGTCGTCGCGTCGCGCGGTGTAGAACGCCTGGCGGTGTATGAGCCCCTTCATGCTCTGTCTCGCTCCCGCGGCGCCGATTTCCTGGGCCACGGAGCCAGGATGCCCCCCCAAGGCATCTGCCCCACGTAGAAACTCCTCAAATTCGGCTCCATCGTGCCATTCGATGGCGATGCCGGTCATATAACGTTCGCGCACGGCGGGCTGACAGCCGGCAAGAATCTCAGAAAGGACTCCGGATCCATGGGTTTCGAGCACCCACGCGGCGCCGTTGATGAGTCCTTGTACTTTGATCTGCATCGCCGGAGAGCCCTCCTCGGGCTGGCAGGCGGGGCCCAAGCTGCCTTCTCCTGTAAAAACGGACGTCCGAGCTGATTCTACAGGCTGCATCAAGCTTGACGGACTGCCCCGTGAGATCGTTGAATGGGCCCAGTCTTGGGACGCTCCGAAAACCGGAGCGTGCTCAGGGTTGCAAAGGGGACAAAAGAGCGATGTTCGCAGTCGTGATCACGGAAAAAAGCGGCGGCCAACGCCGGATGGAATTCGACAAGAATGAAGTCACCATCGGGCGGGTTCAGGGCAACGATATCATTCTGCCCAAAGGCAACGTCAGTAAGCGTCACTCGCGGATTGTGCTTAAAGACAACCGCTTCATTGTCGTCGACCTGAAGAGCACCAACGGCACCTACGTCAATGGTCGCAAGATCACGTCGCCGCTTGTTGTTAAGCCTGGTGACAAAGTCTATATCGGCGATTTCATCATGAACGTTGAGGAGCTTGCAGCTGTAGCTTCGCCTCCCGCGGATGCACCCGGTTCATTCTCCGGCGGACCGCCTCCTCTGGGTCCACCAGCAGGTCCACCGCCGACCGGCGCGTCGCCAGGCTTCGCGCAACCTCCT
>JBLHKB010000541.1:0-4842 GCA_047619315.1 Polyangiales bacterium
CCCCTGCGAGGGCGGAGAGCTCTGCGACATGAGCGGGGGCAACGCGCGGTGCCGCTGCGATGCGAACGCTTCCCTCGGCTGCAGCGACTCGGACATCTACAACTACGACACGTGTGGCGTGCGCGGAACGCGGGCCACGGACTGCACAAACCCGCAAGTCTGCACCGCGACGCCATCGGGACCCGAGTGTCGAATGCGCACGAGCTGTTCGACGGACTCCCAGTGCGGATCCGGCAGCCTCTGTGAGGGCGGCGGATGTGTCCCGCCGGTGTGTTCGCCCTGGGCTCAGCGCTGCGGCCCGAGCGGCGCCGAGCGTTGTGACTCTCGGGGCCTTAGTTGGTCGGTGTTCTCGAGCTGCACAGGGGGCCAGAGCTGCGTCGTGAGTGGCGCCATCGCTCGCTGCGAGTGCACGCGCGATGTGTCTGTCGCTTGCTACAACACGGACATCTACAGCTACGACTCATGCGGAACGCGCCGCTCGCTTCAGACCCGCTGCGACAACCCCGAGGTGTGCGTTGAAGGACCCGCGGGACCGACTTGCGTGAATCAGAGCGGCGCTGTGGGCTGCGTCAGCGACGCGTCTTGCGGCGCCTCCCAGTACTGCGAAGCAGGCGCGTGCGTGGCGCGCGTGTGCACCCCGTCGGCGCGCTACTGCGATAGCGGCTCTGTGAGGGTATGCGATACGCGCGGTAGCGCGAGCACGCTCGTAGACGACTGCGACGGAGGCCAAGTGTGCTCCGGCGTGGGCAGCGCGACTCAGTGCGCGTGCGTACCCAACGTCCGCACTGGCTGCTCTGCGGATCGCGTCTTTCGATTCGACTCGTGCGGAAATACGTCGGGTCTCGGGACGAGGTGCACCGGCGGAGCCACTTGCGTGGAGGATGGAAACGCCGCGAGCTGCGTCACCCCGCCGTCCGGTGGAGGAGGCGTCACTTGCACCTCCGGCGCCAGCGAGGGCTGCTACCAAGGGGACCTGTACTCCTTCGACAGCTGCGATCAGCCCGAGACTGTCTCGGAGGTGTGTGCAGGCCGTGTGTTCTGCAACGAGATCGGTGGACCGGCGGAGTGCCGCAGCTCCGTCGCGAATATGTCGAGCCCCTACTGGGAGAACTCCTGCCCCTTGGTTCAGGACATCGAGCTCCAGACCGCCCTCGACGCGGACTGTCGCTGCTTCATCAACCGTTCGCCGAGCGCAGGAATCAGAGACCACTGCGTCGGCATCGGCTACGTCAGCGCGGCGAATCGTCTCGGGACAGGGCCGGACCTGCGCTCGCAACCACAAAGCCACCTGAACGGCGGCGTCATCGTCGGACGTGAGCTCTTCGTCGGCGCCGACTGGTCTTCGGGAACCCGAGTCGACCAAGGCTTTGTGTTCGCCATTCACCTCGACACGGGGAACCGACGCATCGTGTCGGGCGGCTACAACGACGCAGCGAGCGGTTTCGTGGAGACGGGCAGCGGTCCGTCGCTCCACAAGGTCACCGACGTCAAGCGAGGCGTCGATGGAAACCTCTACGTGCTGAGCGTTCCTCCCGTCACCACGGACCTCGAGATCGTGCGCATCGATCCGAGTTCCGGGAATCGCACGCGGATCTGGCGAGCCCGCGACGCGGCGTTCGGACAGTGCGCGAGCGGAGATACGTCACGAATCTCCGTGACCTACCACGACCGAGTCTTCGGGCTCAGTCCGAGCGGCCAGTTCTACTTGGCGTTCCGGGGCGCGGGACCTTACTCGGAAGGCGTGGGCCTCGTCCGCATCGAAGCCGACGGAGCGTCGTGCGGATTCGTGACGCGCTCGGGTGCGGCGGCGCTCAACGCCCACGCGGCCAACCCTGTCGGCGGTGGCTGGGATCTCGACCGCGGCTTCTACGCAGGCCTCGTCGAACAAGCGGGTCAGCTCTATGTCCTCAACGACGTCTACAAGGCGCTCTTCCGGATCGACGTCGCCACTGGCAACCGTACGCGCGTGAGCAGCGCGGCGACCTCCTACGGGATTCTCGGCGGCGGACCCATCAACTTTGGCGGCATCGGTCAGCGTTGGCTCACATGGGACGAGAGCCGATCGCTCATGTGGACGACGGGCACGATCAACTACCGCTCGATGGTCGCCATCGACACATCTTCAGGCGAGCGGGTGGACGCGTTCTGTCGGTCCACGAACCCCGAAGCACCGTGGCGAGACATCTGCCTCGGCGGCGTGATGGAGGGCGGCTATCAAAACGACGGCGGCTTCTGGATCGACCCCGCCAACGGCGACCCCATCGTCGTTCACGACAACCACACGTTGGTTCGCGTGGATCTGCGAAACGGCAACTCGATGCGGATCTCGTTCTAGGACCACCGATCCGAAGTCCTTCGGGGCTTCGGCGCTTGGGGCTCAAATTGGGTTGAGGTGTTCGGCCGGCGCGTGGCCGGCGCGTGGGGCTCCGTCTCCAACACCGTGGCTTTCTGCGGATAGGACTATGACTATGTGGTGGCCGCTGGGGGGTGGTAAGATCAGCTGTTCGTCAGTTCCGAAGGTACGGTTTGGATAGGAGGGTGCGCGACTGCATTTGGCGGCAGGTCGCGGGCGGGTGCAGAGCAATGGTCCGGAACCGAGGCGGAGGAAATCGTCCGAGTTCAGGTGGTAACTGACGACACAAGAGCGGTTACCGTGGCGACGCCTCGTAGTGACGCGAATGATACGACGTCTTCGTCGACCGCCCCGCGCGCTCCAGAGGTAAACCGCTATCTATCCGCGGAGCAGATCAACTTAGTTGTGCGCAACAACCAGGCCGCTATCCGTCAATGCTATCAAGAAGGGGTTCGGCACCAGGCGGACCTCCAGGGGCGGGTCGAGCTCGCATGGCGTATCAGTCTCGAAGGTGTCGTAACCGAATGCCGCGTTGGTGAGATACGTAGCTGGCGCTTTCCTCGACCCGACGGTGGCGAGGTAAGCGTCGACTATCCATTTATCTTCGGGCAACGGAGGTAGCGAAAGAGGAAGTCACGAGGACAAGGAGGAAGCCATGAGAAACGGCAAGCCAACCATGGTCACTTGTTCCGCAGAACTACCCCCGGCCGATACACTCTCACGAAGTGAACCAATGGCATGGAGTGGTTACGTGTTCGCCAGGCTTCGAGCAAGACCGGTCGCTGCTCGAACCTCCCGTTCCACTGCTCGGTGGTGATCAAACTCCACCGCCTCGAAGCCACCAACGAAGGTCACGAGGACATGTACTTTACGGCCGAGAAAAAGTGGGTGTCCTCGCGACTCATCCTCACCCCGACAACAAGGGTGGCTTGGTCGCGCTAAGAGGGTAGAATGACTCGATGGGAACGCCGCCGCTTCTAGCTGAAGAGCAACGGGACTTGGAAAAGGAACGGGCGGCACGGGCCGCTGCGCGACGACTACGAATGACCGCACGCATCGAGCGGGAGGGCTGCGCAGAATTGCCAGCAGACCTCAACCCAAGTGGGGCCGCTGGTGTTGAGTTGGCGTATCGTCTCACTCTGAGCACATACGCCCTGCTCGGAAAGCCGATTACTCGCATTCCACGCGCGGAGTGGCCCGCGCTTATTCGCCGCCCCGATTCTCCGTGACGGACCTCTTCGAAGACTTTCGTGACCTTCTCCTCGAGCTCGACCGCGGCGGAGTGGAGTTCGTCATCGTGGGAGGCTACGCGGTCTCCTACTACGGACATCCGAGAGCGACGAAAGACCTCGACGTGTTCATTTGCCCTGGCAAAGCGAACGCGGAGCGCGTGATGCAAGCGCTCGAGCGCTTTGGTGCGCCTCTCGCTCAGCTTGGCATCGTGGAAGCGGACTTCGTGGCGCCGGGAACCGTCGTCCAGCTTGGCGTCCCACCGGTGCGCATTGACCTCATCACGGAACTGTCCGGCATCACCTTCGCAGAAGCGTATGAGGAGCATGGCGCGTTGACCGTCCATGGGCAGACGATTCCCGTCATCGGCCGTAAGGCTCTACTCCGCAACAAGCGGGCCGCGGGCCGCGCTCAAGACCTCGCTGATGTTGAGGCGCTCACGTAGGGCTAGCGAGGGTAGTTCCGCAGACTTGTTTGTTGGGCGGACTAAAGTGGGTGTCCTTGTTGTTGCGTGCTTGTTGTTGCGCTTGTCTTGTTGTTGCGCTGGTCGCATTCGAAATTTCCACTCGTACTCCCGAGCCTGATAGGAAAGGATATGACTCGAACTTCAACCATTGCAGGCAAGGCGCCGTGCGTTCTCATCTGCCTTGTCTCGGTCGTAATGGGTTGTGGAGCGGTTCAAGCCGGCCGCGCGCCCGATGAGGTAAAACGGCGATTCTCGTATGAGTTTTCGTGTCCTGAAAGTCAGATCACCACCACAGAGATCGAAACAACGAGAGGGTACACAGTTACGATGGGTGCTGATGGCTGTGGCCGGCGAGCGGTGTATGTGCTCAACGCCGATACTCGATTATGGGTCCTCAACAGCGATAGGCCGTCAACTGAAGCAGCCGCCGAAATGGTCAGGCGCGACGTTCCACTTGAGATGGCCATCACGGAGTGTGGCGTCGGTGACCAACCGATCACAATTACATTTTGGGCCTGACAGTCAGGCCACCGCCATTACGTTTGCCGACCAAGTAACGAGGCAGCAATGTAGTTGTGTCGCGCGGGCAGCCTTGGAGCATGGCCAACAGCCCGGAACTTTTGATTGGCCTATCGTCGAACAACCCTCGGTCGAACCAGCGGTGGTCGAACCAGCGGTGGTCGAAGCAGCGGTGGTCGAAGCAGCGGTGGTCGAACCAGCGGTGGTCGAACCGGCGGTGGTCGAACCAGCGGTGGTTGAACCAGCGGTTGAACAGCCCTGACAACAACCTCCG
>JBLHKB010000542.1:0-4838 GCA_047619315.1 Polyangiales bacterium
CCGCCCTTGCGAAGCGCGCTGATGGCTGTCCGTGTGGCTGTTACGCGGATCAGCGCGGCGAGCGACCCTCGTCCGACGTAGCCAAGGATCTTCGGCGGCTCCCCCACCAAGAGCTTCTGGCGCACGCCTTGCGCGACGTCGTCCACCAGCGCCCCATCAAGCTTCATCGAGGCGATGAACGAGGGGATGCGTGCGAAGTACTCAGCCTCGAGCTGTCGCTGCGCGGAAAGCACTCCCCGCGTCGCTGCGACCACCAGCGCGCACTCCTCGCCTTGCTCTGGGCTCGGCTCCTTCGGCAATCCCGCCAGGAGCTCGACGAGAAACGAAGGGTCTCCATGCGCCGATTCATACGTCTTGCACAACACGGCGGCGGCGGCGGCGTCGGTCGGCTCGAACCCGTGCCCTCGTCGCAATGTCTCGTAGCGAGCGCGCAGTGCTTTCACCTCCATTGGTGCAGCCTATCAAACTTGCGCGGTCCTACACGTCACGGTCCTACCAGTCGGCCACCTTTCGGTCATACTGGCGTATGAGCTGCCCCGATGAACTCATGCTCTGGGCGATGGTGCAGGGCACCGTCGATGCGGAGTCGATGAGCACTTTGGACGCACACCTCGACGAGTGTGCGGAGTGCCGTGAAGTTGTGGGCGCCGTCGCTTCGGGCGTTCGTAGCCAGAGCGGTCCAGCTCACCCGCTCGCGACTCTCGGCCGCTTCGAGGTGGGCGCTCCTCTCGGGGAAGGCGCCATGGGCGTCGTCTACGCCGGCATCGACCCAGACCTCGAGCGACCCGTCGCGCTGAAGGTGCTTCACGCCGCCGCGGACTCGGCGAAGGGCCGGGCGCGACTTGTTCGAGAGGCTCAAGCGATGGCGCGACTCGCCCACGCTCATGTCCTCACGGTCTACGAGGTGGGCACCGATGGCGACACCGTGTTCATCGCGATGGAGCGCGGTCAGCGTAACCTTCGCGTGGCCATGAAAGACGGCGAATCACGGGAAGCCCTCGTCGTCGCGATGACCCAGGCGGGACACGGGCTGGCGGCGGCACATCGCGCGAAGATCCTGCACCGAGACTTCAAACCCGAAAACGTGATGCTGATGTCGGATGGCGGCGCCAAGGTCGCGGACTTTGGCCTCGCCGGCGTCAGCGCGGGCTCGCCGAGTGATGGCCCCATGGACCTCACACGCACCGGCGCGCTCTTGGGGACGCCAGTCTACATGGCTCCGGAGCGGATCCGCGGCGAAGTGGGCGACGCGCGGTCGGACCAGTTTTCGTTCTGCGTCGCGATGTGGGAAGTCATCGAAGGCCAGCGTCCTTTTGGCGGAACCACCGTCGACGACCTTCTCCGGGCGATCAACGATGGGCCTCCATCGCCAGACGACGCGGACGAAGCGCTCTTTCGAGTCCTCCGCCGCGGCCTGAGTCCCGATGCGGAGGCTCGCTTCGATTCGATGGACGCCCTGCTCGCGGCGTTGCCTCCAAGCCAGCAAAGGACGCCCGCGTCTTCAGGCAAACCGCACCTCGCCATCTTCGGCGCCCTCGTCGCGAGCGCGGCTGCCATCGGCATCTACCTCGTTCCAGACACGCCGCCGCCGCCGCCGCTCGCGGAGATCAGCCCTTGTGATGAGCTGTCCTTGCCCGAGGAGGCAAGCCTTCCAGGTTGGCGCGGATCACGCGTAGAACGTTGGCGTTCGGACTGGGAGCAGAGTCGCGCGCAAGTCTGCGCCGAAGCTCCATCTCCGCGGACCGTTGAGTGCCTCTCTCAACAAGCTGCGGAGGTCGCTCGCTTTGCCTCAACGGATTCGTCCGCTGAGGTCTTCGTTCAGCTGCCAGATCCAGCGGCGTGCGAAGCCGGCGCGGCGCCGCTGCGAGGAGAGCTCATCGAGGTTCGCGGTCAGCTGCGTGAGGGTGACGCCGCGGGGGCGAGACAGACGCTCGAAGAGCTCCGGTCCGAGACGACGGAAGGCGCGCTCCTCGGGGCGCGTGCTGAGCGAATGCTCGCCCACTATGGCGTCGCTGAAGACCTCGCCCGAGCCGCTCTATTTCGGGCGCAGCAGGAGCAAGACAAATGGAACACCGCGGAAGCCTGGCTTGAGCTCGTCGCCGTCGCGGGCGCCGCCGGTGAATATGAGCAGGCTGCGCGTGAACTGGCACACGCAGAGCAGGCCGTCGAAGCGGCTGATGTCGACAGCTTGCGCGAGCAGCTCCTGCACCGACAAGGCCTCGTGCGTACTCAACTGGGCAACTTCGACGGCGCTCGGAGCGCTCTCGATGAGGCGGTGCGACTTCGCTCTGAGCGACTCGGCGGCGAAACCGTGGAGCTCGCCGCGTTTCACACCAGCCTGGGTCACCTCGCGCGCCTCGAAGAACGATTGGACGACGCCTTTGAGCATCACAGCACCGCGAGACGGCTCAACGCGACTCTCGACGTAGAGCATATTTGCGTCGCTCGAGACCTACATAACCTGGGCGGTATTCTGCGTCGCCAGCATCGTTGGGAAGAAGCCCTCGACTACTACCGGCAGTCCATCGCGATCCGCCGTGAACGCTTAGGGCCCGAGCACCCCGAGGTCGCGCTGGGTCTCAACAGCGTAGGACTTGTGCTCTTTGAGACCGATGATTTCGAAGGCGCGCGAGCGACCTGGCGTGACGCGCGCGCGATCTTCATCGGACACGATCACGCGGACGCGGCGATGGCCGAACACAACCTCGCCTTGGCGAATCTAGCGCTCGACGAACCCGAACAAGCGCTTGAGCACGCCCTCGCCGCGCTCCGACGTGATGAGGCGCGCTTGGGTCCAGATGCGAAACGTGTCGGGGCAGAGCTTGTCACCCTCGCCAAGGCGCTGGTGCGATTGCGTCGTTTTGACGAGGCGGAAACGCGCGTCACGCGGGCCAAAGAGATCGCGGTGCTACTCGGTGATACCGCGCTGGCAGTCGAAGCGGATGCGGTCATGGCGGCGCATCGAGGACGCCGTCGTTCGGCAACTCGACGAGCAGGGGAGGGCGCCCTGCTGGCGGAGCCGACGGAAGAAGCGACGCCAGTAAGTGAAGCGGCGCCAGTAAGTGAAGCGGCGCCAGAAGACGTGGAAGGCACGACGGCGACGCAGATGGCCCCGACAAACTTCCGCGCCGCGGGCAGCGCGACATATGGTGGCGGACAAGCCTGGGACTGAGTCCCTCACCGACCCACCGATCACTACAGGATCACTACGGGAGACGAGGCGCCCGTCGGCATGCGAACCTGGTGAAATGAATCGCCGCCTCATCGCTTCACTCGCTCTACTCCTCGCCATCGGTGGCTGCGGCGACGACACGAGCGCCGCCGATGCCGCTTCAGGTGCGGATGCGCCAGCCAGCGACGGAAACGCCACCGATGCCCCGGAGGGCGATGCTCCTGAGCAAGATGCAGGTGAGCGCATGGATGTCCCCGCAATCGACGCCGGGGGCATGGAGATACCAACTTTGCCGGGTCCCCTCGCCTGGGAAGACTGCGAAGGCAGCGGCCGGACGCTCACGGCGGGCCCGGACGATTACCGCGACGTCCTCGAGACGTTGATGCCCGGCGACACCCTCCAGCTCGCCGCCGGAACGTATCTTCGCGGACTGCCCGTTTCCGTCAGCGGCGAAGAAGGTCGCTGCATCGTCATCGAAGGCCAGGCCGGCGCACGTCCACTCTTCCACGGCAGCGACGCCTTCAATATCATCGCGTTCCGCGGCGCTAGCTGGATCAAGGTCCGCGGCTTCGACATCGATGGCCTTGGCCTCGGCGGTTTTGGCGTCGCATCGCAGGGCGCCGACGTCCCCGTTCATCACATCGTCGTCGAAGACCTGGAGATGATCGGTCTCGCGGGGAACCAACAGATCACCGGCATCTCCACAAAGACGCCGGCGTGGGACTGGGTCATTCGCGGCAACCGCATTCTGGAAGCGGGAACGGGCATGTACCTCGGCAACTCCAACGGGCGTTTGCCGTTCATCGGTGGTCTCATCGAAGGAAACTTGATCGTCGACCCCCTCGGCTACTGCATGCAGATCAAACACCAGAATGAAGAAGGCCGCGGCGGCCTGGGACTTCCTGGTCTGCCGGACGAAGCCACCACCACCATTCGCTACAACGTCTTCGCCGGGGCCGTCCGCGGCGGCGGCGATGGCGCTCGCCCGAATGTCCTCATCGGTGATGTTCCACCGGCCGGTTCCGGTTCAAGCGACCAATACCTGGTCTACGGAAACCTCTTCTACGAGAACCCCACGGAGAACCTCTTTCAAGGCGAGGGGAACATCGCCCTCTACTCCAATGTCTTCTTCACGACGAGCATGGGCGCGATCCTCATCCGGCCGCACAACGGCGTTCCCCGCAACATCGAGGTCGTCCACAACACGATCATCGCCGCCGGCCGCAGCATCTCCGTGAGCGGCGGCGCAGCCGGTTATACCCAGATGATTCACTCCAACGTCGCGTTCTCCGGGTCGCCCATACGCGGCGACGGCGCCGAAGTGAGCAACAACCTGGAAGGCAGCGTCACCGACGCGGCAGGTGCTCTCATCGGCGCGGCGGGCGCCATCGGTGTCGACTTGGACCTGCGACCACAGTCGGCGGAAGCCGTGATGGGCGAAGAGCGGGTGACGGATGTTCCACGCGGTGGTCTCGACTTCGATGGTCATATTCGCAGCGACGCCACGCGCGGCGCCTATGAGCCTGGCCAGATGGGCTGGCGCCTCGCCCTCGAGAATCGCTGAGCTCCTCGAAGCAGGCTTTCGAAAAAAAGTTTGCGCCCCTTGCACCGCGGCTGCGTTCACCCCTTGAAAGAGAGGAACGATGAAGCGACGAACAATGTTGAC
>JBLHKB010000543.1:0-4837 GCA_047619315.1 Polyangiales bacterium
GAGGACGCCTTTGTCTGACCACGCATCGGAGCCGGCGTTCGCCGCGAACTCTTCGAAACGATGCCAAACGATGGGCAGCTTGCTCGCCAGAAAGAGCCCGCTGTCTTCGTGAAAGAGGTCGTTGTCCGAGGAATTGGCGACAAGCTCGTAGCCCTCTGCTTCAAAGGCGTCTGCGAATCGCTTGCGGGCGCCTTCTTGGAATACTTCCTGGAGACAGACGATGTCCCATTCGCCGGTGCAGAGTCGTTCGATGAGACGGGTGACGCGGTCTTCGTCTTTGAGCCCTTGGTCGCCGCCCTCGTAGAACCCGCGTGGAATTCCGCGGGGGCGAACGCCGAGCTTCACGTGAGCCGGAAGCAGTTTGACGTTGTATGTGAGGACGCTGAGACTCGGCATGAGCTGACTATACAGAGGAGGCTAACGGCAGCGCTGTCCGAATTGCGTCGCCGTCGCGACTCGGACCTCTCCTCCGGAGGAACTGCGAGAACTTCGCCGTTCCCATTGGGCCCGACTGCCTCCGACTCAAGGCCCGGCTGGCGATTTCCCGACGAATGCCGTACGTCTTCGCCGTTATGGCCAGCGAATACGAACGGCGACGGACCTTCGCCATCATCAGTCACCCCGATGCGGGCAAGACGACCCTCACGGAGAAGCTCCTTCTGTACGGCGGAGCCATTCACGAGGCGGGCTCCGTCAAATCGCGCAAGGCGAGCCGGAGCGCGACGAGTGACTGGATGGCGCTGGAGAAGCAGCGAGGAATCTCCATCACCTCGTCGGTGCTGCAGTTTATCTACGACGACTACAACTGGAATCTCCTCGATACGCCGGGCCACAACGACTTCTCCGAGGATACCTACCGGACGCTGACGGCGGCGGACTGCGCGATCATGATTCTCGACGCCGCGAAGGGCGTTGAACCTCAGACGCGCAAGCTCTTCCGCGTCTGCAAGATGCGCGGCATTCCCATCGTGACGTTCATCAACAAGATGGACCGTCCCGCGCGCGATGCTTTTGAGCTCACGGCGCAGGTCGAAGAAGTTCTCGGGATCCAGAGTTTCCCATTCACCTGGCCCGTCGGCAGTGGTGACCTCTTCCAAGGCGTCTACGTTCGCGATACTGGCAACATGCTTCGCTTCGAGAAAGAGAAGCGCGGCGCCGCCAAGGCGACTGTCAAAAGCGTCGACCTCCAGTCCGACGACCTGAATGAACTCCTCGGCGAGGAACCCGCACAGACTCTCCGCGATGAGATCGAGCTCCTCGATGGCGCGGGTGAAGAGTGGGACTTCGATCGCTTCCTCCGCGGAGACCTCACGCCGGTGTTCTTCGGTAGCGCACTCACCAACTTTGGCGTTGAGCCTTTTCTCAAAGCCTTCGAGGGACTTTGCCCACCACCTGGGATGAGAAAAGCCGGTGATGAAGAGATCCTGCCGACGGATGAACGCTTCAGCGCGTTCATCTTCAAGGTTCAGGCAAACATGGACAAGTCGCACCGCGACCGCATCGCGTTTGCCCGCGTCTGTTCAGGCAAGTTCGAAGGCGGCATGCGCGTCGATCATTTCCGCCTCGGGAAGCAGATTCGCCTCAACCGAGCGGAGCAGTTCTTCGCCCAAGAGCGCGAAACCGTGATGGAAGCCTACGCCGGCGATATCCTCGGTCTCTACGACCCCGGCATTTTCCGCATCGGTGACACCATCAGCACCGGCGGACCGCTGATGTTCGACGCTGTGCCGCGCTTTTCACCGGAGCACTTTGGACGGCTGCGCCTGCTCGATCCTCTCAAGCGCAAGCAGCTTCAGAAGGGCATTCAAGAGCTCTCCGAAGAGGGCACCGTGCAGCTCTTTACCGAACCAGGTCGCGAGAAGGACCCGATCTGCGGCGTCGTGGGTCAGCTCCAGTTCGAGGTTCTCACCTTCCGTATTCAGAACGAATATGGCGCCCGGATCGCCTTCGACAAGCTCCCGTACTCGTACGCGCGCTGGGTCGAAGAAGAGACGACGGCCGCGGAGATGAAAGCCAAGCGCATCCCCCTTGCCGTCAACGATCAAGACGACCTGCCCGTCGCGCTCTTCCGCGATGAGTGGGAAATGAAACGCGCGATTCGTGACAACGAGCAGTGGACGTTTTTGGAGACGGCGCCTATGCGCGTCGCCGAACCCAAGAAAAAGAGGTAGCGCGCGTGTCGACGTGTCGCTGTCCTAAGCCACGTCGGCGTTGGCTGCTGGCACGTTCGTTCCTCCTTCGACACCTTGTGAGCGACGACCGGTACTGTCGGCCGAGAGTCGATGCTCGGTATAGCGACCGCCACGCAGTGCCAGCTCATCACCGGGGCCTAACGCCGAAAGTGAATGAGCCGGAGTTCGCCAAGGCCGCATGACCGACCCATCATTCGCGTCGTCGCCAGCCGGGTCTACGTAGAGCGCGCCGGCGGATATCCGTGGCGCCGGGCTGCATGCGTCACAGCGCACCCGATAAGAAGATCAATCATTGTCACTACTTATGTCATGTCGATGGAGTAGCTCCTGCAGTTCACTCAGCGCACAATTCTGACGATGCGTGTGGCCGTTAGAGATCTATGAGACACTTGATGAACATGACAAAGAGCTTTGGTTTCGTCGCCCTTGTTTTCCTCCTGCCCCTTGGGGCTTGCAGCTGTGAAGCGTCAATGCCCGAGTTCGACGGCGGCCTCATCAGCGCCGACGCGCCGGGGTTCGATGGCGGTCCAGACTTTGATAGCGGACCTGGGTTTGACGGTGGCCCAGATGCGAGTGTTGGTCCGATCTGTGGGGACCTGACCTGCGGCGTCGGCGAACGCTGTGAGATGGACCCCGCGCGCTGCGTACCCAACACATGCGAAGACTTGGCCTGCGCGATGACCGAGCTTTGTGTACCGGCACCCGCTGGCGACGGGAATGTTTGCGAAGACAACAGCTGCGAGGACAGCGTCGATTGCGCCCTCGAACAGTTTTGCGACCCAGGCGGCTTTTGCACCGACGACACCTGCGTGCCGGGGGTCAGCATGTGCAGCGGCGACACTGTCAGCGCCTGCAATCCCGACGGCTCCGGCATGGGCGCCCGTTATAGCTGCGGCAGCGACGCATACTTCACGAGCGCCTGCATGGAAGATGGCGCAGGCGCCTTCTGCCCATGCACCGGCGACTGGGATTGCCCTTCAAATACCGAATGCGTCGCCGATCGCTGTGTGGGCACCGGCATCGCGCCGACGTGTGTCCTCGCGCCTGCGGACTTCAGTGATGTTCTTCCTCAGGCGGAGTCTGGTTTCCCGTGGGGCGGCACCGACAGAGGAAGCCGCAATGCCGAGGGCTCCCCCTTTCCCACATCGGCCCAGGTCGTCATCACGCCTCTCGTCGCGAACCTCAACGATGACAACGGTGATGGAACTATCAATGAAAACGACACGCCGGAGATCATCTTCATGACCTTCTGCGACAGCGGCTATACAACAAACGGAACCCTACGCGCAGTGCACGGTGGAGCCCCGGAACCCGGTGGCGACTTCTTTGCTAGCTGCGGTGAAAACCTCTGGAACGAAGGCGACGACACCGATACCGGTAACTGTTGCGGCGCCGGTGTTCTCGACCCGACCTCGACGCCCGCCGTCGGAGATATCAATGGCGACGGCGTGCCGGAGATCGTCGCCGTGGACGAGAACGATCGACTCCGGCTCTTCTCCAACACGGGCGAACTTCTTGCCGTCGGCACGACCAACCTACGCGGTGGCAACCATGCGGTCTCTCTGGCCAACGTTGACGGCCTAGGCAACGCCGAGATCGTCGTGGGCCGCCAGGTTCATTCGCTCCTCGTCGATGACATGGGCGTTTGGAGCTTCGGCGATGTTTGGGAAGGGAGCGGCAACCGTGGAAACAACGGTCAGGGACCCATTTCTTGCGTCGCGGATGTCACCGGCGATGGTCGCGCTGAGATATTCGGCGGCGCCACGGCGTACCGCTTTCCCGCTGGACCGGCCGGCGTATTGACCATCGCCGGCTGCATTGGCGATGAGGTCGACGCGGACGAAGTCGCTTGGTGTTCCGGCGACCTCGTCACCATGTGGGACGGCGGCCGCGATGGCTTCTGTGCCATCGCCAATGTCTGGGGTGACGATTCAGTTGCGGCCCCAGGAGCGAGCAACCCCATCGCAGGCACACAGCCAGAGCTCGTCCTGATCACCGCGGGGCGCCTTCAGGTTCGTGATGTACTCACCGGAGACCTGATCCTGGACCGCAATCTCAATGCAGACAGCGGAGGCGGAGCGCCAAACGTCGACGACTTCGATGGTGACGGCTTCCCGGAAATCGGCACCGCCTTCGCGCGGGGCTACTTGCTCATCGATCTTCAAGAGCCAACGGCGCTTTGTCCTGCTTGGCCGAATCGCTTCGCCGACGACGACACGGGCCTCCAGGGCAACCCAGAGCGCACGCCCCCCGCCGCGGGTTGCGCCAGCGACGCCGACTGTGGCGATACGACGCAGTTCGCTTGTAACGCCACGGGCGAGTGCACCTGTCTTCACAACGGCTGGTCGCGGGAGACGGAAGACGACTCAAGTCGCGTCACTGGATCCAGCGTGTTCGACTTCAACGGAGATGGGTCGGCGGAGGTTATCTACAACGACGAGTGCTTCTTCCGCGTCTATGCAGGCGTCGACGGCTCGGTCTTCTTCAAGGAAGCGTCACCCAGCCGAACGCGAACGGAGAACCCCGTTGTCGCGGACGTCGATAGTGATGGAAACGCCGAAATCATTTTCGCCGCGAGCAATGAAAGTGGTTTCTGCAGTGAGGGCAACAACTTCAACAACGGCATCGAGGTGTGGGGCGACGCG
>JBLHKB010000544.1:0-4800 GCA_047619315.1 Polyangiales bacterium
TCCTCGCTCCATGCTCGACACCCTTCAGCGGCCCGGCGACTACATTCAGGGTCAGTTCCTCAAGACATCTTCCCCGGATGACTCTCTTCGAATTCTGAGCCCCGCAGACCAAGCGGATGTGGTGAGCGAACACGACGTCTCAATCGCACACGTAGACCGCGCGGTGGTCGCGGCCTCGGAAGCGGGCCCAGCATGGCGAAAGCTCGGCGTCGAACAACGTCGTGCTCTGCTTCGTAAATACCAAGAGCGTTGTCGCGTCCACGAAGACGCCATCGCCGAGACCATCGCCCGCGAGTCGGGCAAGCCTCTCTGGGACAGCCGCGGCGAAGCCAAGGCCTTGGCAGGCAAAGTCGACCTCATGCTTGGCGAAGGCGCTAGCTATACTGCGGACAAAGAATTTGAGGACCTCCCCGGCGCAATTCGCCACCGAGCACTCGGCGTCGTTGCGGTGATCGGACCGTTCAACTTTCCTGCCCACCTCGCTAACGGCCAGATGGTTCCAGCGCTTCTTCACGGAAACACCGTCGTCTTCAAACCCAGCGAGAAGACGCCCAGCGCTGCGGTGTACATGGCGCGCTGTTTTGATGAGGCGGGCTTCCCCCCCGGCGTCGTCAATATCGTCCAAGGCGCCGCGGAGAGCTCGAAGGCTCTGGTCGACCACGAAGACGTCGACGCCATCCTCTTCACCGGGTCCGTCGCCGTTGGAAAGCTGATCCTCGCCGCAAACGCCCACAGGCCAGGCCGAATGATCGCCCTCGAGCTCGGTGGCAAGAATGCGTCCATCGTCCTCGACGACGCGGACCTCGACCGCGCCGTCAACCAAATTGCTTTTGCCGCCTTCGCGAGCGCAGGACAGCGATGCACCGCCACGAGCCGCGTTTACGCGACCGCTGGCGTCATCGATGAACTTGGCAAACGTCTGGCGAGCCGCGCCGCGCAAGTAAAAGTCGGCCACCCCATGGACGACGTCTTCATGGGTCCCCTCATTGATGAACGTTCACGCAGCGCCCTCGGGGAAGCCGTAGGTCGAGCTCGCGAGGCTGGATACGAAGCGCTGGAAAGCGGCGGGGGGTTCGAACTCGACGGCCGCAGCGGTTGGTATGTCCGCCCGAGCGTACATCGCGCGCCCTCCGGAGACGCCCGTGTGGACGGGTACTCCCACGACGAACTCTTTGGCCCAGACGTGGCGATCTATCCCATCACGGATATCGATGAAGGAATCGAACGCGCAAACGGAACCCGCTACGGACTGGCCGCAGCACTCTTCACGGCAGAACGCGCAGTCTTTGAAGACGCAGCGTCTCGACTTCAGGCAGGCGTCTGCCACTGGAACCAGTCCACCGCCGGCGCATCCGGACGGCTGCCTTTCGGCGGTATTGGCGACAGCGGAAACCACCGCGCCGCAGGCATTCTCGCCGGCCGATTCTGTGCGTGGCCGCAGGCCGTTCGCTTCGAGCCGGCGAAAGATTCGCCACTTCCCACCTGGCCGGGCTTCGGTGGCTAATACAGGTCCGATACGCGTTGGCGACTACGAGCTTGAGGCACCGCTCGGTCGTGGCGGAATGGCAGAAACATACATCGCCGTCCGTCGCGGCGATGGTGGTTTTGAGCAACGCGTCTGCCTAAAACGGATTCTGCCCGCCTACGCCGATGACGAAGAATTCCTACGCTCATTTCAAGAAGAAGTACGCGTCAGCGCGAAGCTCCGCCACACCAACATCGCGCAGATCTTGGATTTTGGCACAGGCGCAAACGCGTACCTCGCTCTTGAACTCATTGAAGGATGCAATCTTCATGAGCTTCTCCACCACCGTGATAGATCGAAGGAACCTCTCCCCGCGGGTCTCGTGGCGTACATAGCCCACGAGCTGGGTCAGGCTCTCGCCTATGCCCATCAGAGTGGAGTCGTGCATCGCGATATCTCGCCCAGCAACATCCTCGTCAGCCATAAGGGCGAAGTAAAACTGACGGACTTTGGCATTGCGCGAGCGCGTGACCGCACACGTATGACGAAAGAAGGGCTCGTTAAGGGGAAAATCCCCTACATGGCGCCGGAGTACGCACAGGGCGCTGAGGCCAACGCCCAGACAGACCTCTTTTCTCTCGGAGTCACTCTTTATGAAGCGGCGTCGTTGCGACGTCCGTTCCGCGCCAAGAACAGTGTTGCGCTTCTTAGAGCTCTTCAAACCGGTGAGCGTCCACCACTCCTTTCCCTCGTCGACTTGCCCGCCGAACTCGCCGACGCCATCGAGGGCTGCCTCGCGCCGGACCCTAAGGACAGGCCCACGAGTGCGCGAGCGTTTCTCCGAAAGTTGGAAAAGGTACCCGCTCCACCAACAGCACGCAGGCTGCTGGGGCGTGCTCTCCCCGCCCACCGAGGCGAGCCCGCGAAGGTTGTTACTCCCGAGGCGCTGGCACAAACGGAGGTGGTTCTCGACACGCAGTTTACGCCAGCCACGGAAAAGCTCGAGCAAGGCTTGGTCCCACACATCGAGCGCGTGATCCAGGCGACACCCGATGCGGAAACCCGCACGCGTGTTGCGCTCACCACGTTAGAGCCAACGAGTACTCCCGACGGACCGAATCGCGCCCCGCTGCTTATCGCAGCTGGGGCGCTCATCTTCGTGGTCTCTGCTTTGGTCTTCTGGCTGCTCGCTTAGGCGCGAACGCCTATTCCGCAGCTGCGTCGAGCGTGTTGTTCTTTTGCTCTTCAAGGAGCCCAAGCCCAATCGCCATCGCTTTCCGCACGCGCTCGAGGAGCGCCTCGTCTTCTGCGATCTTTGCGGACGCTGCAGTGAGCTGTTCGCCCAAATCTGCCTTCACCGCGCGCAGCCCGGCAAGGTCGCCTTCGAGCTCTCCGATTCGGCTCGTCGCCGTCTCGACCTCCGCCGCCCTGGTTTCAAGAGCGGCATCAACGTCCGATTTCGCGGTCTCGAGCTCGGCCAGCTTGCTCGCGGCGTCCTCAGCCTTGCTCTCCGTGTCCGCCAGCTTTCGGCCCAAGACCGCCAGCTCTTTGCTGTGGCTCGCGTCCGATTTCTCGAGGGCGGCGTCACGTTCAGCCTCAAGTTCGAGTTCCCGAGCAGCCACAACGTCAGCCTGCGTGGCCAACGCCGTCGCCGCGGCAGCTTCGATTGCCGCCTCGAGCGCAGCAGCGTTCTCAGCCTTGATGGAAGCGATCTGGCTTGCGGCAGTCTCTTCAGCGGAAGCGACCTGGCTAGCAGCGCTCTCTTCGGCAGCCAACACTCGCGCAGCAGCCGCGTCTTCGGCGGCGCTGACTTGCTGTGCAGCTTCGGTCCTTGCAGCTTCCGCCGCAGCTTCCGCCGCGGCTGTCGCGTCGGCACCGGCCTTTTCTGCCGCTTCCTTGGTCTCAAGAGCGTCCTGCTTCGCGGCCGCAACCTGTGCGGACGCCGTCGCCTTCGCGGTCTCGAGTTCGCTTTCGAGACCCTTCGCCTTTTCTTCGCTTCGCTCGAATCGGCCCTTCAAGTCGTCGGCACGTTTGCTCGCGGACTCTTTGTCCAGCTGAGTAGCAGCTAGGTTATCTTCCAGGTCCGCACATTTGCGCTCTGACGCGAGTGCGCGGTCGTCGATGTCCGCTTTGGCACGTTCGACGGCGATGTTCTTGTCGCGAAGTTCGACGAGTTCCTTATCGCGGGAACTCACTCGATCGCGAAGGTCGAGGATCTCCTTGTCCTTCGTGTTGAGCTGTTCACGAAGGTCCAAAAACTCGCGACTGGAAACGCCGGAGCTTGATCCCTTCGTCCGAAGACCTGCCACTTCACGTTCGAGCTTCGAGACCTTCTCGGAAGCACTCTCCGCGCGGGCGGAGAGCGAGGACTTCTCATTCTCTAGCTCACTAACCGTCGACTCAAGGGCCGCTAGCTTAGCGTTGGCCTCGTCGAGGGCTGCGGAGTCGACGGCGGGGATATCGAGAGCTGCCAAAGCTTGGGGCGCAACGCTCTCCGCCACGGGTGGCAGAGAATCTGCCGGAACAGATGTTGGCGGCGCGATCAAGGCCGGAGCTGGCGTCGAGGCCGGAGGTGGCGTCGAGGGCGCTTGGGGTGGCTCTGAATATGCGACTGGCGTCGCTGGCGGTATTGGAGCGGGGGGGGCTTCCGATGCCACCGGCGGCACCGGTGGCACCGGTGCGGTTTCGAGCGCAGCTTCCATCATCTCCGGCGAAATAACAGCGGTCGCTTCTTCCATCTCATCCACATCGAGTTCGATGTCATCGTCCATCAGGAGCGAGTCGAACGCATCCTCGGCGAAGGCATCGATCTCTTCGTCGATGTTCGAGTTCATCGCCACCTGAGTGTGTTCCGTCGCCACATCGCCAATCGGCACGAAGACGCGTACCGCCGCGATGAGATCCTCAAAGCCGACCGGCTTCTGGACGTAGTCTTCGGCCCGAGTACGCAGCTTCTTGTGCTGCTCGAAAATCTCTGCCGCGTTGGCATCGCTCGAGAGAATAATGAGCGGAATCGACTTGAGCGCGGCGTTCTTCTTGATCTTCTTGCAGACCAAGAACCCATTCATGCTGGGTAGCTCTATGGACAGCAAAATCAAATCCGGTGGCTCAGCAGCAGCACGCTCGAGACCTAGGGCCCCCTCGGAAACCACCTCAAGTGCAACATCGCGACCATCAAAACCAGTGCGCAAGATTTGCGCGAAGGCGGTGTCACTTTCGAAAACGAGGATGCGGTGCGCCATGAGTCTCCTTGTAGCGACGATCCAGACCGTTCGCGTCGCGAATATACGTTTGCTGGCCTGAGCCTGTCAACGTTGAGTCGCCCCGAAAAAGCT
>JBLHKB010000545.1:0-4798 GCA_047619315.1 Polyangiales bacterium
GAGCGCTTCAGCGCTTTGGTGAACGCGCCGAGCACGTCCGCGCACAACTTGCGATCGTAGCCCAGGGCGCAGCGAAGTCGCCACGGGAGCGAGCAGACCCATTGACGGATCGGAACCTCTGGGAGGACGAAGTCCACCAGGTGCGCGGCGATATCCGACATACGTCGACCCAGGCAAGACGGACAAAAGCCGCGACGCTTGCAGGAGAAACCCACGACCATCTCGTGGCCACATCCGCGGCACGCGAGCTGGACGAGGCCGTACTCCAGAATCCCGCATCGCAAGTACGCGTCGAACTCTTCCTCGACGAACTTCGGCAGACCGCCTTGGGCTTCGGCGCGCTCGCGGAATCGCGGCCAGTGCTCGCTCACCAGCGCATGCAGGAGCGTGTCTTCAGGACACCGCGGCGCGTAGCCATCGCTGCGCGTTTGCTCGGCGCACGTCGAAGTCGCCGCCTGCGCCACTTGAACCTGCACCGCAGGAAGTGAGCCGGCGAATCATCCGATGAAACGCCGACAAACGAGCCCGCCTGACCGGCGCAACGCCGGCGAACGCCGGCGGACGCCGGTCTAAGGGGGGAGAGGTCGGCGACACGGACGGGAGCGTCAGCGCGAGCGGACGACTAAGCGCTCCGCGCCAGACTCATTGGTGACGTAGTAGATGCGACGCTCGTCCGTCGAGACCCAAGGGTCCGTCGTGTCAAAGGCGCCGTTCAGTTCGGTGACGGGCTCGGGTGCGAACCAGCGAAGTCCGCCGTTCGGAGCTGCGCGCCAGATCTCGCGGCCCCCACCGGCACGCGTGGTGGTGATGTACAGAGTTCCGCCGCGCGTCAGAAAGGGAGCCGTGTCGACGAAGGGCCCGTTCACTGGAGAGTCGAGGGCAACGCCGGTCCAGCGTCCGGCATCCACTCGAGTCGCAATGAAGACCTCACGGTCGACGGCGATGCCCTCGTCTCGCACAAAAAGCAAAACGTTGGGGTCGTAGGTCGGTGTCGCCGCGCCTTCCCAGCGGATCGTCGACAGCTCGCTCACCAGCACGGGGGCGCCCCACCCGTCCGCCCGGCCGGCCCGTCGGCTCAGGAAAATGTCCGTGGCTCGCCCTGCGACGGCACGTCCAAAGTAGAGGGTCAGTCCGTCCGGCGAAAGCTCCGGTGTGGTCTCGTTGCCCGTGGAGAGCTCAGCGATGATCGTCGACCTCCCGAAGTCGATGCTCGTGCTCGTTCGCTCCGCCATCCAGAGATCGCCACCACCGTTGTACACAATGAGGAGTTCGTCGGTGCTCAGGGTGGGATCATCGATGGCCAAGCGGCTCTCTAGACCGGGCACCGGGCGCTCGGCGCCGAAGCGACCCAGCACCGGGCCACTGTCTGAGCCGGCGTCGCGGGGCCCGGCGTCGATCGCGCCCGCGTCGCTATCCATCGCGCCCGTGTCGACCCCCGCGTCGGCGACCACCGTCCCCCCATCCATCCCGCCGTCGACGGAAGGCACATCGGCACTCGTCGCATCGAAGTGTCCAGTATCGGCTCCCCCGTCCACGAGTCCAATCCGTCCGGCGTCGAATCCCCCCGCGTCCCCCCCGCCGTCACTCCCCGGAACGACGCCAACGTCCACGCTGCCGTCATCCCCAGACGAAGGGTCCTCGAGCGCCTCGAACCCAAGCTGGCCACAGCCGCAGAGGGAGGCAGAGAGAGAGAGAAGGCGGAGGAGGCGGAGGGTGCGCACGGCACACCTTACCAGCGAACTGACCCCCAAACGAAGCCGCGCTTCAACTCTCAGGGAAGTAAAAACATTGCGATTGATTTAACGCCCTCGCGGATAGGACCTTCGAAAGCCCAATTCCGTCTCTTTCGAAAGCCTAACTCCGCCTCTTCGGCCACAAACCCCTCGCCTTCGAACCCTCCCCAGACCTCACAGTCCTTCCCAAGAACTTCCACCAAACGCACGGGTACATTGGCCGGGGCTCAAGCAGCGGCGAAGTCGAGCTCAAGCTGTCGCAACGGCGGCGGCGGTCGCGCACGCGGGACGGCTCCAAGGATGGCCTGAATTTCGCTCGCCTCGGTAGCGATGGACTTCACGCGCATGGCGCCCTGGCAGTGAGGACACGTCATGATGTCGACAGCGAAGACATGGCGCAGCAGCCATGCCCATGGATGGCGTGAGGGTGGCGGAGGCGGCGATAGCGGAGGCGCGGGCTCAAACAAGAACTGCTGCCCGTCGTCCGTCGGTGAAGATTCGTCCTTCGTCGATCCCTGCGGGACCACTTCCGCGCGGTCCCGCGAGTGGCCGGCGAGAACAGTGCCGTTGAACAACAAGTGGTAGCGCAGCATGTGAAAACGCGGCGGAGGGATGAGGGCACACAGGCGGCCGAATGTTGTCGAGTGGGTCTAGAAGCACTGAGTGGGTGCCGTCTTTCCACGCGCTCTTGAAGCGTATTCGTACCCGGCCGTCCGGATGCTCTTCGAGGCGCTCAAGGGAGAGCGGCGGACGCGCGATGTAGCGGCACGCTATTCAACAACGACGGCGCTCGAGACGCAGGCAGCGCGCGACCGTCCACGACGACAGCGGCGTGAATGTTGACGCCGCCGACTTCGGCCAACGCCCTAGCCCCTGTTTGTTGCACGAGGCGGAGCGGACGGACGAGCTTCGCGGTCTTGCGCCCCGCTGCCGGGCCGAGCAGCTGCACGTCCGCAGCGGGCGCGCCGTAACACGACGCGAGCACGGGCTGGTCGCTTGCGAAGGAGTCATCGGTGATGCCATCGAGACTTCGGCCATGCCGCTTGAGCACGCGGAGTAGGCTCGCGTGGGTCCATGCTGCGACCTGCGCGACCTCCTCTGTGCTGGGCTCGCCGAGCTCGCGGAACTGAAGCTCGCCCTCTTCGTCGCGTACGTACACTCCGCCCTTGGCCAGCGTATGAAAGTGGACGTTGAGTCGGAGCGCGCTGTCGGCTCGCTGCACAAACGTGAGCGCGCCTAGGCTGCGCATCGCGGACAGAGCGCAGGCCAAACTTACGCTTCGCGCGCCAACGCAGCGAGCGCTTGAGTGCATCGGTGAACGCGCCGAGAACATCGGCACAAAGTCTTCGGTCATAGCCCAGGGCGCAGCGAAGTCGCCGGCGTCATCAACAAAGGGACCGAGCAGACCCATTGACGGATCGGGACCTCGGGGAGGACCGCATCGACCAGGTGCGCGGCGATATCCGACATGCGCCGGACAACGGCCTGCCTCGCTACGTCGCGGTTCAACCTCAGTACAGTCTCTTGAGCCGAGCGACATTTGAAGGTGGGCTCGAAGACGTCTGTCGTGATTCAAACCTGGCGGTCTTCCCGCATTAGGCGCTGGCGAGCGGCTACCTCACGGGCAAGTACAAAGCAGGGCCCGTGGACTCACCGCGCGCCGAAGGCATCAAGCGCTATGGGGACTTGCCTCAGGTCGACGCCGTTCTGATGACGGTCGCGAAGATCGCCGAAGCTCGAGAGCAGAGCATCGCGTCCATCGCGCTCTCCCGGTGCTTGGCTCACCCTTCCATTCCTAGCGTCATCGCTAGCGCGCGAAACGTCGCGCAACTTTCGCAGCTCGTGCACCTGACGGATCTCAGCGACAAAGAGTTCGCAGCGCTGAACGCCGCGTCGGCCTGAGCAAAAGCGCACGCCGAGGCGACAAGATCCTGCGAACTGGCGTCGAACAGGCGATGAACTTCTAGCCGGCGACGACTTCGGACGGATGTTCGACTTGCGAAGTCACCCGGCGCCGACCAGCCCGGGCGTTCATCCGGACGAGGTAGTTCTCTAGCGCGGGCCGACCGCGAAGAAGCGCTCGATCGAACCATTGAAGGCCAGTCGCGATCGCGATGTCCGCCAAGGTAAAGCGGCTCGCAGCGAAATATTCTCGACCTTTAAGGTGTCGCTCCAGGAAGCCTAAGACTTCTTGGAGCGAGGCAGCGGGAGCGGGCTCGTCGTCCACCCCTAGCGCGGCGTCGGCGGCTTCCAGGGTGCTGAGCCCGAAGAAGACCCATTGGTAAATTTCGGCTCTCGCCGTCGTAGCGACCGAGGCTAGAAGGTCTTTCCGCTCCCGGAAGGTTTCGGCCAGGTGCAGCATGATAGCACCGGATTCAAACAGCACTTCGCCGTCCAGTTCGACGAACGGCAGTCGGGTCAGTCCGTACTTCGAGCGGAACTCATCACCGCGGTGTTCTCGCGCGAAAACGTCGAGCTTGCGGTATTCGTAGGTAAGCTCGAGTTCCTCTAGAGTCCACTGGACCCGGTCAGTTCGATTGAACGGACGGCCGTATAATTTGATCTTCATGAACGGAACAGTACCCCTCTACCCCCAGAGTCCTTCCCCAAGAACTTCCGCCCCACCCCAAAGTGAAGAATCCACACCTGATTTGCGCTTCAAGCAGCTCCATCCCACCCCAGCAGACGCAAGGGTGCACTGAGGCCAGGGCTCAACGGCGGCGAAGTCGAACTCAAGCTGCCTCGACGGTTGGGGGCGCTACCGGGTAGACTCGCGTTCTGCATGGAGGACGCGCATGGCATCTACTCGGACCGATGACCTCTCCCCGGGTGACCTGCTAGCCGTTCCGCTGGGCCCCCTGGGCATCTACGGGTTGGCCAAGGTCCTCGGGTCGGACGACAACGCGTGGTTCGTCGGGGCACTCGACAGCTTTGCGACGGAGTCCACGGGTGTAGTCCTCGACGCACCGCTGCTCAAGAAGACCCGGGTCGAAGCCTATCCACGCTACAAGGGACAGCTCTTCGTGCGCGGGCCGAGCGCTCCGGAAGGGTGGAGGCGACTCGGC
>JBLHKB010000546.1:0-4784 GCA_047619315.1 Polyangiales bacterium
GCGGCGGCGGGATGAGCGCACAGAGGCGGCCGGATGTTGTCGAGCGGGTCGAGCAGCACGGGTGCCGTCTTTCCACGCGCTCTTGAAGCGTATTCGCACTCGACCGTCCGGATGCTCTTCGAGGCGCTCAAGGGAGAGCGGAGGTCGCGCAATGTAGCGGCACGCGCTTCCAATAACGACGGCGCTCGAGACGCGGTCGGTCGCGACCGTCCACCGCGACGGCGGCGTGGATGTTGATGCCACCGACTTCGGCGAGCGCACTCGGACCGCCGCCCCGCACGAGGCGGAGCGGACGGACGAGCTTCGCGGCCAGACGCCCCGCGGCGAGACCGAGCAGCTGAACGTCGGCAGCGGACGCGCCGTAACATGACGCGTCCACGGGCTGGTCCGTCGCGAACGGATCTACGGCATCGGTGATGCCATCGAGACTCCGTCCATGCCGCTTGAGCACTCGGAGAAGACTCGCATGAGTCCAAGCCGCGACCTGCACAACCTCCTCTGTGCTGGGCTCACCGAGCTCGCGAAATTGCAGCTCACCCTCTTCGTCCCGCACGTACACGCCATCAAGGGCCAGCGTATGAAAATGCACGTTGAGCCGGAGCGCGCTGTCCGCTCGCTGCACAAAGGTGAGCGCGCCTATCTGCGCTTCGCGGACAGAGCGTAGACCGAACTCATGCTTCGCGCGCCCACGCCGTGAGCGCTTCAGTGCATCGGTGAACGCGCCGAGAACATCGGCACAAAGTCTTCGATCATAGCCCAGGGCGCAGCGAAGGCGCCACGGGAGCGAGCAGACCCATTAACAAATCGAGACCTTCGCCAAGACGGAGTCCACCAGGTGCGCGGCGATATCCGACATGCGGCGAGCCAGACAGGACGGGCAGAAACCCCGACGCTTGCAAGAGAAACCCACCACCATCTCGTGGCCGCATCCGCGGCACGCGAGCTGCACAAGGCCGTACTCCAGAATCCCGCATCGCAAGTACGCGTCGAACTCTTCCTCTACGAACTTCGGCAGACCGCCATGCGCTTCGGCGCGCTCGCGGAATCGCGGCCAGTGCTCACTCACCAGCGCATGCAGAAGTGTGTCCTCAGGTCGCCGCGGCGCGTAGCCATCGCTGCGCGTTTGCTCGGCGCACGTCGCTGTCGCGGCCTGTGCCACTTGAACCTGCACCGCAGGAAGTGAGCCGGCGAGTCGTCAGGCAAAACGCCGTCAAACGTGTCCGCCTGACCGGCGCAACGCCAGAGGCCGCCGGCGGACGCCAGTCGATGGCGCACCACCACTGCGCCATCGTCTCCGTCGACCGGCAGCTGGCGGAGAGCGTCTCGGAATGGCCGTCATCGAGGTCGTCGTCCACGCCGTTGCAGAGCTCTCTTCGTCCAAGAACGACACGGGTGTCTGCCGGCGCATCGAGGGCGACGGAGGCGTCGGGAGCGACGGCCGTCGAGCCCGGAGACGATGAAACTGTTAGCGCTCACGTCAGTTGATCCTGAGACCCCGGATCTCACGCACGTCGCGTGATGCGGTCCAAGCATCCAAGCCGTTGATCCACATCGACCTCCAGTTTTTTCGGCGCACGAAAAGGGGAAAAAGCGCGGCGACAAGATCTTGGTGATGGGGGACTTCAACACAGCGCACGAAGACATCGATTTGGCGCGTCCGAAACAAAACAAGAAGACGAACGGCTTCTTGACGGAGGAGCGCGAGGAGCTGGACCGCTAAATTCAAAACGGGTGGACCGACAGCTTCCGGCAGTTCGAAGATGGGCCGGATCACTACTCCTGGTGGAGCAACCGCGTCAGCGTTCGCGAGAAGAACATCGGCTGGCGCATCGACTATATGCTGACCTCACCGGGGCTCACGCCGCACGTACTCAAGGCGGCGATTCACCCAATGGTGATGGGCTCGGACCATTGCCCCATCAGCGTGGATCTGGATCCAAGCGTCGTGGCTTCCGAGGACTAGAGCGGACAGGGCGTGAGTACCTGACCGATCTTGATCCGTACGTCGCTTGGTTCGGCGCGGGTTGTCGAAAGTCGAGCATCACTCGGCATCAACGCGCGGACCGGAGTCGCTGACATCAGCGCCGCCATCTGGTGATCCAGCGTCGAACGGACGAGGGTCGAATGCGCACATTTGTTCCACGCAGACGTATCTTCCGGGGCCGTCGCAGCTGCCATCGTAGATGCAAAACCTGCCGATGGGGTCTGGGGCGATGGATTCAGTACAGGCAGCGACGAGGAGAATGAGTCCGAAGCGGATGAACATGGCGGATGCTTCGCACCTTGGACTTCAATCCGCAATACGCAAGCAACTCCACTCAGAGACCGAGGAGACCGGCAGTCGCGTCACGAGTATGGGTTGCAACACACTTCACGTATCTGGGTGGCGTGCAAAAACAACCGTTGATCACGTTTGAAGCTGCGACTAGCCGTGCGTCGTGTTGTGTTTGCCGAGCTTGGAGAATGTTGAAGTGAACTTTCGAATCGTATGCATTGTGTGCCTAGCGGGCGTCCTATCTTGCTTCAGCCCATCATTGGAGGTTGGTTCCACAGAAGCCGAACTAAGCGGCGCTCTCGTTACATACGCCTTGGCAGATGGGCTTGTTGCGGCTGAAGGGCACCTGGGCTTCACGAGCGTGAGTGGTGGTGCTGGCGATGACGGCCAGCTCAGCGTCGGTGTTCCCATTGTTGTGCCGCCAGGCGTCGCGGGCATGCAGCCGTCGCTCTCGCTGGCTTACAACAGTGCTGCCGGTGACGGCCCCTTGGGCGTTGGGTGGTCGCTGCAAGGACTGAGCGCAATCACGCGGTGCGGACGTGATGTGGGTCGTGACCAGTTTCGCGACGACCGACTCTTCCAAGAAAATACTGGAAATCTCCCGCGACTTTGCTTGGACGGAGAACGCCTGGTGGAGAACGACTGCAATGGAGCCTGCGACCCAAGCCAACTTTTCGAATCGCATCACTACCGCGGTGAGTCGACGGCTGACTGGGTAGTGGATCGCGAGTTCACAAACGGCTCAGAAGCTGGACCGAGCGAGATGAACAAACTCGAGACGAACTTTATCGTTCGTCGGCGCGATGGCACCGAAGCCGTGTATGGCGGCGCCGGCGCTGTGATCCGCTCGCAGCTATTTGAGGTCACAGCAGGAATGCCTGCGGAGCATCCAACGGATGGTGTTGGCAAAGAAGCCGATTGGGGAGACCATGGTGCTTCAACCTATGCATGGCTACTTCGAGAAGTCCGCGACGCTAGCGGCAATCGAATGGAGATCGAGTACAGCGCCCTTCGCCATGACGGGGCTGTTGAAGTTCTTCCGAGCGTTATTCGCTACACGGGCACGGCGACCACCACGGGCACCCGCCGGGTCGAATTCACCTACACAGATCGCATCGACCTCGCGGTCCACTTCACAGGCGGCTTCGCCCTTGGAGGGTTTCGGCGCCTCGACAAAGTCACGACGTTCGCACCCGTGGTGGGCGCAGTTCGTGCGTACGAACTTGAGTATGCTGTCAGCGGGAGCACGGGTCGGCTGCTGCTTGATGAAGTCGTCGAATGCAGTCTTCCAGGCGGGGCCGACGAGCGTTGCCGTGAGCCTGTGGTGTTCGACTACGAAGACGCGCCAGCGTTTGAGGTTTCTGCGACCGGGTTCATTCCCGCTTCATGGGGCGGAGCTGACGCAGAGTTTGGTGATGCTGGCGGCGCCTTCGCACAACACTCATGGACCGTTTTGGACTCCGATGGGGATGGTGCTCAAGAGCTAATCGTCGACGACATGATGTGGAGACTGGATGGCGTTAACAACGTGATCGCGGGTGCCGGTGTAGCAGGACTCTCGACTCACATCCCGTTCGCGCGCTTCGATCACAACAGCGATGGCGTAGACGAAGTCTTTGCCAGCAACGGCAGCATTTACGGCATTGTGCAAACGTCGTCTGGTGCATACAACCTTCAGCATCAGTCGTCGCTGACGGGGGCACTTGGTTCCGGTGACGTGGCTCACTACGTAGGAAATTTCGATGGCACCACCCCAGGACTTGATGGTGCTGTCGATGATGTTGGCTTGAGTGTGGTTGATCTTGATGGTGAAGGTGTCCATCGCCGAATCGACCTTGAGACTCTCATTCTACCCGGCGCGCCGGCTCCGATCGTCGTAAGCACCCCTTCCTCCCACACGACCTCAGACCACTCCGACTTTGCGATGATTCGGTTTTTGGACGACCTAAATGGTGATGGTTTGACCGATGTCATTGGTTTTCAGCGTCCCACCAGACCTCAGATTTGGATCAACACAGGCGCGCCGTTACCGGACGAGGGAACCGGGTTACCGGACAAGGGAACCGGCTACCTGAACGCGCAAGAGATGTTCGTCGACCCAGGTACGTGCGTCGGTGCGGCTTGGGCGTGCGACCAATTCCAGGCGTACCATGACGCTTGGGAAGACCTTCCCACATACAATAGTCTCCGCCTGCGCCACTTTCGCGCAGACTACCGCCTTGGCGATGTCAACGGTGATGGTCGTACAGACATATTTGTTCTCGTTCCCGTTAATTGGCAATCAGCTATTGGTTTCTACGATTGCGAGGACGAGGGCCGTCGAACTCTGCCATTCGTGTACATCAACGAAGGCGATGGCTTCACGCCCTACTACGCGGGTGCACCCTTTGGCCTTACTGCGGACTGGAACAGCTGGATCTCCTACCACGTCGACGATTACCGTTGCAGCCTGGACCGGAATTTGTTCACGCACGCGCTCATCGACGTCGAGGGGGATGGCACTCTCGAG
>JBLHKB010000547.1:0-4779 GCA_047619315.1 Polyangiales bacterium
ATCTTCGCCGGACCACGCACTGCAGATGAGATGTGCTTCGCGTTTACGTACGTGACGCCACCACCCCAAGGCGCGTTCTGTGTGCAATCCGGCGACGGAACGCCAACGGTTCTTGAGTACGAGCCAGGCATGTGCTTTGCCAGCCCAGAGGCTGACCTTGCCGTAGAAAGCGCTGAGATCGTTGAGGAAGGCCCAGCCTTTGATGAGACCGGCACCCTCCCTGACGGGCGCTTCGTCATCGACCGATTCATCCTGGTCACGCCCGACCCTGGCCTCGTTGGACTTGCGACCATTACAGCCGCCGCGCAGCTCGAGCGAATTGACGACCTCGTGTCCCTCGACGGCGCGTTCCACTTGATCGCGCCGACGGACGCATTGCGAACGGGCATCCAGAATGAGATTCAGGTCAACGGAACGCTCACTGAACCCGACGGCCCATCGGGGTTGACAATCACGTGCCCCGAAGAAGACGCAGGTGATCAGGCCGGTGTTACCTTCGGCATGGTGGATGGCGCGCCAGCAGCCATGGTGAACCTCGGGAGCAACCCTGTGCCCATCGTCATGTGGTTTGTGTTCGCGCCCGCCGAGTAGCGCTCTTCTCAACGCGGAGCGCGACGAGCGTTCCACAGCCGCCGTTCGCCTCAAGGCGCGCGGCGGAGCTCATTCGGACCACGTTGCCGTGTTCGCGGAGCCGCGCGTATGCAGCCTCGTAGCGCGCTCGTTTTACCCCCTGCAGTGCGGAAGTCGGCACGGGGTTGAGGTCGTAGAGATGAATCGCCGGCGGATGAGGCAAGGCGAGGACACGCTCCGAGAACGCATCGAGTTCGTCGTCGCTGTCGTTCATTCCGGCCACCATCAAGTAGGCGAGGGCGGTCTTCTTGCGACGCTTTCGCGTCATGCGTGACTGCTCTTCACGAAGGCAATCGAAAAGCGCTTCCAGGGTAGGACCACCGGGAACGACCGCTTTGCGCGTCGCTTCGCGACCTGCGTGAACGCTGATGGTCAGTCCGTTGTGTGGCGCGTGAAGCCAAGTTCGAAGTCGGGTGATGGGACCGCCTGAAGTGGTGAGGCTAGTGACCACTCGCGCTTCTCGGCTTCGGCCCCATTCCAGAAACGCGCTGGTCGCTTCGTGGTTGTGCAAGGGTTCGCCCACGCCGGACAGCGTGACTCGTTCGATGCGATGCCCCTTCTCTTCAACGGCCTCTAGCTGAAACTGGAGCTCCTCGAGGGTGAGGGCTCGCCCGAGTCCTCGTGCGCCGGACGCGCAGAAGGGGCACGCCACGGCGCAGCCCACTTGCGACGAGATGCAGAGGGTGGAGTCACGGTAGACCACGGCTTCAACCTCCGACCCGTCGTCCATGACCGCGACATAGCGTTGGTTGGACGAACCCTCCGGGGGCGGGACGGCCTCGAGGCGCATCAGGACGCCTCGGCCAAGTTGCTCAGGGCAGAGCCGGACTCCTCGAAATGGTGTTTCCCATGCGCATCGAGGTCCATATCCGCCGCCGAAAACTTTGCGAGGGCGTCCACGTGCTCAAAAAACTCCTCTTCGCTCGTCGAGCGCAGCGCCGCTTTTCGAAACGCGCCTTCGTCCGCCACGCCTCGCCCAAGCCAGCGCACCAGCTCCTTGAGCTTGCCCAAAGGGTTCGCGCGGGCAGCACGTCTTTCGAACGCCTGAGTGTACTCTTGGCGCACGTCGTGAAGCCAAGTGGCGACATCTTCGCCGCTCGGGTCGACGGGCTCTGTCCCTTCGCGAAGCGCCGCAACCTGCGAGAAGATCCACGGGTTGCGCATGGCAGGACGCCCCATCATCGCGGCGGCGCATCCGGTTTCTTCGGCGATGCGAAGCGCGTCACTGGCGTACCAAATGTCGCCGTTACCAATGACCGGGATGCCTAGCTCTCTCGCGAGCACACGAACGATGCGCCAATCGGCGACGCCTTCGTAGAAGTCGCAGCGCCTGCGCGGGTGGACCGCGATAAAATCAGCGCCGGCCTCTTCGACGACTTTCGCGATGGTCACGACGTCTTCAGCGTCATCGAAGCCAGCACGGATCTTCGCTGAGAGTTGAGTTCCCAAGCCGAGGGCGTCGAGGGATTCGCGCATCTCGCCGAGCACGCGGCGCAGGAGCTCGGGGTCCTTGAGCATGGCCGCGCCCACGCCCTTACGAACGACGCGCGGCATCGGACAACCAAGGTTGATGTCGACGATATCGGCGCCAGCCTTCGCGACATGGGTTGCCGCGTCGGCCATTTTGTCGGCGTCGTTGCCCATCACCTGAACGGAGAGTGGGATCCCGGGGACTTTGACGACGCTGCGAGCCAACGCCGGTCCTGAAATAGGCGCCCGGGAGATTCGAACGAACTCCGTGCACAGAAGATCTACACCACCTCGCTCCGCTACGAGGCGACGGAACGTAGGGTGGCCCACGCCTTCCATCGGCGCGAGAACCGTAAAGAAGGGAAAGTCCGACACACCGGATGTGTAGGCGATGGTGCCGATGTCTGCCACCGGATGTGTGCTTTCTCCCCCGAAGTGTGCAGTTTTACCTGGCCGCGTTATGGTGATTTTATGTTGCGTAGTACTGCTATCACCGGAGTTACTCTGCTCATCGTTTCCTGCGGAACCGGTGGCGGCGTCGGTAGCACTCGCACGTCCCATGAGGGCAGCACGGAGAACGGCGAGTCGGTCGCCGCGACGGGCGGCCTAGAATCTGCCGAGGCGCCGGTTCCTAGCGAGCCGCAATTTCCACCCTGCGACACCGCCGAGGTACCGCTCTACGCGGAGGGCGAACAGAGCGGAAGCGTTTGCCCACGTGACGCTCAAGCCCAGGGCTACACGCTCCTCGACCTAAGCGATGACTGGACGCCCTACATCTTTACGGAAGCCGACGTCGGTGGAAGTCAGCCCTATCGCCCCATTTTCTTGGCGCTTGCGGACGAGCGATTGCGGGAAGTGCCCGAAGGCTATGACGAAGAGCAGTACCTTGAGCTCTTTGGGATCTTCCCGACCTTTCGAGTCATCCTCGAACGCATCGCAGATGATGAGCGTCATACCTGTCACGAAGCCATCGATGACCGCTGGCTTGAACTCCAAGACAGCACCATTCGCGCGTGGAGGCCCACTGCGACTCAGCAGCGACGAAGCGTTCGTCAGGCAAGGGTTCAGAGACGCCGCCTGGAGGCCATCGTCGAGCGCGATGATGCGCTCACGTCCATCGACGAACTGGAGGACCACCCGACGCACAGCGGCGCCTATGCCCGCTACGCGGAAGCTCAAACGCAGGTGGGTGCTGTGGCTGCGGCCCAGGCTCATCTACGCTGCGACGGACTTCTTCGACGACCTCGACGCGTGAGGGAAGGGGTTCTTGGAAGCCAGACGGCCTCGGGGCTTCGTGATTTCCAGCGTCGCCACATGGTGGTTTCCGCTGGATTCTTGGACGACGAGACACGCAAGGCACTCGCGGAAGACAGCCGCGTCAGTGAGTTCAAGGGTCTCCTACGCGTCCTGCGCGAGCGTGTTGTCGCGGCGACGGGACTCATCGAGGACGGTTCCGCGGGGCACACTTGGCAGCAGGTGCTGGGCCACGACCTGGACGCGCCGCAAATACGGTTCGAAGCGGGCCGAGAGCCTGCGCCGAACGCAACACCGGACTTGATCTCGCCGGCCACGGAAGCGGCGGCAAACGCCCTCGGTTTGGCGGATGCAGCAACGGCGGCGACGGTGCTTCGTGCTCTTCGTGACACGAACCTGGAGCTTGTTGCGGTTCAGCTCCCAGCTCTACCCGACTACCACGGCTCGCACATGGAACTGCGCGCTGAAATCGACCGAGGCGACGTCTTCTACCACTACCCCTATCGCGACGACGGTCGCCCCATTGGCGGTCGTGTTCGTGAGCGACCGATCACGACACTCTACGTCCAGCACGAGGGGCAAGAGATTGCGCTCCTGCGTTGGGGGACCACCATCGGTGGCTGGAAACCTGAGACACGACCTAACGGCAGCGTGGGGCTTCGGTACAAGGATTCGCCAACGGGTTCACGGATTTGGCGTGATGTCATCGCTTCGCCAACCTGGCTGCCGCCACCAAGCACGCCGGACGAAGAGCTCGTGCGCCGAACGAACGATGGCTATGAGCCGCGACGCAGCATCTTTGGCCCAGGCTATCGAAGTGCCTACGGCCTCGTGATGATGATGCACCATCTCGTGCAGCCGCCTCGTCGCGAAGGCGGCGAACCGCGCCTCATCGATGAGGGCATCCGTGTACACGGCAGCGTGAGCTACCGTTCGATTGTCCGAGGGACGAGCCACGGATGCCACCGCCTCTACAATCATCTCGCCGTGCGCCTCTCTTCGTTTGTGCTTCAGCACCGAAACCACACGCGCAACGGACGGGTGCCAGCACGTTATATTCGCGAGGTGATCGTTCGCGGCGATGCACCTGAGTTCGTCGTGCCCAACCCGCTTGTGCCTAACTCCATCGTCGACACCGCTGGGAATATCGAGGCACGTGTGGACGTGGAGATCAACACGCGAGGATACCTCTTTCAGTTGACGCCACCGGTGACGGTGGACGTGCTGGAAGGGAACATTCGTGGGAGTCGCCGTACGCCGATCGACGTGTTCCGACTCTTGCCGGAGGAGCTGGTTGAGGCTGTGCAAGCGGAAGCCGCCGAAGACGGCTGAGATTCTTCGCCCAGCACGCCGCTCGCTGCGTTGCGCTGCGGCTCGGCATCAAGAGATGCCGTCGCCTTGCGCGCCTTGCGAGGGACGCGCTGG
>JBLHKB010000548.1:0-4770 GCA_047619315.1 Polyangiales bacterium
TGCGAGCTACGCGGTCTTGCCATGGCTGGCGCTGATGATGTGCGGCTTTGGCTTTGGTGAGCTGGCAAAACGCGAGGACTTTCCTCGATGGAGCTTTGTCGTCGGCGTGGTGTTGACACTGACCTTTGTTGGGCTCCGGCTCCTCAATGTGTATGGCGACCCAGAACCGTGGGCGTCTCAGAACTCCGCGATGTTCACGCTGCTCTCGTTCTTGAACACGTCGAAGTACCCACCCTCACTACTGTTCTTACTGATGACCATCGGGCCGCTTCTGGTGGTGCTCTCCCTGCTTTCACATGTGGATGCGTCACGCGCGCCTTGGCGTTGGCTGCTCACCTTTGGGCGGGTGCCGCTTTTCTACTACGTGCTGCACCTCTGGCTGCTTCGCATTGCGTCCATCGTATGTGCACTCGTCGTCTGGGGCTTTGGGCCGGAAGCATATATGCCACCGCCCGACGGTCATGCGGGCAACCCAGGGTGGTCATTAGCGGTGACCTACTTGGTATGGGCCCTCGCTCTGCTCGTGCTTTACCGGCCGTCGCGTGCGTTCGTCGAGTTGAAGCGGCGCCGCGATGATTGGTGGCTGGCGTATCTATAAGGGCTCTTGCTTAGCCTCCCAAAAAATCCCTCTGGCTTCAACGCACGAATCGGCCGGCGCCGATGTCCACACTCGGAACGTCCGTGCGCTGCGTCGCTATCGCCGCATGCCCTACTCCAATAAAGACAACCAGCCAGAGCCTCTGCACGCATGAGGCGCAAACGGACTTGGATTTCTCGGAGCCAGCGCTGTGTCTCACAATCTGCGGTGAGATTGTGAGACGAAGCCGACCAGCGAGCTAGCTGGGGATGATTTGGATGCGGCGGCCGGTGCCGTGGCCTTGGCTGGCGGTGGTGACACCGTCGAACTTGGCCAGGGAGAGATGGACGACTCGTCGGTCACGGGCGTTCATCGGTTGAAGCGTGACAGTGCAGTGTTCGTCGAGGGCCCGCTTCGCTTCACGCTGGGCGAGGGATTCGAGGTTCTCGTCGTGACGGTCGCGGTAGTCTCCGGAGTCGACGACGATGTGTCGGCGTCCATCGGGGTAGCGGTTGAGGATCTTGTTGAGCAAGAACTGCAGCGCGTCGAGGGTCTGGCCCTTCTTGCCGATGGCTCGGCCTGCGTCTTCGCCAACGACATCGAGGACGACGCGCTCGTCGTCTTCGCGAATGTCGACGTCGACGTCGAGCTCCATCAGCTCGAGGACCTCGTCGAGGAGCTCTGCCGAGTCTTCAGCTTTACCGTCGCCGGCTTTGCCGTTGTTGCGAGAGTCGCGGGAATCACGTGAGTCGCGTGAGTCGCGCGAGCTTCGTGGAGCGGGTTCGTCGCCACCTACAAGGAGTGCGCCGTCTTGGGGTTCGTTCTCAGCCATTGCGTTGTTTCTTCTTACGGGAGCCAATTGTCCGGCGCTTAGCGCTAGCGCTCGAGGATTGGAGCGAAGGACCCGGCTCGGGATCGTTGGGTTGGTTGTCGTCTTTGCCCGCTTCGTCGTCATCCGTATCGTCGGAGTCGTCCTTGGCGGCCTTTTCAGCATCCAGCTTCGCATAGATCGCGCGCTGCTGGATCATTGTCAGTGTGGAGTTGGTCACCATGTAGAGGCAGAGACCCGCAGGAAGGAAGAGCATGAACCCGCCGATGAGAATCGGCATAAGGTACATCATCATCTTCGCTTGGGAAGAATCCATGGTGTTCGGGGTCAGTCGCTGCTGAAGGTGCATGAGCACCGCCACAAGAATCGGCAGGACAAAGTAGGGGTCGGGAGCGGAAAGGTCCGTCCAGAACAGGGCGAAGGGTGCGTGGTAGAGCTCAATATTCGTGGAGAGCGAACGGTAGAGGGCAAACCAAACGGGCATCTGGAGAAGTGAAGGTAAGCAGCCCGATATGGGACTGACCCCTTCCTTTCGGTACAGCTCCATCATGGCTGCACCCTTCTTCTCGCGATCGTCTCCGTATTTCTCGTTGAGCGCGTCGATCTGAGGCTTCAGCTGCCGCATACGACCCATGGAGCGGAAGCTGCGCATGGTGATGGGGAAGAAGAGCATCTTCACCATCAGCGTCATCAGGATGATGGCGAGGCCCCAGTTGCCAATGAAGCCGTAGATGACCGTAAGTAGGTCGTTGAAGCCGTTGGCGATGAGGCTGAACCAACCCAGGTCTACGACTCCAGGGAGGCCGTGTCCGGCGTTTCGCAGGGCGGTGCGGTCGCTGGGTCCGATGTAGGCCAGGGTCCGGGTGAGAGATTCTTCACCAGGAGCAAGTGTCGTACGTGCGTAGCGAAGCTCCGCGTCGACGAGGGAGCCTTCCCAGGTGTCAGAAGCGACGCTGCCGCCGCGGCGTGACGCGGCAAGGACGCAACGTTCAGCGGGGCCGCCGACGCTCGCCATGGCCGTGGCGAAGTAGGAGTCGGCGATGGCTGCGAAGCCTACGTTGCCGCCAAAGCCGCGGGGGTCTTTGACAAGCTCGGGCGTCGCTGCGCGCTCTATGTCGTCACCGTCTTCTCCACCGGAGCAGATACCGAAGGCAGCAGCGGTGGGCGGACGTCCGATGAAGCCGGACTCTTCTTCTTCACGCGTGACGTAGTGGAAGAGTCGGTGGCTGATACGGAAAGTGGTATCGTTTGCGGAGTCGTTACGAACACGCGTTGTCGACCAAAGCTGGTAGCGGTTCTGGCCGGCTTGAATGCGCCGGGAGACGATGAAGCCATCGCCGCGCCATTCGAAGCGCACGGTGCGCTCGTCGATCTGTTCGGCGCTCCACACAGCGTCTGGTGGAATCGGAATGCCCGGCACTTCCAGCTGAAGACCGTAGTACGCCTCGGTCGAGGTCGTCACCATGTCGAGAGGCTCGCCGGTGTCGTCGAGGTATTTCTGTTCCGTCAGTTTGAAACTGACGAGGCCTGTGTTGAGGCTTGAGAAGCTCGCGTCGAAGACGTCGGTGTGAACGGTGACGAGCTCTTCGGAGTCGATGCGCGCTTGCAGGTCGCTTTCACTCAGCGTGGCTGCTTCGCGTGGTGCGGGAGCGTCTGCGCTCTCCGCGTCTTCCGTCTCGCCTTCGGCGGACTCTTCAGACGTGGCAGCTTCGGCTTCGGGGGCGCTTTCAGGCGGCACTTCTTCTTGATTGAAGAAAGTGAATGCCATCAGCGCCGCGAGGAGCCCGATCATGATAAAATTGCGCTTTTCCATCGGGCTTCCGGGGCGCTACCTTGCGTCGACTTCGCGCTCACGCAAGCGGTCGTTTCGCTTCAGGGCTTGTTTTCCGGCTCGGGCGATCGATTTTTCGGCTTTACGGAGCTCTTGAAGGACCTGGGTAAGACCAAGTTTCGGTGCTCCGCGCTTCGCGATGAAGACGATGTCCACATCCGGCGTAAACAGCTCACGGTGCAGACGAAAGGCCTCTCGGACGACTCGCTTCACGCGGTTTCGAGCCACTGCGTTGCCGATCTTCTTGGTGACGGTGATGCCGAGACGTCGTCGTCCCGCCTCCGAAGCCCGCTGGATTAGAACGAAGTGCTGAGTGTGGACTCGCCGACCTCCGCTCTGAATACGACGAAAGGCGCTCCGACGACGGACTCGGTCCGTGCGTGGAAGCGCCTTCTTTTCTGGCACTGTCATCGGTCGATCAACTTTCTGAGAGCGGAATTCTTAAGAGATCTGCTCTTAGGAAGTGCTCGAAGAAAGAACGAAGTAGGTGCTACTTCTTGTAGACGCCGACGGCGAGACGCTTGCGGCCTTTGGCGCGGCGAGCGGCGATGACCTTACGGCCACCCCTGGTCTTCATGCGGGCACGAAATCCGTGGGTTCTGAGTCGCTTGGTCCGGCTTGGCTGATAAGTACGCTTCATGATCTTCCTTAGGGGCCGGAGAAGTAAGCACACCGGCATATGGCTGTCAACCGCACGGGTCGGAGGGCTCAAGTAGGAGACCCTCATCGGCGAAACTGAAGTAGCCCTGGGATGCGATGATTACGTGATCGAGGAGATGAATGCCCAGTAATTCGCCCGCGGAGCGAAGTTGGCGTGTGAGATCGATGTCTTCTGGGCTTGGATCTGGCTGACCACTGGGGTGGTTGTGAACGAAGATGACATTCGCCGCGGCCCATCGAATGAGCTGACGATAGATGTCGGCGGCGCTGGCGAAACAACCGGTGAGACCACCTTTTGAAAGAAGAAGCTCGCCGAGTGGACGGTTTCGGGCATCGAGGGGAATGGCGATAAAATGTTCGATTTCCGCGTTGGCAAGGCGTGGGCGAAGAGCGCCGTCGACATCGATGCTCGACAGAAGAGCAGCCCCTCGCCGAAAAGGCACGCGCTGTGAGCGTCGGCCAAACTCTGCGGCAGCAACGATGCGGGCGGCCTTGGCCATGCCGACGCCGCGAATCTGTGCGAGCTCGGCCACCGCAGATCGACCGAGGCCGCGAAGGCCGCCGACTTCTTGGAGAATGCGCGCGCCGAGGGCGACGGAGGACTCTCCCCGCGACCCGGTTCCGAGCAATACACTGACGAGTTCAGCGTCACCGAGGGAGGGAGCGCCGTAGTAGGAGAGCCGTTCTCTGCTTTGCATGGAGCAGTGCTCTGCGGGTTTCGTGCCGCAGAGAGGCGCGTGTTTCCGTTGGGAATTTGCGTAAACCCGGTGGAGATACGCCAATGCACGCCGGCGTTCGCCGCGCGTTCTTTGCATTTCTTAACACAACACCGTGAACGGCCTTTGCACTCGCTTCGCAGAAAGAGGGAAAGGA
>JBLHKB010000549.1:0-4762 GCA_047619315.1 Polyangiales bacterium
AACGTCAGCGAGGAGCTCACTGAGCTTCAGGTCGATGCGTGAAAATGCTCACCTGACTTCGCCATGCGCACGAGGCTCTCGCATGGCGTAAACCGTTCGCCGTGTTTCGCCTCGTAGCTTCGCAGCCGGCGCACGATCTCGTCCGCACCTTCGGCGTCGACGAAGCGGAACGGCCCTCCGCGGAAGGGAGGAAAACCAAGCCCAAAGATCGCGCCGATGTCTCCGTCGCGCGGGCTCCTCAAGATGCCCTCTTCGAGGGTGCGCGCCGCTTCGTTGACCATGGCCAAGGTGCAGCGCCAGGCGATGTCTTCGGCGGACACGGAGCCAGGCTTGGGCTGGATTCCCAGGACCTCGTACACCGACTCGTCCACGCCGGACTTCTTGTCTTCGTAGCGATAGAAACCGCGTCCGTTCTTGCGGCCTTTGCGCTCATCATCGATGAGCTTCTGGAAGCCCTCCGGCGCAGCCATTCGCTGACCGAAAGCGCCCACCATGACCTTGCCAACCTTGGCGCCGACATCGATCCCCACCTCGTCGGTGAGCTTCAGCGGTCCCACTGGGAAGCCGAAGTCGAGCATCGCCCGATCGATCTCGTCGATGGGGGCACCCTCTCCGAGCAGATGCGCAGCTTCGTTCATCAGCGGCGCCAAGATGCGCGTTGTGTAGAAACCCGGACCGTCGCCCACAACGATGACGGTCTTGCCTTGAGCCTTGCCCAGCTTCACGCACGTCGCCGTGACCCAGTCCGCGGTGCCTGGATGAACCACGATCTCCAGCAAAGGCATCTTGTGGACGGGGGAGAAGTAATGCATCCCGATCACCGTCTCGGGATGCGCGGAAGCCTCGGCGATGGCGGCGATGGGAAGCGACGAGGTGTTCGACGCGTAGATCACGTTGTCTGGTCCATGCCTCTCCACGTCGCGGACCATAGAGCGCTTGAGCTCAAGGTCTTCGAACACGGCCTCGATGACCAGGTCGCATCCACCGAACCCTTCGTAGCTCGTCGTGGCGCCGATGGTGCGCATCACGCGCGCGGCTTCCATCTTTGTGAGCCGCCGCCGCTTCACGCGGCCGTCGACGATCTCCTGAACATAACGAAGACCCGAGAGCAGGCCGTCCGAGTCGCGGTCTTTCAAACGAACCGACGTCGACGCGTTCAGCGCGCTGACGTACGCGATGCCCGCGCCCATGAGCCCAGCGCCCAACATACCGACGCGCTCCACCTTGCGTCCTTCGACATCCGGGTCCGCGACGCCGTTGTCTTTCTTCAGCGCTTGCGTCGCGAAGAAGATGCTGCGAAGCGCCGCCGACTCAGGGCTCATCACCAGCGCGCCGAAGCCCTTCGCTTCCGCCTCAAGGCCAGCTTCGAAGCCGCGCTCAAGTCCCACGCGCACCACGTCGAGGATCCGGTCCTGAGCCGGGTAGTTTCCGCGTGTCTTCTTGTGAAGCTGCTTGCGCGCTTGATCGAAGAGCACCTTACGGCCGAGGGGGTTGCCGCTCAGAGCGAAGTCCGTGAGCTCGTCCTTGTCGCCGAGGGTCGCGCGGGCGTTCTCCAGCCAAGACTTGGTCCGCTTCGGCGACGCCTTCGCTTCCTTCACGGCGACGTCGATGAGGATGCCGGGCGGCACGGCATCTTTGACGATGCCGAGCTTCTTCGCTTTCTTTCCGTCGACCTGCTTTCCCGTGAGCATCAGGTCGAGGGCTGCCTGGACGCCGATGAGGCGTGGCAAGCGCTGGGTCCCGCCTGCGCCGGGCAGGAGCCCGATCTGTGACTCGGGCAGGCCTATCTTCGTCTTTCGATCCGTGGAGGCGATGCGCTCGTGGCACGCAAGGGCGACCTCGAGGCCTCCGCCCAAGCACGCCCCGTCGATGGCGGCGACGACTCGTTTGGGGAAACGTTCGATGCGGTCCATCGCCCGTTGACCTGCCCGCGAGATCTCGACGGCGTCGGCTTCGCTCTGCACCGCGTCGAGCATGTCGATGTTTGCGCCGGCGATGAACGAGCCGGGTTTGTCCGACGCAAAGACGACGGCGGAGACCGAGGCATCCGCTTCGAGCTCGTCAAAAACGCGCCCGAACTCTTCGGTGAAGTCGGCCTTCAACGTGTTCATGGCCTCGCCGGGGACGTTCATGAAGACCACCGCGACCTCGTCGCGCCGTTCGACTCTCAGATTTCCCGTCGCACTCATCGCTTCACCTGTCTTCGTCTTGTTGGTCACGTCAGCCATCACTCCACCTCCAAGACCAGCGCAGCGCCGAGGCCACCGGCCGCGCAGGCGGTGACAAGCGCCGTTCCGCCGCCGCGCCGTCGCAGCTCGTGGAGTGCGCCGGTCACCTGCCGTCCGCCGGTCGCGGCGAAGGGGTGACCGAGGGCGATGGATCCGCCGTTGACGTTGAAGTTGTCCCAGTCGATGTCGCCGATGGCTTCGCTCCGGCCAAGGTGCGTCTCGGACCACTCTTTGCTCTCGAAGGCCTGCGTGTTCGAAAGCACCTGCGCCGCAAACGCCTCGTGCATATCGACGACGTCGATGTCCTTCAGGGTCATTCCGGCGCGGTCCAACGCGATGGGCGTCGCGTAGCTCGGCCCCATCAGCATCTGACCCGCGGGGTCGAGGGCTGCGAAGGCGTAGCTCTTGAGGTAGCCCAAAGGCTTGAGCCCGAGGGCCTTGGCGCGGTCTTCTCTCATCACGAGCATGGCGCTGGCGCCGTCGGTCAGAGGTGACGAGTTGGCGGCGGTAACCGTGCCGTGGCGCCGGTCGAAAGCCGGGCGGAGCTTGGCGTAGCCGGCGAGCTCCCCTTCCCGCGGAAGGTTGTCACGTGCGATGGACGCGCGGAACGATGGAGGGACGAACACCTCCATGACCTCGTCGGCCATGCGACCCGCGTCCCACGCTTCAAGCGCGAGACGATGACTCCGGTGAGCGAAGGCGTCTTGATCCGCTCTGGAGATCCCGTTCTCCTTCGCCATCTTCTCAGCGCTCTCGCCCATGGACAGGCCCGTAGACGGTTCTTTGATCGCCGGCGCAACGGGAGCGAGGTCTGCCGGTCGCAATGAAGCGAAGGCCTTGAGTCGCGCGCCCACGGAGCGGGCCTTGCTCGCTTCGATCAACGCGCGCTGCAGGCGCTTGCCGACGGTGATGGGCACGTCGCTCGAGCTGTCCGCGCCGCCGGCGATGCCCACGGTGATGGAGCCGGAGCAAATGCCCTCGGCGACGTTGATGAGCGCCTGATGACTCGTCGCGCAGGCGCGGCTCACGCTGAACGCGTCGATGTTGCGAGGCATGCCCGTTCCGAGGACCACCTCGCGGGCGATGTTCGGTGCATGAATCGATGGAACAACCTGCCCGTACACGACCTGCTCGATCTCCGAAGGAGAGATGTCCGTTCGCTGAAGAAGCTCCGCCACCACGATGCGCGCCAGGTCCAGCGCCGGGACGCTCTTGTAGTCCGTCCACTGCTTGGCGAAGGGGGTCCGAAGGCCCGAGACGATGGCGACTCGTTTGCCCTTGGATCCAAGGCGTTTCGCCTGATTATTGTTGGTTTTTCCCATATTTCCCCTTGAACCGCCGGTCCGACTGAATGGCCATTCATTCCTAAGCGGGCGGGTCAGAGGTGTCAATCCCTCGCCGCAGGTGCGAGGGGACAGTTCTCTCCAGTTCATCAGAAGGGTGAATGAGGGGGACGCCTAGTTGTCGTGGTTCCGAACGCGCGCACGAGCCATGGGAGCAACCTCGCGCACTACGCGTGGTACGACTTCGCCATCGCTTCGAACTCCGGGCTCTCGACGAAGCGAGTCCACGCCGGGTCACGAGTGAGTGACGCCGGATCGGCGTGGGACTTGGCGAGGGCGCGACGTAGATAAGTGAGGGCCTCTTCGCGGTGGCCCATCATCTCGTGGTTGGCGGCGAGCTCAAAGAGTGCCCATTCGTGTGATTCAACGTGCGCTTGGCAAAGCGCGATGGCCGCCGCGTGCTCACCCAGGAAACGCAGCGCCGCAGCGCGTTCAGCGATGCAAACGCCTGCGTCCGTCTCGACGAACGCCCGCTCCGCTTCGCACAGTTCCCCGTCGTACCAGAGCTCCCCCTGGCTCTCATGAGCGGGGCCGTTTAGGAGCGTTCGAAGGAGCGGCTCGGCCTCTTCGCTCCTCCCGAGCGCGATGAGAATGCGTGCATGAAGCAGCACGTCGGAGGTGGCGCCGCCCTGAACGCGGCGAATCTCTTCAAGAGCTTCCTCGTCTTGGCGAAGTTCGAAACGAAACGCGGCGAGGGCAACATGGACGGCGGACGCGTCGGTGAGGTCACGGCATGCGTCCGCGGCTTTCCCCAGCGCGAAGCGAAGGTCCCAGTCGAGGACGCCGCTCGCAAAGATGTGGTCTCGCTCGCGCAGCCACTCCTCGGCGCCGCCTCCGGAGATTCGGTCCTGATGAAGTCGGTCGAAGAGGTACGCGACGTCCGACAGGTGATGATGAACGCGGCGCACGCGCTCTTTGTCGTCGAACTCAACCTTCGCCTGGCGAGCGAGCTTCGTCCGCGCAAGTTCGGCGTCGAGCCAGCCTTCCACGAAAGACAGAAACCCTTCGGGGCGACAAACGGAGCCCATATCGCTGTCGTGCCAGAGCTCGCCGCGCCGAAGACCGGCCACCACGAGATACTCGTCGAGGCCGCACCCCGACTGGGCCACGTAGATTGTCCCATCCGACACGGATACGTCTTCCGGCAGAACCACCGGGTGAATGGGCGTGTCCTCGGCGATGAGCCCCTTG
>JBLHKB010000550.1:0-4736 GCA_047619315.1 Polyangiales bacterium
GAAGGTGTTGTAGAGGATTCGGTGCATCCAGGCGCGAACGTTTGTTCCGGCCTCGAAGCGGTCCCAAAATGTCCACGCGCGAGCCATCGCTTCTTGAAGCACATCGTCGGCGTCGGAGGGGGAGCGCGCGAGGCGAACGGCAGCGCCGTAAAGCTCGTCCATATGCGGGGCGAGAATAGCCTCGAACGCTGCCCGTGTTTTGAGATCCTTTGGCTGATTCATGGGGAGTCCTTCTTCGGCCGCGGGACCCAAATCGTAGACTGGGCTGAGATTCCCGGCGCTGGCCGTCTTGAGTTCCCCCAGTACCCTCGCAAGTCGGATGCCATCGGGCTTCAAGGGGCCATAATGTCGTGGGTTGTGTGCTTTTTTGCTCGTTTGCATTGTCATCGTGTCCCCGTTCGTCCTCTGTGGCCCACACCATCGCGTCATCGTGTCAACGACGGCTTCGGGCATCACAAAGACCTTGCGGGCAGTTTGTGGCGAAGATGTGGCAGCTCTCGGGAGATGTCGCGGCGTTCTCGTTGGAGGGTGAGGCGTCCACGGAGCCGTCGGAACCTTCGAAAAGCTCCCTCCAGAGAACAGAGGGCAGAGTATGTCACCAACCCCCACGCTCGGCGGTTAGGCTCTGGGTATGACGACGCCCGTATGGACCATCGCCCAAGAGCATATTGCTGCAGCCGTGGCGACCAGTCAGAGCCACGCGCTCCGCTCGCCCTTAGTCCCCGCGCCATGGCTTGGTGAGAACACGTGGCTAAAGCTGGAACTCGAGCTGCCCACAGGGTCTTTTAAGATCCGTGGCGCGCTCACGTTTTTGTCCCAGCACCATCAGCGAGCCAAGCGGGAAGGGCTCGTCGCCGCTAGCGCCGGGAACCACGGCCTTGGGCTGGCGTACGCCGCTCGTCATTTGAGCCTTCCACTGCGCATCTTCGTGTCGGCGGGCCTGCCTGACGTAAAACTCAATGGGATGCGCGGTCTGGGGGCCGAACTCGTGCTCTGCGAAGAGAACGAATACGATGCCGTCGAAGCGCGTGCCCGTGCAGAGGCAGAGCGGAGTGGCGGACTCTTCGCCTCTCCCTTTGACGACCCCTTCGTCGCCGCCGGCAATGGCTCCGCGGCGATGATGGAAGTGCTTGAGGCCATTCCGACAGTGGCGCGCGTCGTGGTGCCCGTGGGTGGCGGCGGGCTCCTCGCTGGAGTGAGCGCAGCGCTCCTGGCCCACGGGGCGAAGGTCGAGTGTGTTGGCGTGGAGAGCGATGCGAGCGACGCGATGGCTCGTTCACTTCGGTCCGGCACCGCGCTCGAAACGCTCGCGCCCAGAGGCCCTACGCTCGCAGAGGGACTCGAGGGTGGCATCTCCGCGTCGACTCTCCATGCGGCGCAGGTTGGCTCGGTTCGAAGCGAAGTGGTGAGCGAAGAGAACATCGCGCAGGCGATGCTGGCGCTCCGTAAACACCTCGGTCGCTTGGTCGAAGGCTCCGGCGCTGCGCCCGTTGCGTGGGCGAGACGATCGGAGAATCACGACGCTCCCGGCGCGACGGTGCTATGGGTGACCGGCGGAAACGTGGACGGGCACCGGGTCGATGCTCTCGCTGAAGGTTGGCGACCCGGACAAGTGACCCCCAGATCGAGCGAGGAGTAGACCATGGCGAAGACCTACGTAGAGTTGTTGCAAGACGTGAAAGCGAGCGTGACTCAGGTGACGTTGGAGTCACTCCATGAGCGCATGACGGGAGAGGAAGAGCTGACGCTCGTGGACGTCCGCGAAAAAGATGAGTGGCGCCAAGGACATATCCCCGGAGCGCTTCATTTGCCGCGCGGGTTCTTGGAGATGCAAGCGCAGTCGCGCCTGCCGAAGCGCGACGCGAAGATCATTGTGTACTGCGCGGGCGGAATTCGAAGCGCGTTTGCCGCGAAGGCGTTGATGGAGTTGGGTTACACAAACGTGGAGACGGCGAACCCGGGCTTCAACGATTGGAAAGACAAGGGCTACCCACAGGTCAAGCCCTTTGCATTTACGGATGCCCAGCTGAACCGCTATTCGAGGCATCTCCTGTTGCCCGAGGTCGGCGAGAAGGGGCAGGCGAAGCTTTTGCAGAGCAGGGTGCTGCTCTTAGGTGCCGGTGGTCTTGGCTCGCCAGCAGCGCTCTACTTGGCGGCGGCGGGCGTGGGAACGCTCGGAATCGTCGATGGTGACACCGTCGACGAGTCAAACCTTCAGCGACAGGTTTTGCACGGGCGCTCGCAAGTCGACCGTCCCAAAGTTCAGAGCGCCGTCGAACGCATCACGGACCTTAACCCAGACGTCACCGTGATTCCGTTCCAGGAGCGTCTCGACTCTTCGAATGTCGACCGCATCTTCGACCAAGGGTGGGACGTGATCGTGGATGGTCTCGACAATTTCCCCACGCGTTACCTCGTGAATGATGCATCGGTGTTCAAGGACATCCCTGTCGTTCACGGATCGATCTTTCGTTTCGACGGGCAGGCGACCACCTTCTGGCCTCAGAAAGGACCTTGCTATCGCTGTCTCTATCCGGAGCCACCTCCCCCGCATCTCGCCCCAAGCTGCGCCGAAGCCGGTGTTCTCGGCGTTCTCCCTGGTGTCATCGGAACGATTCAGGCAACGGAGGCGATCAAGATCCTTCTCGGCATCGGGCAGCCGTTGGTCGGCCGTTTACTCCAATACGACTCGCTGACGATGAAGGTACGCACCTTCAAGCTGCCGAAGGATCCCGAGTGCGCCGTGTGCGGGTCCCAACCCACGATCACGTCCTACATTGACTATGAAGGTTTCTGCGCAGGCTAGATTCGCGTATTTGGACGCGCGATGCACGCCAGGGCGCGCTCGATGAAATATATCGGTGTGACTCAAGGTTGTGCTGCCGTCGTCTTTTTGATCCGGAGGGTGCGGGCGACATGGAGAGTCTAGATGTCCTCAAGTCCTGTTCGCATGCGCCGCTCCCTGCGCTCTAACGCTTTCTGTCTTTTAGCACTGGTGCTCCTTTGCGGAGTAGATCTCGGCTCCAAGGTTTGGGCTGCGGATCAACTCTCTGAACCGATTTCCTCGCCGCCCCCAGTGTGCGATCCCAGCGAGCATGGTCACGCTCCACCACAGCGAAACGCTACGCGCCGCATCTCGCTCATTGATGATCACCTCGAGTTTCACTACACGGAAAACTGCGGGGCTGCTTTCGGCCTGCTTCGCAATGCGCCTGCGACGTTGCGCCAGGTTGTCTTGGGCGGGGCCGCGCTCCTCGCGTCCATGGCGCTTTTCTGGATGTTCGCCAAAGGCCAGGGCGGCGTGGCTTTCGCGTTTGCGGTGCCCTGCATTATCGCAGGGGCTCTCGGGAATCTGGTGGATCGCGCGCGGCTAGGCTACGTGGTGGACTTCATCCGGCTTTACTGGAGCGAACCAATTCCGTTGCTCGGACATGCCTGGCCCACCATCAACGTGGCGGACATGGCGATCACCGTTGGGGTTGCGCTTCTCCTCATCGACAGCCGCCGACGGGGCTCTCGGGCGCCTGCGAACGTCGAAAATGGTCCAATTGCGGCATGAACCTCTTGGTGCTGCTTTGTCATCAGGGTTCTCGGTGCTACGAAGGCGCGCGTGACTAAAGAGAAGAAGCCAGCGCCCCTGACCAAGCGATCACTCAAGCTCTTCGCGATTTGCATCGCGGCGACCATTGCGCTGACGGTCTTCGACCTTTGGACCAAGGATGTCGCGCTGGAGAACCTCTCGGTGGCGCCCATCGGCGACGCTAGGCCGGTCTGTGAGGCGGACGAGCGCGGCTACATGTACCCGCAGCGTTCCGCCTCGACGCCGTACGTTGTCATCGAGGACAACCTGGAACTCCACTACGCCGAGAACTGCGGTGCAGCATTCGGCATGCTCCGTGAAGCATCCTCAATGGTTCGCCACGCGGTCTTTGGTGTCGCGGCAGTCGCAGCGACGTTTGCGCTGCTGTGGATGTTCTGGTCTGGAAGAGGTGGCGCGCCTTTCGCGTGGGCCGTTCCTTTCATCGTCTCGGGAGCTCTCGGCAACCTGGCAGACCGACTTCGCTTTGGTTATGTCGTCGACTTTATTCGCTTCTACTCGAGTGAACCAATACCGCTGCTGGGAACTCAGTGGCCGACCTTCAATGTGGCCGACATCACCATCACCGTCGGCGTCGTCCTCCTCGTGATCGACGGGTGGCAAGAAGGAAAACGCGAGAAGGAACGAGCCGCCGAAGAGAAGAAGTCTGCGGAGCCCGCGGCCTAGCGTGTTCCCCACTCTCTTCGAGTTCTTCGGCGAACCCCTGCCAGCGTACTTTACGCTGTTGATGGTTGGTTTTGCGCTCGCCACGTATCTGGCCCAGCGCCAGACGCGCCGCATGGGCTACGATCACGACACCATGATCGATCTCGGCCTCTTTGCGCTCATCTGGGGCGTGATCGGCGGGCGCATCCTCCACGTGATCGCGGACGGATACTTCTGGGACTACGTCCACCTGTGCACGGACCCATCCCTCGTGGAGTGGCAGGTGACGCAAGCCCGTTGCATCCAGATCGAAGGTATCTGGGACGTCGCGGCCAACGTCTGTCGACCCCCGGAGCGCGACTGCTTTGCATGGGCGGCGTTCTGGCGCGGCGGCCTCGCCTACTACGGCGGTCTCATCGCGGCGGGAATCTACTGCGTTTACTTCTTGAAGAAGGAAGGCTTCCCTGTGCTGAAGGGCGTCGACCTCGGCGGC
>JBLHKB010000551.1:0-4728 GCA_047619315.1 Polyangiales bacterium
GCGGCGCAGAGATGCACTCTCGCATCAGCGGCGTGGCTGACTACCTGGCGGAGAATGAGCGCGACGCCATTCGTCTGGGACGAGAAATCGTGGCCCATCTGGAGTGGAAAAAGACAATGCCCGCGCCACGTCCGGTGGAGCCGCCAGCGTACGACGTGGAGCAGCTGCTCGGCGTGGGTTCGGCGGATATGCGAACGCCCTTCGACGCGAAGGAAGTGATCGCGCGGGTCGTCGATGGCAGCCGCTTTAGTGAGTTCAAGCCACTCTATGGCAGCACGCTTGTCTGCGGGTGGGCTCACGTCCATGGGTTTCCTGTCGGCATCATCGCCAACAACGGCACGCTCTTCAGCGAATCAGCGAACAAGGGCGCGCAGTTCATTCATCTGTGCAACCAGCGCTCGGTTCCGCTGCTCTTCCTACAGAACACGACGGGGTTCATGGTGGGCAAGAAGTATGAGCAAGAAGGCATCATCAAGAACGGCGCGAAGCTCATCAACGCGGTTTCAAACTCGAGCGTTCCGGCCATCACCATCATGACCGGCTCGAGTTTTGGCGCGGGCAACTACGCCATGTCCGGCCGCTCCTACAAACCACGCTTCTTGTTCTCCTGGCCGAATCACCGAATCGCCGTGATGGGCGGCAAGCAGCTCGCCGGCGTCCTGGACATTCTCATGCGCGGCTCCGCCGAGCGGCGTGGACAGGAGGTCGACGAACAGAAGCTCACGGTCATGAAGGCGATGACAGAGGGGAATATCGACAGACAATCGACTGCCCTCTACGCCACAGCACGACTTTGGGATGACGGCATCATCGACCCTCGCGACACCCGCAGCGTCGTCGCTCTCTCTCTGTCGGCGAGCTATAACGCGCCCGTTGAGGGCACCATGAACTTCGGCGTGTTCCGTCACTAGGACTATCGATGACTCAAATTTCAAAGACGATTCGCCGAGTTCTGGTCGCCAATCGAGGCGAGATCGCCAGCCGTATCATTCGAACCTGCCGGCGGCTGGGCGTGGAGAGCGTGGCCGTGTTCAGTAGCGCGGACGCCGACCTTCCTTTTGTCCGCGACGCCGACGAGGCGATTCGAATTGGCGGAGCGGCGGCGAGCGAAAGCTACCTCAACACAGATGCTGTATTGGATGCGGCGAAGCGCTCCGGCGCAGACGCAATTCACCCAGGCTATGGGTTTCTGGCGGAGAACGCCGTATTCGCGGAGGCGGTGCGTGCGGCGGGCCTCATCTTTGTGGGTCCCTCATCGGACACTATGCGCGCTGTTGGAGCGAAACGAGAGGCCAAAGCAGCGATGATGGCGGCCGGCGTTCCTGTCGTGCCTGGTTACGACGGCTCGGACCCGACAGCCTTCATCGCGGAAGCGGCGCGCATTGGCTACCCCTTGCTGATCAAAGCCAGCGCAGGCGGCGGCGGCAAAGGGATGAAACGCGTCGATGCGCCGGACCAACTTGAAGCCGCACTGGAAAGCGCACGTCGTGAATCTCAGAAAGCCTTCGGCGACAGAGAGTTGATCCTCGAGCGTTATATCGACGAGGGACGTCATGTTGAAGTTCAGATTGCGGGTGACGCCCACGGCAAAGTTGTTCACCTCTACGAGCGCGACTGCTCTGTTCAGCGACGACATCAGAAGGTAGTCGAGGAGAGTCCTGCTCCGGGTCTGAGCGCCGAGCTGCGAAACGCGATTCATGCCGCAGCGGTCAAAGTGGGCGAAGCGGTATCCTATACGAATGTCGGCACCGTCGAGTTCATCGTCCAAGGCGAGGACTTCTTCTTTCTCGAGGTCAACGCACGACTGCAAGTGGAGCACGCGGTCACAGAAGAAGTTCTTGGCATCGACCTCGTCGAATGGCAGCTCACTCTCGCGGAAGGTCGCCCGCTGCCCGCAGTTCCGACGCCAAGCGGTGCGTCCATCGAAGTTCGACTCTATGCCGAAGGCGCGGACTATTTGCCGCAAACTGGCACGGTTCTCGACTGGAATTTCCCGGAGTGCGAAGGAGTCCGCATCGACAGCGCCGTCGAAGCGGGGAGCGAAGTTAGCGTCCACTACGACCCAATGCTTGCAAAGATCATCGCCCGCGGAGACACGCGTGGTCGGGCGATCGCGCGGCTGCGCACAGCGCTTCAACGCTCTTCGATTCTCGGCATCACGACCAACCGTGACCTCCTAATTTCTATCCTCGAGAGCGAGGACTTTATGCGAGGTGGAGTTAGCACTCACTTTCTCAACACTCACTCATCAGGCCAGCCGGGTCAGCATGAAGCGCTTGCGATGATCGTCGCCACAATGCGGGATCTCGAAGAGGGTTTCGTCCGTCGAAGCCAACAGCCAAGTGTGTCCCTCGGCTTCTCCAACAACCCGCGCTATTCGGTCACGGACAAGTGGACATCACGGGAGCGCGAGTTTGTCGTTTCTTGGCGCGGCGAACGCGACTCGTCACTTTCGTTCCGTGTCGACGAGACGGAGTACAGCGCGGAATTTTCGGATGGCGGGATCGAGGTCGATGGACGACGCTTCTCGCCGCGTGTGCGATGGCGAGGCGATGACGCGTTTGTTTTTCTCCTAGGAGAATGTCACCACCTCTCACGTGAGACACGCTTTGCGCTCCCCGGCGCAGAACGTGACCCGGGTATGGTCGTGAGTCCGATGCCCGGTACCATCGTTGCGGTTCACGTCTCTGAGGGAGACCGCGTGGAGGCGGGCGCGCCGCTGATCGTCGTGGAGGCCATGAAAATGGAGCACGTGTTGGTGGCTGCCGAAGGCGGAATAGTGCAAGAGATTCGGGCCCAAACCGGCGATGCCGTCGATGCCGGGGTCCTCCTGGTGAAGATCGAGTAGGCGCCGCGTTGCGGTTACCGCGTACACCCTTCAAGACGAGGTCGCGATGAGTAACCGGGAGACGCTGGACTACGATCCCGTTGATGCTTTGATCGAGCAGGGACGACGAGAGCTCACCGATGGGAAGATCGATAAAGCACGCTGGTGCTTTGAAGAGGTTCTCCGCCGCAGACCTGATGAGCCACGCGCACTTCTGGGGTTGAGCTACGCGGCGCGGAAGAGCGAGAGACCGCCAGGCATGGATGAGGCCAGCGAGGCCGAACGACGTGACAAGCTCGCAGACGCTGCATCGGTCCTCTCCGTGGACGTCGAAGTCGTCGTTCTCGTGCGCGAAAAACGCTATAGCGAAGCGCTCTTAAAGCTGCGGGCAGAGCTCAGCAAGCGCCCCGAGGATCGGGCGCTGCTTCGAAGTATCGCTCACCTTGAGCAGCACATTAATCGGCCGAGCGCGCATCCGGTACCCTCCACTTCCGAGTCACCCGCGGCGCCAGCTCTACTCCCTCAGCAACCCGCGATTCCTAAACTTCGGGCTGTCACGATAGGGGAACCGGCAAAGGAAGTCGCCGTCGAAACGAAGGCCGTCGAAACGAAGGCCGTCGAAACGAAGGCCGTCGAAACGAAGGCCGTCGAAACGAAGGCCGTCGAAACGAAGGCCGTCGAAACGAAGGCCGTCGAAACGAAGGCCGCCGTCAAAGTCGTCTCCAAAGACGAAGAAAAGGCGAAAGCCGATCCCATTGTAGTCGACGCGGTCCCGCTGGCGCCTTCGCTTCCCGCACACGATGTTGAAGCAGAGGCCACAGTGCCCTTCGAGTTGATGAAAGTCGTCTCGATGCGACCTTCGAGCGCAGAGGAACAATCCGTCGTCGTGAGTGACGAAGCTCTCGACGGCGAGGCTCGCATCGAAGATTTTACCTCGTCGGGTGGTTTTCGAATGGCTGACGAAGATCCTTCGGGCCCTGCCCTTGGTTCGCTTCCCCAAGCTCCCATGGTGCCGAGCACAAAAAAGAGCGGTGGCGGCGCGACCTGGTGGATTTTCGCGCTCCTTGCCATCGCCGCTCTCGCTCTCGCGCTAGCCCTTCGCTAGCAGGTCGGTGAAAAAATCCGTTTGTCGAATTGTGGACCGAGTGCGGTGGCAGGTGCGTCCGATTCACGTCTGCCTATGGACATAGGTGGCTCGAATTGGATGGCGCATGTCTGCGCGTTCATGCCGCAAAGCGTGCGGAGTTTTTCACCGACCTGCTAGTAGGGCTCAAGCGCCGACGCCGCGGTCTCAAGGGCGTCTAAGCGAAGTTGAAGCCGACGGATCACGCCGCGTGTTCGAGCGGCGATTTCGGTGTCTCCACTTCGTTCGGCGTCCTCCAGCGACGCACGGGCCTGTTGCTGCGCCTGCGTTACGAGTTCGATCTGGCGAGCACGACGCAGAGCCAGAGCGTCGCTGTTCTCATAGCGCTTCAGTGGTGTCCGCTCTTCGGTGGGCGACTCTTCGGTGGGCGACTCTTCGGCGAGTTGTTCCACGACTTGATTCTCTGGCCCAGGCGCTCTCTGTTCGCCGCTCTCCACTCCCGCGAGGTTCGGCGAACTCGTCACTTCTTCCGGCGCCGGAACGCTCCCCGGCTCAAGCGGGAGCGCTTCATCCGAGCTGATACTAGGCCCTGACTCCACGTCGCTTTGGGGAGCAGCCTCAGGACGGGTCTCAGCGTTTGATTCACCAGCACCCTGCGAAGACTGCCAAAGCACAACAAAGAGCAAACCGGCCGCCGCCAGCGCGAAAGGCAGTGCTGCGCGTTTCATAGGAGATCCCCTGGCATGTTCGGCCAGCGTTCGCCACCCTCTCAGGGTGCACGGGAATCTCAGCGGCCAGCAGCTTGGCCCCTACCAAG
>JBLHKB010000552.1:0-4705 GCA_047619315.1 Polyangiales bacterium
AGATGCTGATGACGCGTGTGCCGATGCTGTTGAGCGCCGCCGCGGTGTTTGCGTACGTCGGTGCCGCAGGGATCGACGTGTAAGGCTGTGAGCCGCCTGGTCCGTTGTGGAAGTTGGCGTCGCCGAAGAGAAGGACGATGGGCAGAGCGCCGGGGCGGAAGCAAGGGTAGCCCTGGCGCGCCACTGGCTCGTCAGGAACGGATGGGCAAGTTCGCCCAGGAATAGAACCACCGGGCCAGGTCAGGCCAAGGCCTGTCGCCGTCGAAAAGAGCGCTGGAACGTAGCTCTCAGGACCGTCGCCACCCTGGTGGCAGGGCAGGCCTTCGATCGCCTCCTGGATGTCGGGGAGACCGTTCGGCGCGCCGGTGAGCATGCCGATGTCGTTCGCGCCGCCGTTTGGACAAGAGGCTCTGGGTGATGCTGGAAGGCTCCACGCGCCCCTGTCCATTTCCACGGTGTCGATTTCGCGGAGCAGGTAGAACGGAAGGTCCCTGTTTCCGCCATAGCTACCCGATGGGTAGTCATCGAAGCCGCCTGCGCCGAACTGCACGTTTGGAATCGCCGCCTGGATCCCTGGGACGATCGTGGTCAGCAGACCACTGATCAGGTTTGATCGCTCGCCCTGCATCGACCCGGTCATGTCGACCAAGAAGAAGATGTCGGCGACCTCAATGTTCGTGCCGAATCGAAGTGTGCGGTTCTCACGGGAGCCGTTGTAGGGAAGCACCACGAAGAAATCCGTATCCGGAATACTGCTCGCAGAGTCGTTGGGGTCTGTGCGAGAGCCGCGAAGTTCAACGAGGTCGGGGATGCCATCGCCGTCGGAATCACTCACCCGAGGGTTGGTCCCCGCGGCGACCTCTTCGCTGTCCGTTAGGCCATCGTTGTCGCTGTCGTTGTCGAGAAAGTCCGGCGTGTCATCGCCATCGGAGTTCGGTGGCCCGCAAGGGTCCATTCCGGCTTCCATCGCATCCGAGATACCATCGCCATCGGAGTCGAGATCCTGTTCCGCGGGGATGCCATCCAAGTCAGGATCGGCGCTTCCTTCCCGGAAGTCGGCGATCCCATCGCCATCCATGTCCGACGTGGGATCGCATGAACCCATCCGTCCGCCGTCGAAGCCGGGTCCGCCGTCAAAGGTGCGTGGGTTAACCTCGCCGCCCGGGGAACACCCCAATGCGACGACCAACGCAGCGAATGCGCATCTCTTTCCGTTCATGGCGGCCTCCTAAAGCTCGAGGTCGAGGGTAGCGCCTGAAAAGGCGAAGCGAAAGGCTAGCCTTCGGACGCCGCTGGCACCGCAACGATGAGCTCCAGTGTTTGGAGGAGGAGAGGCCCTGCTCGAGCCTCCAGGGCCGCTCGGCTTAGCTGGGAGCGTCGGCCTGCGGCCGTGCCGTCGTTTCTGAGTTCAAGGCGGAACACCACTTGGGTCCCAGGCAAGACCTGCTGAAAAAAGACCTCATCCACAGCACCAACAGCTTCAGCAGAGGACACGCCAGCTGGCGGCGTCCAGCAAGGTGAAGTGGGCTCATCAGCCACGCACGCCGGGCGGAACAAGCGCACAAAGCGCTCAGCGTCCCCCTGAGTGAGCGCGTTCACGCGCAACGGCACGCGCGTGGCCACAAGCTCAATTGCGGCTGCGATCGCTGTGCGGAAATCGTCGAGCTCAGCGTCGTTTGCGACGTCGAGGATCAAAGAACGGCCCTCTCGGACGGTGCTCGTCGCCATCGCGGTCTGTTGCAGAAAGTAGCACGGGGACGTGCTGGTGGCCGGCGCGTCTTCTTGGCACGCCGTCCGAGTCGCATTCACGCCAAGATACTTGGCCCCTCGCACATTTAGCTCGGCGACCATCTCGCTCCACGTTCCCACGCTGGGGTCGATGTTTGCATAAGGCGTGCACTCCACGAACTCGCCGGGGGGTCCGTTGTGGGCACACGCGTTCGTAAAGTGCAGGACGATGGGCAGTACGTCTTCCCGAAAACAGGCAGCGCCATAGCCAGAGAGGCAGTCGCCGGCCGTTGGACGGGCCTCATAGCTGCTGGGACTGGCGTCGTCGGTATAACGCCAGCTCCCACCCTCACCGGAGATGAGCTGATGGAGCGCCTGAACATGTCCCTCCGGGCCATCCCCGCCGCCGTGAACCTCCATCGCCATGAGCGCGTCGACGAGGAGAGTGACGCTCGCGGGCGGAGTCATCGCGCGAGCGAGCAGGAACGTCTCATCGTCTCCACTCCCGTACGGCCCAAGAGGAAAATCGTCGTGCTGACCTCCGCCGAATCGGACATCTGGAATGTGCGCTTGAATCTGCGAAACAAGGTCCCCGCCGTCCAGAACACTCTTCACGTTTGTCAGAGTCCCATCCATGGATCGCGTCGTGTCGACGAGGAAAAAGACATCCGCCGCGAGGATCGAGGTTGAAAACGAGATGTCGAACTCGGCGCTCATCCCCTCCGCCAGGACCGCGATGGTCACCTCCCGAGGGACCATGCAGGTTGGCTTGATGACGCAATCACAGGTCGCTGGTTCGTTTTCACAGTGAAAATGGGAAAAAGCGATCTCCTCGAGGTCCCCCACACCATCGGCGTCGGAGTCGCCGAGAACCCGGCTGCTCCCGGCCCTCTCTTCTTCCGCATCGGAGGCCCCGTCGTCATCGCTGTCGTTGTCCAAATAGTCCGGCAAGCCGTCCTCATCGGTATCGACGGGAGGCGTGGTGCAGTCTTCGTCGCCCGCCTCGAGCCCGTCCGAAACACCGTCGCCATCCGAATCAAGGTCTTCCCGGTTTGGGATTCCGTCACCATCAGCGTCCCCCTGGCCCTCGTTTTCGTTGCTGATGCTGTCGCCGTCCGTATCGATGCGCTCGCCGCAGATATTCGGTGGGACATCGGCGGTGACCGCATCCGGGGCGACCCCACCGTCCTCAGATAGGGCTGGCTTGCAGCACGCGCTGAGGCCTAGAACCAGGCTTAAGAGCCAACTCTTTCCTTTGCCATTCATTCGTTCGGCGATCCGTCCCCCTCACCTTTACGGATACAGCCACTCAGAGCAACGATGCAAAAACCCACTAGAATCAGGTGAATCTCTCAGCAGGCTCCATCGCGTTTGACACTTCGTGGTGGCAGCGGTACTGGCGAGGGACCGTGTTCATCCCCAAAGTGCATTTAAAGCGCCTATTCAAGGCTGCTCCCTTCGCGTTTGCCGCTGTGCTCGCTGTTTCCAGCGCGGGATGTGGCCCCGAATACCCTCTTTGCGGTGACGACGATGACTGTCACGAGAGCGAGTACTGCGTCGATGGTCAGTGCCAGTTGTGCCGCTCGAACGCGGACTGTGCCGCAGGCGAAGAGTGCAATGGCGGACGCTGCGACCCCATCGAGGGCTTTTGCAGCAGTGAGACGGCCTGCCCAGACGGGCAGGAATGCCAGAACAGCCGTTGTGTCGCGATAAGCTCACAAGATTTGGGGCTTCCTGACACTGGCAACACCGGCAACACAGGCTGCCAGCTCGAACCCATCTACTTTTCCTTCGACCAAGACGGACTCGACAACTCCTCGCGGGACATCATGGCGGCGAACGTTCAGTGCATGCGTGAGCGAAGCATCGCTCGAGTCCACGTAACCGGCTACACAGATCCGCGCGGCACAGAGGAATACAACCTCGCCCTCGGCGACCGACGCGCACGAGGCGTCATCCAATACATGACGAGCCTTGGAGCCGACCGAAACAGTTTTTCCGGGTCGTCGATGGGCGAAGAGATGTCGGCTGGCGAAAGCGAAGCGAGCTGGCGGCTAGACCGCAAGGTCACTTTCACGGAGCGATAAGATGAGCGTTCTTTTTCGTGCAGCACTGGTCGGCGTCCTCACCCTCTCCTTCGGTTGCTATTCCAAAGCGGACGGCACACGCCTTTCTCGTTCGTCAGAGCATCACAACGAACGCCTCACCGCACTTGAACGCGGCATGGAACAAGAGCGGCTGGAGATGCAGACCGCACTTGAAAGTGCTCAGGCCAAAGTGGTGGAGCTCGAGCAAGTCCTTGAGCGAGCCACCCAGGTCGTGACGCGCAACAGCGCGGACCTAGGCACGGAGGTCTCGCAGCTTCGAGAGCAGCTTCAGACCCTGGAAGGGACGTTGGCTGAACTGAGCAACGAGCTAACGAATACTCAGCGACAGGTAGGCGAACAGCAGACGCGCTTCGACGAACGATTTCAGCAGTTTGCCCGCAAGAGCGGTGTTGATATGCCGGTTCCGGAGTCGGAGATTCCTGCGGCAAAAGATGATCATTTCACCGCCGCCTACCAGGCCTATCAGCGCGATGAACACAGCCAGTCTCGGGCGCTCTTCCGTGCGTACATCACGCGCTACGCGGAGGACGAAAACGCAGACAACGCGCTGTACTGGATTGGGAAGTCGTATCTCGCAGAGAACCGCCCTGCGAGCGCGCTTCGTGAGTTTCGACGCGTCATCTCCCAGTACTCCACTGGTGACGCGATGGATGAGACGCTCTTCGATATGGGTGAAGCGTTCTTTGCGCTCCACGCCTGCACCGATGCGCGAAACGCGTTTCAAACGCTGACCTCGAACTTCCGACGCTCGCCTCTCGTTGGCCGAGCGCGGCAGCGTGTTCGCGAAATCCGCCGCGCCTCTGGCAGCGCCTGTACGTCCTAGTTTTTTTTAGTCGCTATCGCTGAGGCGACGAGCGTCCTGTTCAAGG
>JBLHKB010000553.1:0-4703 GCA_047619315.1 Polyangiales bacterium
TTTGCACCTCCCATGTGTCGTACGCGATGTCGTCGCCACGCACCCCGATGTCCCAGCCCGTGTCTCCTTCGCTCGCGGTGAGGTCCAGATCAAAACGTGTGGCGCCGGTGACACCGAGCTCCTGCGCCAGCGCTGTCTCGAGCTCGAGGCGGGAACTACGGATCGCGAGCGCCGCTCGCAATGGACCCGCGAGCTCCACGGACGCCTCCAGCGCGACGTCGCCTCCAGGCGTTCGAAGCTCCCCCTCCGCCATGAAGGCGCCGAAAGGACTCGGTTCAGCCGAAGGCGTCTCGCCCTCCGCCGAGTGAACGGCGAGGGCGATCTCCGTGGGCCCGCCGAGCAGATCTTGTCCAATGAACGGACTCAGCATCGCGTTGGTGAGCACTCCGTCCGCTCGCCCAACCAGCGCGCCGAGGGTGTCATCGATCCATGGCATCGACGCGCTGACCTGCAGGTGACCGTCTGGAGCGGCGAGACGCAGCGCGGCGTCCATCGATCCCCCGTCCCGGAGCCCGAAATCGTAAGCCAACCCGGTGAGCTCTCCGTACGCGTCGCCGTTAAGCATCACCCTCGCGACCTCACGCTGGGAGGCGTGAATCTCGACGGATCCTCCTTCAACGTCGACGCTCAGCCCGAGCGTGAGGTCATCGAGCTGCGCATCGATGCCAGGCACGTTACGCACGGAAGCGCTTGTGATCGCGCCTGCGATTCGCATCACGAAGGTCGAGGGTTCCGGATTCGGATCCGCCGGACCTGTGGGTAGGAACGCTTGCGCGATCCGGAGTTCGCCGCCGTCGTCAGTGGCGAGCGAGACGCGGGGAGCGCGGATGACCACGTCGCTGAGCAAAAGCTCCCCGTCGAAGAGCGGCATGAGCGCGGCCGAGGCCATCATTAGCTCAGCGTCTACGACGTGCTCTCCATCCGCGTCAAAGAGCTCGATGGCCTCCACCGTTGCCACAACGGAGAGGGGGAGCTGAAAGTCGATGTCGACACATTGAAAGTCCATCGACCCGGCGATGGCCTCGCTGCCAAGTTCTCGTCCGAGTGAGCAGGCGACATCGAGCGCAAGGGCGGTGTTCAGGTGCACCAGCACGCTGGTGATGAGACACAGGACCGCCAACACGAGGCACATCAACGCGCGGATGAAAACCGTGAAAATACGAGCGCCCCGCTTCGGGCGTGGTTGAGCGGGCGTCAGGCCATAGGCATCCGAAGTCGGGCGCTCGTCTTTCTGCTCGTGGCTCACGTCACTCGCACAACAGCATCTCGTGCTCCGTCAACCAATCGCTGGTTTTCGGTGCAGCTTCCGCGTGCAGCTGTAGCTGTAGCTGGAGCGTTCTGAGGTCGCCCCACTCGTCGACGTCGAACCAAGGCTCGAGGAGCTGAGCGCCGGGGTTCTGGGCAAGCGTGTCGGCGAGGGTGCGTGGTGTGGACCAGGCGATCTCTTCGAAGTGAGGACGCGCTTGCGCACCGACCAGGTAGAAGCCCCCGTCGCTGCTTGGGCCAAACGAGAGCGGTTTTGTGCACGCCGCTTTGAGGGCGCGTGGCGGTAGGCTTGGCGCGTCGCTGCCGATAAGAACCGCCGTCGCGTGATCTTCCAAGAGCACGTCGATGGCGTTCATCATACGGAGACCCAGGTCTTCACCGTGTTGGGGAACTTGGCGTATGCCGAAGTGTGCAGCAGCCTCGCGAAGGACGGGGTGCTCATGGTCACCGGCGCTGAATAACACACATTCAGTGACCTGCGTTGCGAGCGCCAGGGTGTCCCAAAGAAACGCGACGTGGAGCGCGGCGGCGGCTTCGTCGCCGATGACGTGAGCGAGGCGTGTCTTCGTCTTCCCAGGTACGGGCGCCTTCGCGAAGACGCCCACGGCGGACGGTTTCATCGCGTGAGCCGATGACGGGCGAGGAGCCAGAGGATCTTTCGACCCGCGTGGAAGCTCCCGACGATGCTGCCGCTGACCTTCGAGACGCCTTCCCGACGAACGCGATAGCTCACGGGAACTTCGACGTGGCGCAGGTCTTCTTGGGCGGCGCGAATCTGCATCTCGACGGTCCAGCCCCAGTTTCGATCCTTCATGTGCAGGGCCTCGAGGGCGGACCAGCGAATGGCGCGAAAGGGACCCAGGTCGGTGTAGCGCGCTCCATAAAGTACGCGCAGGCCGCCGCAGGCGATGGCGTTTCCGACGCGTTGAGGAAGTGTGAGCGCGCCTGGTTCGAGGTCGCCCCGCACCCGCGAACCGATAACGAGGTCTGCGCCGTTTTTGAGGGGAGCTAGCAGGGAGCCGAGCTCACTTGGGTCGTCGCTGTTGTCCCCGTCCAAGAACACGACCACATCGGGCGGGTCGTCTTTGAGGAGCGCGAGGGCGCGGAGACACGCCGCGCCGTAGCCGCGTTCGGGTTCGTGGACGACGCGGGCGCCTTCTGCTTCCGCAACCTTTGCCGTGTTATCGCGGCTGCCGTTGTCGGCGACGATCACCTGGCGGACCAAGTCCGCGGGGATGGCGCGCAGCACCAGTGGAAGCGCGGCTTCTTCGTCGAGGGCGGGGATGATGACGTCGACGATCAACGCGCTCGACCTGCGGTGCGTCCGCGCATTTCGAGCTCGCCGGGCGGGGGAAATGGACGCGCCGAAGGGAGCCCCTCTTTGAGGCACTGAAGCGCGTAGGACCCGACGAGGCTTGGAAGATGGCGCGCGAGCTTTCCGTAGGACTCGGTGCCCCGCCCTGCGAGCTGCCGCATATAGGCGTGGCTAAAGAGCACACGCATCCAGCGAGTCGGGCTTGGCCCGTAGAGTAGGTTGGCGAGGTAGTGCTGAAAGAGCAGGTTTCGCCCGGGTTCAGTGCGCCGGAAGTCCCGCTCATATCCACGAATGGTTCGCGAGGACGCGTCGACGAGTCTTTGGGCTGCATACTCGGCCATCTCCAAGGAGGGCGCGATGCCTTCGCCGAGCAGAGGATCGATGCCCCAGGCTTCGCCCACGAGGACAAGCCCTTCGATGTGAGCTTGATTTGAAGGAGCGTAGAAGTGCTCTGGCCAGCCAGCGATCTTTGCGTCGACGCGGCGGTACCCATGTCGCGCGGCGAAGGCGTCGGTCCACGTGCGCAGCTTCTCGCCACTGATGACGCCGCGTCCGTCCATGACGCCGATCTTGTAGTGTCCGCTGTTGGGGTAGGGGAAGATCCACGCGTATCCCGGAATGCCGTCGAACACGGGATCGAAGTCGAAGAGCAAGCGGTCCGGCGTCGTCACGGCGCGTGGCGTCGCCTCGTAGTAGGCCTCGACAAGTCTCCCAAGACGCCCGCGCGGAATTCCGGCGTAGCGTGAGACCGCTCCATGAGCTCCATCAGCACCGATCACCCAACGTGACTTGAGCTCGGTGTCGCCTTCGCCGCGGAGATGAAGCGTCCAGTCTTTCGTAGAGCTGTCGAGCTTGGTCAGCGCGGTTCCCTGAAGAACCCTGACGCCTTTTTCCGTGACGGCGCGAAGGAGCGCGTGGTCGAGGTCAGCGCGGTCGTAGAGCCACTGAGGACCAGCCTCCTGCACTGGAAAGCGTCCGGCTCGGGACGAAAAATCAAGGCCCAACGTGCGGATTCCGCCGGGAGGTACGTCTGACGTAAAATACTCCGGCACCAGACCTTGAAGAAGAGCTGTGCCGCGGTGTGTGATGCCGCCGCCGCAGAGCTTGGGGCGTGGGAACGTGGCTTTGTCGAGGATGACAATGTCATCGGCTGAAACGCCCAGACGAAGCAGGTTGAGGGCCGTCGCAGTACCTGCGGGCCCAGCACCCACGATCGCGTAATGCCAGAGCTTCGACACGTGCCCTTTCTAGGACCGCTTTTGTGGGCGCGCGAGGACTTTCTGCATGCACGTACGCTCTGGGGCCGTACGATAGGGTCATGCGCAACCCCCAATCTGTTGTTACTGGCGGCGCCAGTGGTCTTGGCCGTGCCCTCTGTCTTGAGGTCGCCAAGCGCGGCGGCGATGTCGTCGTCGCCGACGTCGATCTGGAGGGCGCCGAAGAAACAGCGCATCTCGTCGAGAGCGCGGGGGCGAAGGCTTTCGTCGAGCGATGCGATGTGTCCAAGAAGGAAGATGTCGATGCCCTCGCTGAGGCGGCGGAAAAGCATCTCGGACAGATCGACCTCTTGTGCAACAACGCGGGCGTTGCGGTGTCGGGCCCCTTTGAGCAGATCTCTCTGGAGGACTGGAAGTGGATCGTCGACATCAATCTTTGGGGCGTCATCTATGGATGCCAGGCGTTCCTGCCGGCGATGCGCAAGCGACGGAGCGGCTACGTGCTCAACGTGGCCAGCGCCGCGGGACTTCTTCGCACAGCGAATATGTCCCCGTACAACGTCACAAAGGTGGGCGTGGTCGGCCTCAGCGAGACGCTAAACGTGGAGTATAAAACCCACGGCGTTCACGTCACGGCGCTCTGTCCAACCTTCTTCAAGACGAAGATCATGGAGAGCGGTCGCGGTCCCGAGATGAAAGAGACCCGACTCGCCAAGAAGTGGATGGAGCGCTCAAAGGTGCAGGCACCGGACGTGGCGCGCATCGCCCTTGAGGATCTTACGAAGGGGCGGATCTACTCCGTGCCCATGGCGGATGGAAAAGCGCTCTGGCGTTTGAAGCGTGCTGCGCCAGAAGCGTTCTACACCGTGCTCGAGAAGAGCACGGCGTGGATGCAGAAGCGTCGC
>JBLHKB010000554.1:0-4703 GCA_047619315.1 Polyangiales bacterium
CGAAGCCGCGGGCGAGCGCGTAGATGGCCAGCTTCGTGGTGAAACTTGCGAGGACAACGGTGCCGCTGACCGTCGCTTCTGGGTACGCGTCCTGAACCCAGTTGTGCAGGAAGGGGAATGCGGCCTTGATGCCAAAGGCGAGGAAGATCCAGGGAGCGCCGGCGGAGCTGTCGAGGCTCATGTGCTCAAAGGCGAGGGACCCGGTGTCGTTGAGGTGAAGAATCGCGCCGGCGAGAAGCGCGACGCCGCTGCCCACCTGGACGATGAGGTAACGCATTCCGGCGGCGTAGGCTCGCTCACGGCGGTCTGGTTCATCCAAGCCGCGTGCCCAAATGAGGAACACGCTGCTGAGCGCGGTGAGCTCCCAGAACAAGAAGAGCGTGATCAGGTCGCCGGCAAAAACAGCCGCGATGGCAGCGCCTGCGTACACGAGCGTCGCTACGTGCTCTAGCGCACGCTTGACGTGATACGCGTAGATGCACACCAAGAACGCCGCGATGTGGAAGATGGTCCCGAAGATGCGACTGAGGCGGTCGACACGGACGACCTCAAGACCGTAGCCAAAGAGCTCAGCGTTGGCGGTGTGGCCCAGCTCCAATGTGGCGAGCTGCAATCCGCTGAGCAGCGGCAGCGCGATGACGTAGAAGTTTCGGGTTCGTCCTTCCTTTAGGAACGGAACGAGGAGGGCGCCCAGAATGAGAATTTCGCCGGGGAAGAGCGTGGAGGCGAGTTCGATGAGCGCGTTCATGACGTCACCTCCTCGTGCAGCTCTTCATCCTGCAGGTCGTCTTGATGCAGGTCGTCGTCGGGCTCGTCGTGGTCGTCGGTGTGGATCTCGTCAGCAGCGGCGGGATCAAACGCGAGCAGCGGTGGCTGCTCTTCGTAGTAGTCCACCGGTCGCGAAAGCACCTTCCGCAGCTGCTTCGCCGTCAACACCAAGCCCACGTACGAGACAAAGCCGACGACCGCGTAGAAACCAGGCCAGGCCTCCATGTCGAAGTGCACGTGCTTGTGTCCGTAGATGCCGTGGAGGACGTCGGCGACAACTGCCGCGAGGGCGAGGGCGACGACGCCGCGGATGATGAGCTTCTGGTTCTTTTCGATCCAGCTTGGCGGCAGTGGTTCTCGGCCGTGGTCGTGGGCGCTCATGATTACCTCCCCACGATCGGATTAAGAAGCTCGATGATGAAATCGCCGAAGAAGAAGAGTACAACGCAGAGAGTCGCGGTGAGCACGAGAGGGGCCGTGCAGGCAAAGGGCGCTTCTTTGGCGTGCAGGCCAGGCTTCGGTGGAAAGAAGAAGGCACGGATCGGAATCGGAATCAGATAGCCGATGTTGAGGAGCGAGCTGACCATGAGCACAGCGATGTAGAACGAGTGTTTGTCTGCCGCTCCGAGCGCGATCATCCACTTGCTCCAGCTCCCGCCGGTGGGCGGCAGGCCGATGATGGAGAGGGACGCGACGAGGAACGCACCCATCGTCCAAGGCATGTATTTGCCGAGGCCGTCGAGACGGCTGACGCGGGTCTCATGAGCGAAGACAATGATGGCGCCGGCGCAGAAGAAGAGTGTGATTTTGCCGACGGCGTGCGTGGCGATGTGCATCGCGCCACCGAGCACTGCGTCTTCTGTGGCGAGGGCAGCGCCGAGAGTGATGTACGCGAGCTGCGCGATGGTGGAGTACGCCAGTCGCGCTTTGAGGTTGTCCTGGGTGAAGGCGATGAGCGACCCCGCGATGATCGTGAAGGCCGCGACCGCCATGAGCCATTCGCTCGCGCCGGTTCGCTGCAAGAGCTCCAAGCCGAAGATGTAGACCACGACTTTAAGAATCGTGAACACGCCTGCTTTGACGACGGCCACCGCGTGGAGAAGCGCCGATACTGGGGTCGGCGCGACCATCGCGTTGGGCAGCCACCGGTGCAAAGGCATCAGCGCCGCCTTGCCTGCGCCGTACGCGTAGAGACCCAGCAAGATGGGGAGCGCCGCGTCGCTCACATAACCGTCGAGGATTCCGCCGATGCGAAAATCGAGAGTGCCCGTCATTTGGAAGGTCCACACAATCGCGAGGAGCAAGAAGCACACGCTCGTCGAAATCAGAATGCCGAGGTAGACGCGACCGGCCTTCTTGGCCTCAGCGTTTTGGCTGTGCGTGACAAGGGGATACGTGGACAGCGTCAACACTTCGTAGAAGAAGAAGAGCGTCCCAAGGTTCGCGGCAAAAGCGATGCCGAGCGCCGCGAAGATGGCGAGGGCGAAGCAGACGAAGAAGCGCGTCTGGTTTTTCTCGTGGTGCCCGCGCAAGTAGCCCGCGGCGTAGGAGCTCGTGACGGGCCAGAGACCTGCCGCGACCAACGCGTAGAGCATGCCGAGGGGCTCGACTTTGAACGCCATCGGTACGCCTGGCAGGAACTCGAAGACGACCCACTCGGGCCGAAAGCCCCGCATGACCGGTGGAACGAGGAGCGCGACGCAAACCAGGGTAACAATGCTCGCAAGCGCCGTCATCGATTCGCGCAAGTTCGGGGATCGTCCCGTTCGCGAAACGAGGAGGGCGCCAACGAGAGGTGCGCCGAGCGCTGCTGGGATGAGCCAGTTCATTGCGCGCTCCCAATGAGTTCTGCACCGCGGAAGAGCTGAGCGGAAGCTTCACCCACAAAGGTGGTCAATGGTTCCGAGTACATGCCCATGACGACACTGGCACCGAGAAGGACGAACGCCGGACCAGCAAGCTTCCACGATGGCGTGGGGTCGGCGGAGTCTTCTGCGTTCGCGGGAACATCCTGAAGGTACATCGTCTCCACGATGCGCCAGACATAGACCACAGCGATGAGGCTGCTCAGTAGTGCGGCCGCCGCTAAGAGTGGATGCCCAGAATCGAGGGCGGCTTTGAGGAGTGCCCACTTGCTCACAAAGCCTGCCGTTCCCGGAACACCGATGAGTCCAATACCGCCAAGCACAAAGCCAAAGGCAATGACTGGGTGTCGCTTTCCGTAGCCGCGCAACCGCGAAATTCGGTCGCAGCCTACCGTCGCCACCATCGCGGCGACGATGAGGAAGAGACCTGATTTTGTCACGCCGTGTGCGCAGAGATGAAGGAGGCCAGCGGAGAGGCCGTCTTCTGTCCCCAGGCTGAGTGCGAGGGTCAGGTAGCCCACTTGTCCGATGGAGGAGTAGGCGAGGAGCCGTTTGAGGCTCGTCTGGTAGACGGCGGAGAGGGAGCCACCAAACATTCCGAGAAGCGAAAGCGCCCCCAAGATCCGACCAAAGTGCAGGCCTTCGAAGACGTAGGCGACACCAAAGAGACCTACGATGGCGCGGACGAGCTGAAAGTAGATGACCTTGGTGGCCGTCCCCGCAAGGAAGGCGCCAACGGCCGAGGGTGACTCGGCGTAGGCGCCCGGCAACCACTGATGAAGCGGAAACACCGCGAGCTTGATGGCAAGTCCAGTGGCGACGAAAGCGAAGGCTACATGAAGAGTTCGGGAAGGGTCGTCTGCGCTGATGCGCGCGGCGATATCCGCGGCGTTGAGAGAGCCAGTTACCTGAAAGAGCAGACCAATGCCCAGAAGCATGAATGTGCCGCCGATGGTTCCGAGGACCAGGTAGTTGAAGCTCGCTGAGAACGCGCGACGGGAGCGACCCATGGCCACGAGGGTGTAGGTGGAGAGCGAGCTTATCTCCAAGAAGACGAAGACGTTGAACGCATCACCCGTCGTCGCCATTCCTAGGAGGCCGGCGAGGCAGAGCAGGTAGGCTGCAAAAAACAAATGCTGGCGGCCGTCGACAACCTCACGACGTGTGAAGTGGGTGCCGGCCAAGATCGCGATGAACGCCACGGAAGAGACGAGCGCCGCCACGAGCGCGCTCGCTTTCGTTACGCGGTACTCAATGCCGTAAGGCGCCGCCCAACCGCCTAGCTGGTAGCTGATTGGCGCATCGAGGTGCCCTGTCCATTGCACGAGCCCAAACGCGATACAGGCCGTGGCGAACACTGCGGCGGAAGCGAGGAGTCGTGCCGCGACGGGGTGCTTGGCGAGGGCCACGAGGGGTGCCGCGAGCAAGGGTGTAATGACGAGGAGAACAGGAAGATGCTCGAGGAACGTCACGCGACACCTCTTGCCGCTTCTTCGGCGAGCCGTTCTTGGGCTTCTTCTTCGGCGCGCTCAAGTTCCTCGTCAGCGCGGTCCGCTTCGAGGACTTCGTTCTCTTCGCTCGAGCCGTACGCTTCTCGAATGCGCACCACGAGCGCGAGGCCAAGCGCTGTGGTGGCGACGCCCACGACGATGGCTGTGAGCATGAGGACGTGGGGCAGTGGGTTGGAGTAGACCGCGTCCAAATCAACGCCGCCTTCTCCATCTGGCAAGTATACCGGCGGAGTTCCGCCTTCGATCTTGCCCATGGAGACGTAGAACATGATGACGGCGACCTGAAAGATGCTCAGGCCCATGAGCTTCTTTACGAAGTTTCGCTTGGCGATGACGGTCCACAGGCCCGTCATCATCAAGAAGATGACGGCGCCGTAGTGCCAGAGATGAATGAGCGGGTGATCGCTCATCGAGGGACTCCGGAGCCCACGCGTGGACGTACGCTGAAGAGGAAGTAGATAGTCATCATCACAGCGCTGACGGTGATGCCAACACCCAACTCGACGAGGAAAATGCCGTAGTGCTGGCCATGTTCAGGATGGGCTGGGCTTAGCGCCGA
>JBLHKB010000555.1:0-4699 GCA_047619315.1 Polyangiales bacterium
GCCGCCTTCAGGTACGACTTGAACGAGAAGACCTTCGTAGATTCCACCTTGAGCAAGCGGCCCCGGTTCCATCGTTCCAAATTGTCGGACGACGAGGAGGCGCGCATCGAGGCCAGCGAGGGTGAGGAGGTAGCGAAGCACACGGCTGCGGTCGCCTCGCTCGGCGGCCACCATGAGCGGCGCCACGGCGGTGAGCCCTTGGGCGGGCTCGATGTTCTCGCTCACCCATTCGTGAAGACGCGCTGCCACATCGCGGGGCGATTGGGCTTCACCGACGAGGCGCGAGACGAGACGCATCGCTGCTGGGTCGACGGGGTCACGACCCAAGAGTGCCTCGCGCAGAGGCGGGAAAAACGACGCCCAGTCGGCGTCGATACCAAAGCGCAGCGTCGGTCGATAAGGTGGAACCGGCACAGCGTTGGGCTCTGGGGGCCGTGACGGAACATGCTCCATCGTCCAGGTCATGATCTTTAGATCACCGTCACGGCGAATACTCGCCTCCGGGGTTCCCCCGAGCGCCTCAACGATGACTTCCACGTCGTTCGGAACGACGGCGACCATCTGCGAGAACGCGAAGGGATGTTGGGAGCTGTCGAAGCTCCAGCCGGGGCTTCGGAAGCCACCGTTGTAGAGCGGCGCGCCACCGGTGACGTACTCGTACTCGACGTAGTCGCCGATGCCGAGCTCCGACATGGGGATCGTATCGAGCCCTCGAATCGACTCTGGTTCGAGCTGCCGGCCATCGGGCTTGATCGAGCGAAGCGTCAGAATCTGCCCACCCAGGGAAACCTGACCGAGCCGCTCGATGGCTTCCTCACTTTGCACCCTGTAGATTTGATGCACCAGATTTCGCGCCGAGCCGTCTGGGTAGATCCGGGTCACCATGTAGTCGAAGACGAGCACTTCGGTGGCGTCGACGTGTTGTACATCGCCGTTTTCGTAGCGTTCGATGATCTCCATGCCGTTTTGGCGATACGCTTCGAGATCATCTCGGCCCGTCAGGTCGCGTCGAAGTGGGCGAAGACTCGCCATCTCCTCCGGTTGACTTGCAAAGGCCGCGTCCAAAATTCGGACCGCTTCTCCCCGTCGGCCGGCGGCGAGGGATTCGTCCACGGCGCGGAGCGTTTGGGCCGGCGTGGGTCGTTCGCTCTCAGCGTCGATCGTTTGTCGAATGGACTCGGCCTGCTCGGTATCCCCTGTCGCGAGCGCGAGCTCCAATCGCAGCGTTCGTAGGTCGTCCGGGTCTTCGAAGAGTGGCTCCAGGCGAGCGACCTCTTCTTCCGCCGCATCCCATCGTCGTTGACGCACGAAGAGGCGGTAGCGCTCCGCGGAAGTCGCATCACAGGCGATGATGGACTCGACGAGGGCGTTCGCTTCCGCGACACGCTGCTGACTTCGGTAGAGTTCGCGAAGCTGCGCCACAAGTCCGCATTCGTCAGGAAAGCGCTCTCGAAGACGACCCAGGATTTCCTCGGCATCGGTCAACTGGTCTTGCTGGCGCAAGACGTTGGTCAACGCCAACTGCGCCCCAAGGACATCTGGCCAGCGCTCCGCGACTTCCCGAATCCGCTGTGCCTGCTCGACGGTGCCCTGCTCGCTTTGCGCGTTGGCGAGAGCGGCGTAGACCGCGGCCGGGTCGAGTTCCGCGATCTGTGTGATGATTCGAGTCTCAAGCTCGCCCGTTCGTTCCGCGGTGATGAACGGATCCGCGCGAACCACGCGGCGATAGACCTCGAGACCTAAGGGCGGCAGCTCGAAGGAAGCCAAGGGACCAAACGCCTCCCGCGCACCGACGTTGTCTGAGCGTGAGAGCAAAATGAGGGTTCGAAGCACCCGTTCGAAGGACCCCGTAGGCTCGCTCTCAAGGCTGGCCCCTCGTGTGGGCTCGTAGCCATCACCAAGACGCCCCGGCCAATCGAGAATGACCTCAGCACGGGCCGCCCCACGTGCGGTGAGCTTGAGTTCAACCTCATGGCGCCCCGCGCTGAGCTCGACAGGGATGTATATACGCCTTGCGTAGAGACCTTCTCGGCGGTCGAGAGCGTGAACGAGTTCACCATCCACGTAGAGCTTGAACGCCGCGCCCGTTCCGATGACAAAGAGATGTCGGCCTGGGTTCGCAACTTCGACAAACGTCTCCGCGATGGTGGTTCCTGCGCCGGAAACCTCGCCGCCGCCAAAGCGCAACGCACACCCTTGTGACTCAACGTCAAAGACGGCGTCTTCGCCGCGGCCCACGCCAAGGTCGTAACGTTCCGCGAGCGGCCCAAGCCCAAGCGCAGGCTGATCATCGTCGTAGGTGCTCATCGGCAACGGACCGTAAGGCCCCACAGCGCGCCATCCCTCGACGACGCAGCCTCCACGTGCCGCGGCGGCCCTGCCCGCATCGTGATCGCCACGGCGCCACGCGAGCTGGCGTCGGAGGCTCGCGGCCCAGCGAACCGCGGGTTCTCCGAGAGCACCGGGGTCTGCGAGGAGCGAATCGAGGAGTGGACGAACGCGCTCTTCGTAGCGGGGTGTGCCGCCCCACTGCGCCGTCATCATCGTCAGCGCGTACTCGGCGTGATGAGCTGCCTCATCTGTGGGCAACGTCTTGGCGACCTCGATGACTCGGATCGCCATGTCGAGGGCGTTGGAGTGCTCACCGTGAAAATCGTGAACGAGCGCTCGCATCAAGAGCAACGAGGTGTCCGCCGGCCGTTGTTCAAGGCTCGCATCGAGGCCGCGAACAGCGGCCTCCATGTCCCCGCCGGCCCAAAAGAGCTCTGCTTCGGCGAGCTGGCGCTGAAGCTCGACATTGCCGGGTTCTTCCGCTGCTTGGCCTCGAAGCACTTCGAGTGGAGTCACATTGCCAGCGGTCGTGGCGAGCGAACGCGCGCCGCCACAAGCGCTGAGCAGCGCGACCAAGAAGACAGCTGTCGTCACGCGGGTCATTGGGCACCTCCGACGGATATTCGTGCTCTCAACAAGACGTCCGCCTCCTGAATAAAGCGCCTAAATGCTGGGTAGTCCTCAGCGGTGACGCGGTTCGTGGTGAGTTCCCATTCGCAGCGCACGATGAGGTTTTGCCCTTGGCGTGTGTACGAGAGGGTGAGCGCGCCAAACTCAGAGCGTGCTTCCCCACCGCTCGGCAGTGCGCCGACGGTGGCGCCGTTCGGGATTCGAATGGTGCGTGTTTCAACGTGTCGGCGCGGCGACCCAAGCTCGAGCGTGTGGCGACGGGTTGGCGCGGGCGTGTAAGCCCGCGTCAGATTCCCCATCGAAGCCGGCGCGATGAGAAGGTTCGGGCCGCTACGCTCGGCGAACTGCGGAACGCGCCCCTCCCAGTGAACCGAAGGAGACTCTTCATAAGAGTCGAGGTTCTCAAAGCGATGACTCGAGAGCTCAATGCCACTGAACCCCTGGGCGAGTTCTCGCTGGAGACGCTCCGCCTGCAGCCCCGCAGCTTCATACTGCGAGCGGTAGGACGATGCGCTGGTGCCCTGGATGCGTTCGTCGCCGCGTATCTGCGCTGAACCGTCGAGGGCCAGAGTGACGCTCAACTCGCGCGTTCGAACATTGCGAGCTGCGGGGAGCACAGGCGTCGCCCGCAGCTCCGCGCTCTCGGGGCCGACAAGCAAGGTTACGGTTCCTTGGTCCATGGCTGGGAGTTCCGTCGTTCCGTTCATCTCGGCGGTGCCGTCGAGGAAGAGGTCGAACTGCGGCACGTAGGCAATCGCGTGGTCAAAGATGGCGAGACTCGCAGGGGCTGGGTTGATGGCGCCGTTGCGGCGGGTGCGTATCAACGCGATTCGAGCGTCCACACCGGCGATGGTGAGCATCGCGTAGATGAGCGACGCCTTGTCTTTGCAGTCGCCGAACCCACGCCGAACAATCTGCGTCACGCGATATGGCTTGAAGCCGTGAATACCGAACTCGAGGCCCACATAACGTGTGTTTCGAATCACCCAATCGTAGATACGTGTGACCTTTTCTCGGTCGTTCGCGGCACCGTCCACGAGCTCGAGGGTCGTGCGACGCAGCGAGTCATCCGGGATGAGCTGGTCTTGTACAAGCCCCCACCACCAACGACCGACATCCTCCCAGCTGCGATAGGTGGACACGTGAAGATAGGGACGCGTCTCCGCAGGCCCAGGCATATGAGACTCCGTTCGCAGGGCGGGAATGTCCGCAGCGACGAAGCGGTGGACGTTGTTCTCGCCGCGTTGTTCGACGGTTCGTTCCAGCCCGGCGAGCGCCGGCTCATTGAAGTAGAACTCACGGCTTCGCGGGGTGACCAGCACATGCTCCAGACGTCGCGTCGGCGAAGCCTGCTGTAAGTAGCGAATATCGCCGTAGTAGTTGTTGAACATATTGCGACGACTCACGTCTTCGACGCGATAGCGAATCTCCACGGTGTCGCCGGGCTCGAGCTGCGGCAGGTTGATCACCAGGGCGCGCGTGTCGTAGTAGATGCGATAGCGACTGTCCCCAAGCGACTGCTCCGACGTGTTGTTCGCATCGACGATGGTGCCGTCGGCACGATGCACTTTCGCCGAGCGCACCTCGACCCATTGGCGACCCGGCTCGTATGTGATGGGAAAGCGACTCATCGCCCGTGCGCCCTCTTCATCATGGACTTGATAGACGACCTGATAGAAGTTGGAACTCAGCCCCGTTTCAAAAACCGTCGCGACCTGAAGATTGTGAAGCATCGTCG
>JBLHKB010000556.1:0-4684 GCA_047619315.1 Polyangiales bacterium
CGAACGTGGTCACGGCGGCGTATGGCACGTGGAGCAGCGAGGAGATCCCACCAAAGCTCAAGCGGACCTCGAAGGCGTCTTCGTCGACCAACAGGTCAGTGAACTGATTCTGCAGGACGATGGTCATCTTGTCGGGGTATTGGACCCGAAGGTGTGCGGGTATGTCGACGCCCTCGCAGCGTGTCCGAAATTCGATGAAGAAGTGGTGTTCTCCGGGCAGACCCTCATCGACGACGCGACGAAGGACCCTCGGGATCACCCCACGAAGCGCTTCGACGGTGATTTCCCGATAAGGAATAAGGGATTTCGATTTGGAGTCAGCCACGCTCCGTTCTGAAGGCCCCGCCGGCCGAGGGCAAGCGCTCAGAACTGGTTCGCCACGTAGAGGCTCACTACGGGACCCGCGGTCTGGCTGCGAAGGAAACCGAGGCCGCCTTCAAGGGACACACCGAAGAACGAATCGTCGACAAACTCATACTCTCCTTCGAGTGAAGCTCCGGCCCAGCTGACTCCGTTACCGAGCCCACTCGGCGTGTTGACGCGCTCCGCCGTGCCAAATGGGAGCGAGTGCGCGCCGCTCAAACGGATCCGCCCACGTAGCCGTGGGCGGAAGTTCAGGCCCGCTTCGACGCTCCACGTCAGCCGGTCGTCGTAGCCACGGTTACGGATGGCGTAGCCCAAAGACGCCGCCAGGTACCACGTGTCAAAGGCGTAGCCCGCTTCTAGCTTCGTCGACACGGACCACGCGCCTTCACCGAGCTGCAACGCGCCGAGCGTCTCGAATTCGCCCTCATCGTTCGCGCTGCGAGAGAACACCGTTTGCACGGGCTCCGCGTCGGCAAGCGGCGCGCGCACGCCGAAACTTAGCGACATCGCCAGGCGCTCTCGCGCCAAGAACTGCCACGACGCGCCCACCGCGGGGTCTCCGCTGGCGACGTGTGCGCGCCGTCTGTTCTCCACCGGGTCGCGGAGATAGAACGTCCGCACGAGGTCACTCTGCCACCAGAACGCAAAGCGCCCGCCGAGCCCTACTTCCCCGTAACTCGCGACGAAGAGCTCGTGGTAGTTCGCGTAGTCGCTGGTTTCGCCTTCGTTGTTCACGAAACCGAAGCCAAGGAGATACTTCATCCATATTTTGGCGTACCCGTGGCCGCGCTCCGGCGCCCAAGGCGAAGCGTGGGCCGCCGGCGCGAAAAACAGACTCAACGCCACGGCGACCGCGGCGATGAACTTCACTGAACGTCGACCCGCAAGGAGAGCGGAGCATCGATGAGCGCTCCCGCCGTGACACTCTCATCCACCTCGCCGCCGCCCTCGAGGGGGAGCCGCAGCAGCACGATGGCGCTTTCACTGCGCGCCAGGACGACGACCTCGTCGCCCCAAACGCAGAACGTCAATGCGTCCAAGCGCGCCGGTAGCGGCGTGCTCAAGCCTTCGCCGACGATCCCGCTCTCCGGCTCATAGCGAATCCACGACTGGGCCAAGAGCACCAAGAGCCCCGCCCCCTCGTCGAAGATAAGGCCTCGAACTTCCGCGCCCGCGTCTTCCCGCGTCGCCTCGGCGTCACCAAAGCGCAGGAACCACTCTGTCCCGGCGGCCCACGCGATGTTCCGTTCGTCCTCACGGCTTCGCACGGCGAGGTGTGTGGGGGTCTCCTCGGCGAACGGCGTCCCCGCGGCCAGGCGACCAGCGCCATCGCCGGCGTAGAGAAAGATCCCCGTCGAATCTGCGCTTAGAACGTCCACGTGGGAATCACCATCGAGGTCCACGAGAGCCAAAGCGCTCCCCCCAGCGTGGAGAATCTGCCGATGGGTTCGAACGGGCGAAGGGCCCCCAGCGATGACCCAGGCTTCACTTGGGCGACGCCCGAAGCCATCCGCCTGATGCAGGGCAACGAGATCCATTCCGGGTCGACCATCGAGCTCGGCGCTGGCCATCGCGAGGGCGGAGATCGGCGCTAACACTTGAGGCTCTTTGAGACCTCCGCGCTCATCGCTGGGCACGAGCACTAGTCGACTCGCGCTGGCGCTCTCCGCTGGGCCGATGAAGCCGACAAGCAAGTCGTCGAGTCCGTCGCCGCCGAGGTCCGCGAGGGCTACCTTAGCCGCGCGAGCCGGCGTCGAGCTGGCGTCGCGAATCTGAGCGATACGCATGATGCCTGCGCCGGACCGACCCAATACGTTCACCTCAGCGCCGCAGCTCACGATGAGCTCCGGGGCGTCGTCGCCGAGAAGCTGGCCGGATGTGATGGACACCCGTGCGAGCGGATCGCTGCAGACGACAAGCGCGACGCTGGTGGCCAAAGGCGACGCGAGACCAGCGACCGGCTCGGTGGCATCGTCTTCGACGGCCACGGGTACGGGCGCGGGTGTCTCTGCTTCCGCCTCACCGTTCTCTGGATCGGCGTTCTCTGGATCGGCTTCTGGAGGGTCCTCCGAGGTGTCAGCTTCGGGAGCCGCCTCGTCGGCGCTCGCCTCGCCGGCGCCGACGCTCGGAAGCACCCCCGCGGCCCACGCAACGCCGGCGAGGATCCCCCAGATACCTGCAAAAAGGCCAAGGGCTCGCACAGTGGCTAGGATCTTTGCGCCGAAAGTCACGATTCAGCCTCTAGCACACGGTAGAGATCGGGACGATTCTTCGGCACAGGCACATCCATAGAGATATTCTCCCCGCATGGAGGACCCCCCGGAGACAAAGCAAGTGAGCGCTCGTGGCGGCCGACGCCTCCGCCGACCCGCCACGATTGTGATCTTGGCCGTCGTCGCGCTCTTCGTGCCCTTTCCCGAACCACGCCTCGAAGCGTTCCACGGCGAAGTCTACGAATGGGACATGGATGAGGAGCTAGAGGTCCTTGAGGCCACCTTCGACGCGCAGCGACAAGAGGGCTGCGATGACTTCCAAGGCGACGCACTCCTCGGGCCCATTCGCGCTCGCCTTGAGCGGCTGCGCACGGCCGATGAACGTTCGCCTCTCTGGGAAGATGTTCGAAACCGCTTTTTTCAAGCGGCCGCTCGCTTCGCCGCACGTCCCAGCGAAGTCGCCTCGCTGATGGAGACCTACGCTCAAGTCCGAATCGCCGCCAAGGACGCGTCGCGCTCGTTTCGCCCGGAAGACCGCGACGCGCGGCGTCAGCTCTACGGGCTCCTCTACGGCAGTCGCATGGCCCTGGAAGAAGTCCTGCTTCAGCTACCCGCCGGTGAGATGCCGGCGCTGCTTCGTGGTCGCGACGAGCCGAGCGAGTCACCGGGCACGCTCATCCACGGCATTCAGGTTCACAGCGGCGACATACTCGTCTCCCGCGGTGGCGCACCGACGTCGGCGATGATCGCCCGCGGAAACGACTTCCCGGGCAACTTCTCCCACGTGGCCCTTGTCCACGTCGACGAGGAGGGCGTCTTTCGCACTATTGAATCGCACATCGAGCGCGGCGTCGTGGTCGATGATCTCGCGCGCTACGAGGACGACACCAAGCTGCGTGTGATGCTTCTCCGACCTCGCGCGGACCTTCGCCCCGGTGAGGCCTTTGCACACGCGGCAGCAGAGCACGCCATCCGCCAAGCCGAAGCAGCGCACATCCCCTACGACTTTCAGAGCAACCTCGACGATGCCTCCGAGATGTTCTGCTCCGAAGTCGCCTCTCACGCGTACCGGCACGAAGACATTTTCCTCTGGCGCGGCCTCACGACGATGTCTGGTCCAGGTGTCGCGCGCTGGCTCGTGCTCTTTGGGGTTCGACATTTCGAGACCTTCGGTCCCAGCGACCTCGAGTACGACGAGCAGCTCGTCGTCGTCGCCGAATGGCGCAACCCTGACGTCCTTCACGCAGACCACCTCGACAACGCCGTGATGGACGTGATGCTCGAAGGGGCCGACGCAGGCGACACGCTCGGGTTTCCGTGGTGGAAGTTGCCCGTCGCTCGCCTCGCGAAGCTCTACAGCCTCGTACTCAACCTCTTCGGCAAAGAAGGCCCCGTGCCCGAGGGAATGGACCCCCAGGCCGCGCTCCGAGCTCAGACGCTCGCCGACCGACACGAGTCCTTTCGCGAAGAGGTCGAGGCCGCCGCCGACGCGTACCGCGAAACCGAAGGCCACGCGGCGCCTTACTGGACCTTGCTCGGATTCGCGAGTGAAGCCGTCGCGTCGGAGTAAACGCTTCGACGGTCAGACTTCGTGGTAGCTTTTTCGGGTGCCCGAACTTCTTAATGCTCCGACCTTCGGCCAGTTCATGGCGAAGGTCATCGAAGACAGACTCGTCGGCCGGGCAGACGCTCTGGAGACCCTCCGGCGAAAGCTGCGCGTCACAGAGTCCCCCCGCGTGGTCAGCATCATCGGCGTTCGTGGGGTTGGAAAATCGGCCCTCGGAGACGTCATCCGCGCAGACGCGGAGCAACTCGGCCGCCAGGTCGTTGCGATCTGGTGCGAGCAAATCGCGAATATCTCTGCGCTGCGTTCGGCGCTCGGTGACCTAGGCGCCATCGGAAACGAACGCCCCGCGCTGCTCTACCTGGATGCCTTTGAACACCTCGCCCCACTGAGCGACGTCTTTTTTCGAGACATCCTCCCTCACATCGGCGGTCGGACTCTACTCGTGCTGACGTCACGGACACGCCTCAGTGCAGAGCAAAGAGCCCTCGTGGCCACGCTTCACACGGAAGTCCGACTTTCACCTCTCAGCGACGAAGAT
>JBLHKB010000557.1:0-4679 GCA_047619315.1 Polyangiales bacterium
CATTCGGGCGGCGATCACTCTGGAAGACAACCGTCATGAACGTCAGCTGCTTCAGCTGACCGTGCCCAACGTCGGCGTCACTGTGGAGGTAACACCATGAAGAATACACTTTGGATGGTGCTGCTGCTGAGTCTCATGGGTCTCGGCGTGGCGTGTGGCGCGGAAGAGAGCGAAGAGCCGGCGATGGAAGAGCCGGTGAACGAGGCGCCGGTGAACGAGGAGCCGGTGATGGAAGAGCCGGTCGAAGAGCCCGTGGCTGAGGCAGAGCCTGGCGAAGAGGAGTTCCCCATCGCCGAGGACTTCGAAGAAGAGATGGCCGAGGCGATCACGGCGGAGAACTACAACGAGGTCTTAGAGCAGATCGAAACGGAGCTCGCCGCGGCGGCTGAGTAGTTCGAATCCCTCACGAAGAAAGCCCCGTCGCAGCTGCGTCGGGGCTTTTCTTATGTCGGCTGTGAGCCGAGCGGGTGGTGTAGGCGGCGTTTGCTAGGCGATGTTGTTAGGCGACGTTTGCAACGCGACTGGATGTCGCAGTGACCGTTACTCCAGTACCGGACATCTGGCTGGTCACTGTGGAGGCCAAGGCCATCATGCTGAAGCGGTCTGGTCCTGCGGCGTCGAGGACAACTGTGCCTTCGCCGTTTCCGGCCATGGGGGTCACCAGGGCTCGAATGGCTAGGGAGCGGGCGGAGAGGAGATCCGCACCAATGCCACCCCCACCGACCAAAACGCCGCGGCAGATGTGTCCGCCACCGGCGACGAAAGAAGCCACCACCGTGCGGACGCGCTGGGCGAAGTCCATCGGGGTTTCGTCCTTGGCTTGAGCCAGGGTCAAGACCGAGGGCGTGCCTACAGCGAAGCGCGCTGCCCATGCACTGCCATCTGCGCCGTACTCGGCGACGATGATGGAAGTGGGTTCGTGGAGCATTTGCATGATGGGGAGACGCTTGTGGGAGCCAAAGGTTCTGCGGGTTCTACCATTTCTTCCAAGCAAAGGGTGTGCCAACACATAAACGGGCGTTCTTTGGCCAACTTTAGTCAGACCGTGAGAATTCCGACGTCAAAAGCGTGACGTCACGTTCACAGGGTGGCCGCTCGACTTGCCACCTGACCTGCTTCGAGGTGGACACGAGTGACCACCGCGGTGCGCGCTTCTGGGAGCGAACAGAAAAAAGTGAAGCCTTGGGGAGCATCTTTCCTTGACCCGTTGCCCCAAAATCGCTACATCGGGCCCGGCCGCGCAGCAGCCATTTTGTGGGCCGTTAGCTCAGTTGGCAGAGCAGTGGGCTTTTAACCCGACGGTCACAGGTTCGAGCCCTGTACGGCCTACCCAGATTCTTCGCTTCTTTATATACTTACTTAATATGTGTTTATGATTCTTCGCATGGTTCGCCATGCACGGACTCCGGTCCAACCTGTCCCTATCGTCTAGTGGCCCAGGACCCCGGCTTTTCACGCCGGTAACCCGAGTTCAAACCTCGGTGGGGACGCCCAGCTCACACGTCGGTATTGGTCCTATACGCCGACAAGGAAAACGCCTCTGACTTCGGTCGGGGGCGTTTTTGTTTGTGGGACAACACCCACGAGCATCGACTTGTGAGCACGACCTTTGTGTACGACTTATGTTGACGCGAAGGTCCGTGCACCGGTGAGCTGTTTGTGTTCCTCCCATTATTAGTCCACCCTCCAATAGGGGGGAGTTCATCTTCGATAAACGAGACGCTGTAGCGGGGGCTGCGGTGTGTCCGAAAGAACGCCTGCGCTACTATCAACCTCTCGCTGAGGAGCGATGCGATGTGTAGAGTTCGATGCAAATCGACATGGGACGTATTCTGTGGTCGTGACAACGCCGACCATCAGATTCATGTCTCGCTATGAAAATCCTGTGCAGCCGGGTGCTGATGGGATCGCACGACCCGCTCGTGCCGTCCGCATCCCCTAACTTGCAGGTCTTGCGCGCGTTGATCGTCGACCTGGAGGAAGGCACAAGCCTGACGCTTCAGGCGCTGATTCAGCACGGCTTCGAGGTTTCCCACGAGCGTGTCGAAAACGCCGACCAGTTCGACGAGGCTTTGCATCGCCAGCGGTGGGACATCGTCATCTCGAACTATGCGCTCCCGACATTCAGCGGTTTGAACGCGCTCCAGCTTCTTGAGGGAGCTGGCGTGAAAATTCCGCTCGTCGTGGTGTCGAACCACATTGGCGAAGAGGCGGCCGTCCACATCATGCGATCTGGCGCGGCGGACTTCGTGTTGCGGGATCGGCTCTGGCGGCTCCCCGCGGTTGTAGAGCGGGAGCTTCGCAACGCTCAGGCTCTGGAGAGTGCGCACGCAAGAGGCAGCAGCGAGGCGGAGCTGAGTGTTCTCAAGGCGGCGATTGAGCGCCTGCCCGGCGGGGTGCTCATTGTTAAGTGGGAAGACAAGACGGACCTCGGGTCGTTCCTCTTCGAGTACTGCAATGGTGCCGCGCGGGAGGCGAGCCAGGTCGCGGGTTTTGAGCTGGTCGGCTCTCGAACGCGCGACATCCCGGCAACGATCGAGCTCGGCATCGCGGGCGCGTATGCACGCGCGATACAAACAGGCGAGATGCAAACGCTTCCACAGGTTCGCTATGGCGATGAGCGCTTCCCCTCGCAGATCATTGATATTCGCGTGGTAAAGCTCGACGAGGAGCGCGCTCTCGTCCTCCTCGAAGATGTCGCCGACCGCATCAACGCCGAGCGCCGGGTCCAGGCCGCTCAGCGGATGGAGGCCGTGTGCCGGCTCGCGGGAGGAATCGCGCACGACTTCGGGAACGTGCTGACGGTCGTTCTCACGTACGCGCGCTTTCTCAAAGACGCCTTCGAAGAGGGCCACCCGTCACAGGACGATGTGTCCGCGATTCTTGAAGCAGGGAGTCGAGCGAGTTACCTCACCAAACAGCTTCTGGCGTTTAGTCATCGGGAGTCCACGCCCGTCGACCTTCTTGACACCTTTGACTCAACCCAGGTGATTGGTGAGATCGCAACTTTCGTTGGCCGCATCGCCGGCGCCGGCGTTGAGCTCACGACGCGCGTTGCGACGGATCTCTGGCCCATGGGCATCGGACGGAGTGAGCTGGACAGAGTCGTCGTCAACCTGGCCATCAATGCTTGTGACGCGATGCCTACGACGGGCGCGCTTACGCTCGAGGCGAAGAACGTGTCGATGGACGAATCGGACAATGCTGGGGAGCAACATGTCTCCCCAGGGGAGTACGTCGTGTTGGCAGTCTCCGACACGGGCTGCGGTATGGACCAAGAGACCCAGGAGCATATCTTCGAGCCGTTCTTCACCACGAAGGAGCTCGGCAAAGGAACAGGTCTCGGCCTCGCGACGGTTTTTCGCATCGTGCGAGAGTGTGGCGGTTTCATCCGGGTACGCAGCCAAGTGGGCGTTGGGACGTCGTTTGAGATCTATCTGCCACACGTGGACGTCCGCAAGCCCTCCGCGCTGAAGAGGCGGGTTTTGGAGCCGCGCGGATCCGAGACGGTGCTGCTGGTCGAGGATGACAAGGAAGTACGCGCGGCGGTCACGCGCTCCCTTGAGACCCATGGGTATACGGTGATCCAAGCGAGTGATGGACCTGATGCGGTGCGCGTTTATGTGCGCCAGGGCGGAGGCATCGACATCTTGTTGACGGATGTGGCGATGCCTCAAATGAATGGGGTCCATCTCGCGCGCGAGCTTTCAGAGGCGGACCCAGACCTGCCCGTGCTCCTGATGTCGGGGCATCCTGAAAAGACCATCACGCAGCTTGGTGGACCGACGATTATGGCGGGGATGGTGCGGAAGCCCTTCTCCCCGGCGCATCTGCTCCAGGCGCTTCGAACGACACTGGACGATCCGCGAATTCCGAGGCCGAGAGAAACACGATGACGAGCTACATTAACGACACTCTCGCGGCACCGACGCCGCTGATCCCGGCGCTCCCACCTATCGGGGCTCTGAGCGGCTTTCCGGTGGTCGCACTCGGTGCTGCGGACGGTGGTCCGGCGGCGTTGGTCGAACTCTTCTCGGCGATGCCCGTCGACACTGGGATGGCGTTCATCTTGGTCGCTCTCCTGGACCCAAGTCAGGCCGGGCTGCTCCCTGAACTCTTGCAGAAGAGCACGGCGATGCCTGTGTCTCAGGTGAGCGAGAGGACTCGAGTTGAGCCAGACAACATCTACTTAATTTCGGCAAACTTGGAGCTTAAAATCCGAGAGGGGGTGCTGGAGTTCCAAGAGCGTTCGCTTCCCGAGAGTTCCGGTCTTCCCATCGACACGTTCTTCCGCTCCCTCGCTGAGCAGTGCGGCGAGCGCGCCATCAGCATCGTGTTGTCCGGCACCGGAAGTGACGGGGCTCTCGGTATCGAAGCGATCAAGAAGGCGCGCGGCTTGGTGTTGGTTCAGGACGAAACGGCAGAGCACTGCGAGATGCCACACAGCGCCATCGCGACGAAGCTTGCCGATCATGTGTTGCCGGCAGCCGGGATGCCGGCGGCGCTGCTCAGCCGCGCATTCTCCGAAAACGGGACGCCCGCTGTCGACTCCCGCGATCCGGCGGACCTAGAGATGATCTACCGTTTGCTCCTTCGTGAAACGGGTCACGACTTCGCGTCCTACAAGACGAGCACGATCTTCCGCCGCGTCGAACGAAGAATGAGCGTGAATCACATCG
>JBLHKB010000558.1:0-4676 GCA_047619315.1 Polyangiales bacterium
GGATAGGTCTCCGCGCACTCAACGATCGCAGGGCGGAAAGTGGTCTGCCGAATGTCTTTTCGTGCTTCGAGAAGGTGCTCAGACAGGCCCTTGCTGAACGTGTAGATGTTCGGCCAGCCGAGTCGCATCCCGCGCTTGATGGCAAAGTCGATGCGGTCCTTTTTCTTGTCGAGCTTGGCGATGCCCCCCTCAAGAATGGCGATCTCTTCAGCCGGATCAAAGCGCATTCCCGTTGGAGAGACGCCGACTTCGATGTGCTCTGCGATCTCGCCGCTCTGCAGGCCGGCCACAAAGCATGTCGACACGTGGACGTAGCGGCCGCTCGGGGAGAGCGCGGCGAGATCAGCCGCATGCTTGGCGCCATGAATGTTCGCCTCGATGGCGAAGATGGGGTCCGGTTCAAAGTCCGTGAGTCCCGCGAAGTGAACGACGACGTCGACGTCCGACATCATGCGCTTGGCTTCGGCAGGCTCTAGCCCGCAGAGCGGCTTTATGAGCTTCGCTTCAACAACGACGACCTTCTCGGCCATGAGGTCCCGAATCTCTTGCCCAAGTTCCGCACGCAACGGACGGAACACTGGCGATGATTCAAAGATCGTCTGAAAGCGCTCGGCGGCGCTTTGGTGTTTCTTGCCGCGAATGACGAGCGTCAGCTTTTTGATGTCGCGAAGCTGGTCGAGGAGCATCGCGATCCAGACCTTGCCGAGAAAGCCAGTGACGCCAGTGGCGACGATGTGCTTGCCGGCGAAAGTCTCGCTGAGCGGGCTGGAAGAGGGACGGGCCTGTAGAGGAGCGTTCATAGTGTTCACACGTGTGGCTTCGGGGAGGCGCGGATTCTTTGCGGGCGTATTTCCCGACCTACTTTTCAACCACGGGCCAAGAGTGGTCTTTGGCGAGGCGACGCAGCTGCCGGTCGGGGTTGACTGCACAAGGCTGTCCGATGGCGCTCATCAAGAGACTGTCCGCGGCTTGGGCGCCGTAGGCCCAGGATGCGTTGAGATCGATACCATTCTCGGCCGCGAAGCTGCGTGCCCACTGACCTGCCACGTTTCCGCCGATCACAGGATCTTCAAGGCGGCCGGTGGCTTTGCGCTTTCGAAATTCAAGGCGGTTGCAGATCAGGTCGTCGGCACCGAGCATCTCTGCGACGGGGGCAACGATGAGATCGATGTTGTCGCTGATGAGGACAATGCGGCGACCTTGCTTCTTGGCCTTCTTCAGAAGGTCATGGCCGACCTCGACGACGTCATCCTTGAGGTACTTCTCAAAGTACTCCTCGGCGAGGACGTGGAGGCGGTCTTCGCTCATCCCGCGAACCCCCATCCAAGTGATTTTGGTCGCAGCGGATCCAGTTGAGAGCTCTCCCGCGAACGCGAGAGGCGCCGCGAGTGCGACATTTCCCAGGCGAGCGATTCGCTCGCCAAAGCCCTGTGCGTTGGACGCCAAGTAGGCCGCGGCGGCAAGGGTAGAGCGAGGGCTGAGGGTGCCTTCGAAACGAAAAAACGCGGCGGATGCGGCCGAATCGGACATGGAGACTCCAGAACTTTAGGGCGCCTTGAGCGCAAAATAACTAGACTGACGTGTCAGTACACTTTCGTGCTGCCGCGGCTTAGCTCAACTAGACTGACGTGTCAGTTATTATTTATGCCGTGGGCCCAATGAGGACACGGAATCCCAGCTAACCAGCCCCACGAGGCCGCCAGCGAGTGCCCCAGCACCCACATTAATAGCCATCGCGGGCGCTTCAAGAGGTCCATGTGGGACAAAGTCGGCTGCTATGGCCACCAATATCATGCTGCAGCCCCAACCCACGGCCATTCGGCCGATATGCGAGGGGTCATCGACGAGCCGCCGTTGAGCAAGCCCAACCAACGTTCCAAGGATGACGCCTGCACAGCCTGCGAAGAGCAAGACGGTGCCCGTCGAAGGCTGAGAGGTGGGCTCGAACATGCTGGCGACGGCGCCAAGGGCCCAAGCCACCGCAAAGGCACCCGCTGTGAGGAGAATCCAGCGCCCCCTCGGCACATTCAATACAGAGGCCTGAGCGGCGCCGATGAGCGCACCCTCCAGCAGACCCATCAAGACCATCAGCGCTGGCAAGAGCACGAGGCCTGAGCCCTCGGCTGGGACCATTGAAAACAACGCCCCGAACAACGCACTCAAGAGCATGGCGCCGGCTTCGCCGATCGCGTTGGCGAGAATCCAGCGCTTCACCCAACGGACATACGGTGTTTTGACTCGGCGCGCATCTATCTAGAGGGAGAAGCAGCGGACTGGCTTGCTGAGGTCACGCGGCTCTCCTAGCGTTCAAGGATGAGAGCGCTCCCCGTAGTTCTATTGCTCATGTGTTGCGCTGCCGAGACACGAACTGTGTGCGACGAAGCCCAAGCGCATGTGAACGGCTGCTTCGGCGACAGCACGCCACCGCTGTCCGCAGACTCCTGCGACGTTTCCGAAGCGGAGACGTTGCTTTCCCAATCCTGCGAAGATCTTTCGCTGGGTCTGGGTGACCGAAAGTCGGACCTCTTCAACGGCCGCCTTGCGGCGTTTGGTTGTCGCATCGGCCTCTATCGGTTCTGCGAAGTGCCCATGTGTGATGCCGCCGCCGACGAACCCTTGAGTGAGCTCCCCGTGTCGTCCTACGTTGATGCGTCGGAGTGTGCTGCCGCCTTGAGCTACGAAGGATGCGGCGCATGTGAATACTATGCGTGTCGTGAAGCCGAGGCTCAGTGCGGCGATGATGGCTATCTGATCGCCTTCGCTGAGAAGTACTGCGAACGCTATCGCCTCGTGACGGAGCAACGCATCAGCCTCGCTGGGCAAGCCTGGCTTCGCCGGGTCCGCCGATGTCTCGTCGAAGAGCTTGAGGCATCAGGGGCGGCCACATGTGAAGACATCGAGCGTTCGGGTTTTGACAGCCATCCGCTTTGTTACACGGAGACCGGTTTCTGCGACTTGTCCGCGGGCGATTGGGTTGGAGTACTCAACACCATCGATCCAGGTGACCTGCGCCTCCGGGAGATCTTCGTGACCGGACACCAATGCCTGAGTGAATGGTTGCGCTGAGCAGACGAACGAAGCGAAAGCCTAGAAAGGTTCTCGCTTCGCTTGAACGAAACAGCTTTACTGCATGCGCACTGCCCCGGCTGGCGGTTGGTATCGAAAGCGCTCAGCGCTGAGCACTCGATTGAAGCGCATCGCACGAAAAGTGAGCGTGTTCCGGTTTCCGTCGTGGTCGTCGATGCGAATGCGATGAACGACACCTTCACGACCGGGTCGTCCGTCGACATAGAGCAGCACACGGCGAACGCCTGCGTCGGCGGTCTTGGGTCTCAGTTCGAGCAGGGACCCGCGCCAGCCATAGCGTTCAGCGTCGAGTAAACGGTAGTTGTAGTCTTCATCGATTCGCGTGTGACCCATGAGAAACGCAAACCCCTGATGCGTCGTGTCGCTGCTGGAGCGCATTTTTGCGTACTGCCCAACTTCGCCGTCATCACCGGGTTCGTACATGGTGAGGTAGCCGCTTGATGCAACCATTACCTTGCCGTTCGAATAGTCGAAGCGCATGCGACCGGGTTTATCGAGAATGAGCGTGCCGGTGGCGCGTTCCGTGTTCCGATAGAGCGCGTGATAGTAGCTCTGCGTGAAGCGTGTCTGCAGCGTGTCCGTGCGGTCGTAGAAGGACTGAACTTGGGCGGCGATACGCGCGGAACGCGAGAGCGGTGCCGCGAGGGCCGTGGCTCCTTCGTCCGTGCTCTGCCCATTGTCCGCCAGTGCGAGGCCAGGAAGAGCGAGGAGGATCATCGTCAGAAGAACGCGACGGGAGTGCACATGGCGCCTCCTTGTCGCGCGCCGTCCTGTCGCGCCTAGGCGCGACAAACGCACTTTTGTAGCGAAAATGGTCTCAAGAGTCTGAATGTCGGTGGCATTGCGCATCGCTGTGTCTCCTTGTGAGTTTGACCACAAAGAGCCCTCGAACATTCACTTGGTCTTACTTCGGCGCGTGTTCGACGAGTGCGTCCGTGAGCGCCTCCGGAGCATCCACGTGGACCCAATGCGCGGCATCTTCGAAGGTCAGAGTCGTGGCTCCGGCGCTTTGTGCGCGAGCGATGTCGGACTTGGACACCACATCGGATTTCCCCCCGAGAAGGAACGTCGTGTTCGCGCCCACGGCCGCCCAAAGGTCTTGTTCGAAGTAGTCCGCAAGGAGCGCATCGATGCGGTCGAGGTCGACGCCAAACACCATTCGATCGCCGTCTTTTTCCAGGTTCATCGCAAGCCACATGGCCGTCGGGCGTGGGATGGAGTGGTTCTCGTTAAGAGCACGAACGAACGCACGTCGGTCGTCGAAGGAAGGGGGGAGGGCGCGAAGCGCATGGAGAACGGCGAGGACGCTCTCCGAACCGCTCTTGTTGGGGCGAGCGCTGGGTGTCGAGTCCACCACAAAAGTGCTGCATGGGCGGGCCATGGCGTAGGCGAGGGCGACCTTTCCCCCAAAGCTGTGGCCAAGAACAGCTTCGACGGGAATAGACAGTCCAATTGCTTCGAGATCCGCCGCGCACTGGGCAAGGGTATCCGGTGGAGACTCTGTCCTGGATTCGCCGTGAGCTCGGAGATCGACGAGGACAGCGGCATAATCGGGTCGTTTGTCGACAAAACGCTGGGCGATGGATCGC
>JBLHKB010000559.1:0-4649 GCA_047619315.1 Polyangiales bacterium
TCGAGTGACTCGTGCCGCCCTGTTCCTCCGAGCCGAACTGTCCGAGCTGATAGCCGACCTCGCCGGTCAGCGCGTTTCGAACGACCTCGAAGCGCTCGGCCATGTTTTGGCCTTTCATCCGGTCATGTTCCGCCTGTCCGTCGCGGCACACCACGACCCCTTCGGCGTCGATGACGGCGAGAAACGAAATCGGTGACGCGATGAACTCGGGAATTCCGCGAGGAGGCTCTTGGACGAGCGTGAGAGCGCGTCTCATCTGTCGCTCGCGTGACGTCGGGTCCTCCACGCGAAATCCGGGGGCTAGGCGCGCTGCAGCAGCGATGACGCCAGCCCTCGTACGCTGACGGTCGAGGTTCACCACTTCTTTCGCGCGCGGCACATGCGTCTCGAGAAGCGTCCGCTGGGCTTGAGGAGCACCATCCGGACCGCAGCCGGTCAAGGCGAACAACGCGCTCAAGAGACACAGAAACGGAGTGAGAGTGTGCGTGGGGAGTTTCATATCTTCTTTGCCGACACCGAGAACACGTCGCGGTTCCCTGCTCGCTGTTCTTAGCATCGAACGCGACGAATGATCTACGCGGCCAAGGCCAGCCGAAGCCTCAACCCAAGTTCCGTGGTGTAGCCAATGCACACATCCCGTATCTCGCCCTGGCTCACCACAAACGTCGTTGGGTACGCGCTGACTCCCCACGTGCGAGCGCTTCCTCCGCGGTCCACCACCACTCCGTCCAGGCTCTTGTTTTCTGCGTTCAACCACGATGTGACTTCCGGCGCCGAGCCGCTTGCGCTCGCGACCATCGTCACCTCACCCGCGTCAAAGGCACGAATATTATGCTCCATCGCGTGACAGACGCCACACCAAGTTGCCCAGAAGTGAACGAGCCGAGGCGCTTCGGTAGGAGTCACGCGGCTGAGCGCGACGACATCGAGGGCGGGTGCTGTACCGCGGGTCGAACCTCTGCCTTGGTACAACTGAATACCCACCAGCGCTCCACCGAAGGCCACGCCCTTGAGGAAGTCTCGCCGGGGGAACGGGCGAGACTTTTTACTCATTCCCCGGCCGTGGGCCAAAACCCGCTGGCGATGTCCCCGCTGTCGGAGTTGCTGCGGTCACCCTCCGGCCCAAAGTCGCGAGCGATCTTGGAGAGCTCCTTGCGCGTAGAGGTGCTCACGACGGAACCTTCTTTTTCGATATGAAGTGTCTGTGTGGGGTAAGCGAAGTCCACGCCCAAAGCGTCCGCGAGTCTCAGGATTTCGAGAAAGACGTTCTGTCGCGCACGGAGTTCAGCGGTCCAGGAGTCGACGCTGAAAAAGAAGTACGCAAGCACCTCCAGCGCGGAAGCCCCAAAGTCCCGAAAGTGCACTTCATAGACATCTTGACGGACCTCTTTGTTGGCTTTGAGGATGGCGCGAATACCTTCGACAAAGGCCTGTAGTTGGTCTGGCGTCGTCGCGTAGGTGAGTCCAAGAGTGATGTTGCATCGGCGGAAACGTCTCTGGCCGTAGTTGTCCACGGCGGCATTCGCGACGACGGAGTTTGGAATGCTGATCACAGACTCGTAGAACGTTCGAATCCTCGTCGAACGCATGCCGACTTCTTCGACGACGCCTTCCTTGCCTTCGATGATCACCCAGTCGCCCACCTGAAATGGCTGGTCGGCGAAAATGCTGATGCTCCCAAAGAGGTTCGCGACTGTGTCTTTCGCCGCCAAAGTAAAGGCAAGACCACCGAGCGAGGCGCCGGCGATCAACGAGCCGACATCAACATCCAAGTTTTGCAAGACGAAGATGATTCCAATCGCTGCAACGAAGACCTTCAAGGCCTTGCGGATCAGCGGCACCAGCTGGTCGTCGAGTTTGGTTTCGGTGTCCTCCGCACGTCGCGCGAAGAGGTCAGAACCTAAATCGACAAGACGGTACGCGATGAGCACGACGCTCGCCGCGGACATGACACGAATACCAATCCCAAGGACTTGATTCACGCGCACGCTGAATCGCAGCAGCGGAAACACCCACCAGAGGACCGCGCCTAATGCCAGCGTTCCGATGGGCGCGCCTACGCGACGGAGGCTCTCTTTGCCTGCACCCACGAAGAGCCGAATGCCTTGGCCGACGACGACCCGAACCACGAGAAACCGAACGAGGAGCCCAAGAAGAATCGCGAAGAAGACCCCAAGCAGCTGCCAGAGGCTGATGCCTGGAAGAAGCGGCACGCGCATCCATGCCGGGAATGATTCAACGACTCCTTCGACGTCGAAGCTGAAAGTGTCCGCGTAGAGCGCTTCGATCTCGCCAACACTCGCGGCGGAGATTTGCCAGTCGCCGCTCGCGGCTTTGACGAGGTAGACCTCAGGAAGACGTCGCGTCAGCTCCACGCGGCCATCTTCGTCGTTCTCGATTTCGGGAGTCGCTGGCAACTCATCGAGGTCGATGTAGAGACCTCGCTGATCGAGTACCGCCTTCAGCCGCCGCGCGAGAGTGGCTCGCACTCCGGGCTCCGTCTCGCTCCAATCAAAACAACGCGTCGCTGCGCTCGGGTTTTCTTCCCCAGCTTGAAGGTTGCCGAGGAACGTCGAAACGGCGTCCCGCGGAGTCGCGCAAGAGTTGTCTTGCGCCTGCGCCCCCACCACTTGGAAAGTTATGGAGAAAGCCAGCAAAAGAGCGGCTGAGAATACGGTTCGACGGAGCACGAGCGAACCATATCGGTCTTTAGGCCTAAGAAGGGGCTCGTCGTCTCCGAAAGCGTTGAACAGCGATTCTCGTCGCGAAATAGAGCGGAACGGCGAAACCGACCCCAAGTACGGTCGAACCAAGCCAGATCTCGCCGCCCATCTCTTTCATGACTTCCCAGGCGTTCGCCCAGAACTCCGAGGTCCAAATATCCTCGAGCAGGTTGGTTTCTGCGGCGGCATCGTTCGCGCTCGCAAGCCCAGCCTCAAGACGCGCCCGCCCACCACGTTCCGTCGTGTGGCCAAGACAGAACGCCCCCACCTTCCCGCAGAACCAGTAAAGCGGCAGCATGGTGACGGGGTTCGAGATAAAGAGAATCGGCACTCCGCTCACCTTGTTCGCGCGCAGGAGCGTTGCGAAAAGCAGGTAGAGCATGATCTGAAGCCCGATCGTCGGGGTGAACGCGATCACCGTGCCAACGGCCACCCCCCACGCGATTCGGTGTGGGGTGTCCTCGACCCCCAACACGCGATGCACGATGAGTGCCTTCAGCCGAGCCCACCGAAGGCTGGCTCCTTCGCTCACCTGACTTCCTTCGGGTCCATCGATGCTCTCCGTAGCCTCCTCCAGGCGGTGACTCCAGCCAAAGTGCTCAATCTCTTCGTCCGAGTATCCAGTCGACGAAAGATCACCATTTTGTGGTATTTCATGGAGCTGATCTGAAAAACAGGCGATCGTGGTCGAACGACCTATGAGGGGACCTGGGTGATTGATATTTTTTGGAATTTTGCCGTAGCGGCACCCAGGCTGTCGGCAAGGTCCTGGTTTCGCTGGACAATCTTGTCCAGGCGGACAACGGATGGTTGGACATTATGGTAACGGAAGAACTACGCGTATCAACTGTGGTATCAGCCAGTCCTAATCGCATTTACACCGCGTGGATGGATGAGCGAATGCACTCGGCCTTCACGGGGCAAAAAGCCACCGTCGATCACTGGGTCGGTGGACGCCTGACGGCAGCCGGCGGGTACATCGATGCCACTCATGTCCTGCTCGATACTGGCAAGCGGGTCGTTCTAACGTGGCGGACGGCAGACTTCCCTCTAGACAGCGCCGACTCGCAGGTCGAGGTCACCTTCGAGCCCATTGCGGGCGGCACCAAGATCATCATCCACCAGACCGACATCCCCCACGGTCAGGCCGAGACGTACAAGAAGACTTGGCGCACGGTGTATCTCGAGCCGATGAAGAAGTTCTTCTCGAGCCGAGGCGCAGCAAAGAAGGCCATGCTTGACGCTGGACGACGCGGGGTCCTGCCCGTGCCTGGCGGGGAACGAAAAGGACGCCGCCCGATCCTCGGTCCACGACCGGGTCGCGACGAAAACGGGGTCCTCTTGCCTCAGAAGCCAATTCCTCGAAGGCCCTCCCCCTCGGAGGTTCGAAGGGCTGCATCAGCGGCTGCTGCTGAAGTCAAAGCAGCCGCGAAAAAAGCTGCCGAGAAGGAAGCCCGAGAGCGGAAGAAGAACGCAAAGATCGCGGCGAAGAAAGCTGCGGCGGAACGCGCTTCGGCCCGGAAATCTCTCATCGCTGCACGACAAAAAGCCGCAAAAGATGAGGCGGACGAAAAAGCACGGATCGCTAAGAAAGCGGCGGATGACGAGGCAAAACGCAAGGCCACCATTGCTCGAGAAAAAGCTCTTGCGAAGAAGGTCGCGGCGAAGGCGGCCGCAGACAAGAAACAGGCCGACAAGCAAGCTGCCCTCGAAAAGAAGCGGGCCAGCGACGCATTGAAGAAGGCAGCGGCCCAGGAAAAGGCGGCGGCTGCAAAGGCTGCCGCAGCGGAGAAGAAAGCCGCCAAGAAAGCAGCGGACGACCAGAAGAAAGCTGACGCCAAAAAGGAAAAAGCGGCGGCTGACAAGAAGCAGGCGGCTGCTGACAAGAAGCAGGCGGCTGCCGACAAGAAGCAGGCAGCCGCAGAT
>JBLHKB010000560.1:0-4629 GCA_047619315.1 Polyangiales bacterium
TTTCTCTTTGGACCACGGCTCGCGCTCGCCGCTTTTCCGGCAAACGTATTGCCCATGGCGTGCATCGCTGGATGGATGGGTTTGCGAGACCTCCCCCTGGATGTGGGCACAGCCATGGTCTTCGCCGTCACTCTCGGGCTGGTCGTGGACGGAACACTTCATATCTTGGCCCGCTACCGCGAAGAGGAAGGCGATCTCGAGTCAACATTTCGCGCCGCAGGACCAGCCGTTGTCCTTGGCGGCGTGGTTCTCTTCGTCGGTTTCGCGGCGCTCTTTTTCAGCTCACTCCAGCCCTTGCGTCGCTTCGCCGAGCTCGCGAGCGTTGCGCTCATCACTGGAGTCATCGCCGAGCTCACCCTCTTGCCGGCGATGCTTCGTCTCGTCGGCAAGAAGCGACCAAACGAGCCGCACGCCGAGCTCTAGTTGAATGCGCCGATGGACGAGGGTCGATCGCGCATGACTCCATCGACATCCATCTCCGTGGTCATGTCGAAGGGCCCGACGGGCAACCCCGCACCCCCAGAATACTCCCCGCTAAACGACGTCACGTCCAACACCTCAATGAAACCAAAGTCCGTGCTCCGCGCAGTCACGCCGATGAACGAGTTACTGCTCGCCGCCGCGCCGACGTGGTCGAGCAACACGAGGTTATCCTCCCTCGCGTCGTAGCTGAGGGCATCGCCCAAGCAGGGCGCCCAGAGAAGCGACGAGACCAACCTTACCCGCGTCCCCGCCGCCGCTTCGAGGCCGCGACACAGAGTCGCAGGGGACGACGTCCTTACCCATGTGCGAGCGGCAAAGGTGGAGTGAAGTGCGGAGAAGTTGGATGTCTCCTCCAGAAGCACACCACGCCCCTCAAAACTTGCGATCGAGACAGTGGTACTGTTGACGAAGCCAATGGCGACGCTGTCTTGTACGTGGACAAGAGCTCTTCCTCCTGAGTTCAAAAGCCCGGTCGCGTAGACAGCATTGCCTCCCACCACGCGTGAGCGAAGAACGGTGCCGCCGCCAATTTGAAGACCCGTGGCAGTTAACGCCGCGTCGACGCTCGCGTTGCCCGCCAAGGCGGAGCGAACAACGTCGCATGACTCACCGCACTCCACGCCGATGCTAGTCCCTGGAAGAGACGGCAAGGCTCGAGGCCCGACACCCATCACGACCATGTCTTCAAACTCGCAGCCGTCACCACAAAGAACACCCGTCGCGTTCGTGTTTCTGCTGGTGCTCCCGATGATATGAGCGCTTCCGGGTGCGGGTCGAACATTAGGCGCCGCGAAACGCATGGCGCAGTTTTCACTGTGCACGCCAAAGCTCTCTTCCCCCGCCTCGCCGCCTTCGTTGAACACAAACGAATCGCGGATAATGCCGCCTGTGCATTCCTCGAGGAGGATCGCGTCACGTGATGACGATGCGATGATGACCGAGTCGTGGACGCGAACCGCTCCGGAATTCTCAGCCCAGATCGCGGTGCTTCCATCGCCCCGCACGCGGACCCCGGTCATTTCAAGGGATGAGCCAAGACCACTCAGGTGAATGACACTGTTTCCGGCGCTTAACTTCACAATGCCGGATGTATCAATGGACCCGTTGTCAACCGCAGGGCATCGAGTGCCGGCAGGTCTCCGTGAGCAACTCGACTCGATCACGACGCGCCCCTCAGAATCGATGGTGTGCCCGTCCGTGGACGAGGATACGCGTGCATCACTCAAATGAAGGGTGGCCCCGGAGTTCACGACAAACGCGCTGCCAAGCCTGCCTCGAACCACGATGCTGTGGCCGCGGAACTCGCCGCTTTCAACGATGAGCGTGGGTGCTGCCAACTCGTCATAGGCTTCGAAACGCACATTCGTTGCCTGGACGTTTCCTGTGATCACCAGGCTTGAGCCGACGACAACCCGGGACCGAGGCTGCGCTGAGGCATCGCACGGCTCGAACTCTCCCGCCTCCACCCGGCGCATGTCCCCATGGATGCGAATCCCCGAGAGGTCTCCCGCCAAAGCGAAGTCGACGCTCTCAGTGCAGTCTCCCACGTCCAAGCAATAGTCTCCGGGCCCCGAGATCACGAACTCCTCCTCTGGCGGAACTCGGGTGCATTCGAACGCGGGCGCACATCCCTCGTCGACGCGTCCGTCGCAGTCTTCGTCGAGGGCAAAGCCACCACCATCGGAGCATGCCTCCGTGGCCATGCTTTCGCCGAGACAGGACTCGCCACAATCACGACGACCAGCGCACTCACCGACACCACAACCAAGAACCCCTAAAAATTCATCGATGGTGCCGTCACAATTTCGATCCGTGTCGCCGCACGTCTCGACTTCATCGAAGTCGTGACCCACCCACGAACTGTCCCTGCAGATCTCGAGAGAGCGGGACGCGCACATCAGGTTCAGGTCTCGATATTCGATTTCCCCTTCGACGCAGTCCAGAGCGTCACAGATCCCGTCCTCGTCCTCGTCCATACGTATGCAGCGCCCGTCTTCGCATACGTCGGAGCACTCCGGCTGAACGTTGCAATCGGCTGGAGTCTCGCAAGCGCCTCCATCGAAGGGAGGCCCAACGTCGAAGACCGCAGCGTCCATGAGGTCGGCGTCCACGACGGAGGCGTCAACCAACCTCACGTCCCCCTGCGCGGCGTCAAAATCGCCCGAATCGACACGCGGCCCGGCATCGCCATCTGGTGGATCCAAATCCAGCAAAAGCCCACACCCAGACAACAAGACAAGCCCCAACCCCAATAAGCGCATGACGAAGTCTATCAGCGAAGCTTTGCAGACGCCGGAGATTGCCCGAATGACGTGCGGGAGCTAGCGTCCCCGCATGGAGACCACCCTTAGCCCCAAGAGCGAATCCTCAACGACCATTCCATGCGTAAACCCCGCGAGCGGCGAAGCTCTGGGCGAGGTTCGCATCGACGACGCAGACGCCGTCGCAGAGACCGTCGCACGTGCCCGTGACGCTCAAGTAATCTGGGCCGACACCTCGTTCAGCAAACGGCGTGCCGTTCTTCGACGCATTCAACAACACGTCCTCGACCACGCAGACGAGCTGTGCGAGCTCGTGGTCCGCGACGCAGGCAAGACGCGCGAAAACGCGATGATGGGCGAGATCTGGACCGTCAGCGAAAAGCTGCGCTGGACCATCCGCCACGGCGAGAAGCACCTCCGACCCGAGCGCGTCTCAAGCGGCGTCTTTCCGCACAAGAAGGCGAGCATCGAGTTTCACCCCCGCGGCGTCATCGGAGTCGTCGCCCCATGGAATTACCCGCTTCAAAACGTCCTCGGACCCGTCATCCCTGCGCTCTTCGCGGGCAACGCGTGCATTGTAAAGGTCAGCGAGCACGTCGCTTTTTCCGCGGCGCGCATTCAGTGGATCTTCGACGAGACCTTCGACCACTTCGGCCTGCCTCGTGATCTCGTGGCTCTTGTGAACGGCTACGCCGAGACTGGCGCAGCGCTTGTCGGCGCAGGCGTTGATCTCATCGTGTTCACGGGTTCGATGGGGAACGGACGCAAGGTCATCGCCGAGAGCGCTCAGAGCATCACGCCGGTCATTCTGGAGCTCGGCGGCAAAGACGCCATGATCGTGTGTGACGACGCGGACCTCGAACAAGCCGCCCACGCAGCCCTCGCGGGTTCGTACATTGCCGCGGGCCAGAACTGCCTCGCCGCCGAACGCACGTTGGTCCACACCAAGATCTACTCGGCGTTTGTAAGCCGCATCGAGGTACTGGCCGGTCAGCTCAGGCAGGGCGTACCTTCGGACAGCGCACCGGGAACCGTCGACGTCGGCGCCCTCGTCACGCCGCACCAGCTCGACATTGTTGAGTACCTCGTCGAAGACGCCATTCGGAAGGGCGCGCGCGCCGTCGTCGGCGGCAAACGCGGCAGCTCCCAGGGCAACTTCTTTCAGCCGACGGTCCTCGTGGACTGCACGCCAGACATGAAGATCATGCACGAAGAGACCTTCGGGCCCATCATGTGTGTCTGCCGAGTCCAGGGCGACGACGACGCCATCGAGATCGCAAACGGCACGCAATACGCGCTGTCTCTCACGGTGCTCAGCAAAGACGCGAGCCGCGCCAAAAAGATCGCCGACCGCATCGTCAGCGGCAGCGTGTCCATCAACGACTACGGCCTCACCTACATGGTCCAAGACCTCCCTTTCGGCGGCGAAAAAGGCTCGGGCTTTGGTCGCCTCAACGGACGCGAAGGACTTCGCGCCTGCACCAATCAAAAAGCTGTCCTCGAAGACCGCATCGCTCTGCATCTCCCCGCCAAGATCTTCCCCGTGGGCAAGGGTGACTACGATGTCGCCAAGGGTGTGATTCGCGTCATCTACGGGTCCGGCCTCCGCGGGAAACTCGCCGGCGCAGCTGATTTGCTGCGAGGCGCCACGAGCCGTTTCCGTTGAGCCCGTCCACCGCAGCTGGAGTCAGCACACACTACGAGCTCATCGTCGTTGGCGGCGGCAGCGCAGGTTGCATCGTCGCCGCGGAGGCTTGCCGCGATGGGAAGAACGTTCTCTTGCTCGAGGCGGGTCCCGACACCGAGCGTCATCCCGCCACTCTGCGCGCAGATGGCTACAAGGAAGCGTTCACCGACGACGCACTTCTTTGGCATCGCTTCACCA
>JBLHKB010000561.1:0-4626 GCA_047619315.1 Polyangiales bacterium
CCAGCCAGCGCTTCCACCCACACGTGGACTGCTCTGGGCGGGCATCGCTATCACCGTCGTGGGTGCCGCCACTCTGGGGAGCGGCGCTGCGCCCACCATCTCAGCCTCCGAGGACTCTGACACCATTCTCCTCAAGTACTCAGACCGTCGAATCGCGCCAGACGACGACACCTACCTTCGCATCCACGACGACTTCACCCGGAAGCGACGCGTAGCGACGGGTCTCTACGTAGCCGGTGGAGCGCTCACTCTCGTCGGAGTGTCATTTATCATCGCCGACATCGCGCGACATCGCAGCAGCAACCCTTCGACGACGCGTGTGGGAATCGCGCCGACGGAAGGTGGCGCCATGGCCGTCGGCCGCTTCGAGTTCTGAAGCCAAGGAAGCCGGCGTTGACTCGGTGGGCAGGCCGCGGTAGCTCACCCTCCCGGTCCAGCAACGCTCGGACCGCCTGGAGACTTCGAACATGACTATGCTCATTGGTGAGAGCCGCACAACGCTTGCGGACCTTACTCAGCGCCTCGCGGCGCTGGGGAGGTATCTTTGACGTTGCTGGATTGCAGCACGAAGTCGACCGGCTTACTAATCTGAGCGCACAGGAAGGCTTCTGGGACGACCCCAAAGAAGCCGAAAAGCTGATGCGCAAGCGCGCTCAGTCCGACAACGTCGTGAAGAACTTCACGCGACTCGAGAGTGATGTCCGCGGCTTGTTAGAGCTGATGGACATGGCCGAAGGCGACGAGGAGTCCCTCGGCGAACTCATGGAGCAGATCCCGGAGCTCGTCGATGGCGTCCGCGCCCTCGAGCTCAAGCGGATGCTCACGGACGACGACGACCACAACTGCATCTTGAGCATCAACTCAGGAGCCGGCGGCTCCGACGCCCAAGACTGGGCGGAGATGCTCCTCCGAATGTTCACGCGGTGGTGCAACAAGAAGGGGTTCAAGACCGAGCTCCTCGAACGCAACGAGGGTGACGTCGCCGGCATCGCCAGCGCTTCGATGCTCGTCAAAGGCGAGTACGCGTACGGGTTTCTCCGCGCCGAACATGGCGTCCACCGCCTCGTGCGAATCTCCAAGTTCAGCGGCCGCCGAGAGACCTCATTCGTCGGCGTGAACGTCGTCCCGGACCTCGATGACACCATCGAAATTGAGGTTCGTCCCGAGGACCTCGAAATCACCACGATGCGTTCCGGCGGCGCCGGCGGACAGCACGTCAACCGGACAGAGTCTGCCGTTCGCATCAAGCATCTCCCCACCGGCTACGTCGTGCGCTGCGAGCAAGAGCGCTCCCAACATCAGAACCGCGACCAGGCGATGAAGATGGTGCGTGGTTTTCTCTACGAGAAAGAACGCCGGGACCGCGAGGCCGCCTTCGAAGACGCGTTCATGAGCAACATGGGCAGCATCTCGTTTGGCAGCAGCATGCGCAGCTACACCATTCACCCGTCTCAGATGGTGAAGGACGAGCGCACGAAGCACAAAGTCACCAACGCCGACGCGGTGCTCGACGGTGACCTCGATTCCTTCATCGAGACCTACCTGATGATGAGCGCCGACAAGCGCGAAGAAGACAAAAAGAAGAAAGAAGCGGGAAAATAACGTGGCGAGCGAAAACGACCTTCGACAAGCACGGGCAGCGAAGAGTGAAGCACTCAGCGCTGCTGGAACCGAGCCCTTCCCCAACGCGTTTCGTCCCAACGACGAAGAGCGCGAGGGCCGCAAAGCCGTCGTCGCCTTGGCGCTTGGTACCGACGAAGATCGCGCCGAGCTCCCCGAAGAAGGCGAGCTCACCGGCGAAGAGACCACGTTCTCTCTCTACGGCCGCGTCATCGCCAAGCGTGGCCCCTTCCTGGTGATTCGCACGCCCCACGGCGACGCGCAGACGCTCGTTCGAAAAGACAAGCTCCCCGAAAACGACGCCGCGCAGCTCGCCGCCGTCGACCTCGCGGACCACGTGCTCGTTCGCGGACCACTTGTCCGAACGCGAACCGGCGCCCTCGCTCTGAGCGCTCGCAGCTACGAGCATCTTTCAAAGGCGATGCTCCCTCCACCCGGGAAATATCACGGCCTCAAAGACGTCGAAAAGCGCTACCGCGAGCGCTACGTCGATCTCTTCGCCAACCCCGATGTCGCGGCCATCTTTCGGGCGCGGGGACTCATCATTCGGACGATCCGGAGCTTCTTGGATCAGCGCGATTTTCTCGAAGTAGAAACTCCGACGCTGCATTCCGTTCGTGGCGGAGCCACCGCGCGTCCGTTCAACACGCACCACAACGCCCTCGATATGAGCCTCTTCTTGCGCATCGCGCCGGAGCTCTACCTCAAGCGTCTCGTCGTGGGCGGGTTCGACCGCGTGTACGAAATCGCTCGCTGCTTTCGCAATGAAGGCATCAGCACGCGTCACAATCCCGAGTTCAGCATGCTCGAGTACTACATGGCCTACGCCACGGATATCGAGGTGCGTGAACAGACCGTGTTGATGCTCCGTCATATCGACGCCGTGGTTCAAGAAGCGCATCCAGAGCTGTGCAAAGAGCGCTCCTTCGACCTCCAAGCGGAATGGAAGGTCGTCACTATGCGTCAAGCCATCGTGGACGGCGCAACGCATCTTGAAATGGAGCTTCCCCTCAAGACCCTCGACGACGAAGCAAAGACCCTCGCCTTTATCGAGAGCGTCAGCGACAAGCTGGAACACTTCGACAAGAAGCTTCTGGCCAAGTCCAAGAACCAGGGGGAGCGTATCTTCTCGATGTACGAGGTGTTCTGCGAACCTCATCTGACGAAGCTCTACCGGACGCCAAACGGGGAGCAGTCTGTGCCCGTGTTCGTCACCGAGTACCCCTTCGAGGTGTCGCCCCTTGCCCGCAAGAACGACGAGGACGGACGCTTCGTCGACCGCTTCGAGCTCTTCGTGGAGGGCCGCGAGATCGCGAACGCCTTCAGCGAGCTCAACGATCCAGACGACCAAGCGGAGCGATTCCATGGGCAGCTCGAAAACCGCGCCAGCGGTGATGACGAAGCCATGGACTTCGACGAAGACTACATCCGCGCCCTTAGCCACGGCATGCCCTCGGCGGGCGGGTTCGGAATGGGCATCGACCGAGTCGTCATGATGCTGACCAATCAGCCCTCGATTCGCGACGTGCTGCTCTTCCCCCTGCTTCGCGCAGAAGCGGAGTAGCGGCTCCGCGCATGGCCAAGTCCTCTCAGAGAGAATCCCCGGCGTTTTCCCACGCGCGAACGTCCGTGGGGCCCGCACCGGTGCTTCTCTTCATGGCCAGCGCCGCGAGCCTCGCTGCGACGCTGGGCCCGCTGGCGATCTGGTCGACGTTGGCTCCCCAAGCCGATCAGCTGGGTATACTCCAGAACTACATGCTCGCCCTCGCCGGCGGGTACGCCTTTGTCCTCGCCCTCGCGTTCTACGTGCGACGTCGGGCCAAAGGACTTCAGCCTGGAACACGCGGTCAGTGGCGCGTCGGCGCCTTCGCGTGGGCATCCGTCCTCGCTCCACCTCTGATGGCTGGGATCCACACGCTCTTGTGGTTCGGCGCCGCACGCTCCATCGAGTCGGGCTTCGCCTTCTCCTATTCCATCGAGGAGAGCATGCTCGCGTTGAGCGAAACAGAGCGCATCGCCGTCTACGGCCTCGGCGTCACCGCGGCCTTCGCGCGACTCGTGTGGCTGATGCTCGCCGTCTCCTGTTGGTTCCTGTTGCCGAAGACCTTCCGCGTCGTCTTCTGGGCCGTCGCGGATATCGCCGTCGTCGCGTTCTTCGTCTTTGCCCTGCAGACCTACACCCTCGACGTCGCCACGAGCGAGATGGCTGAACTCCAAGGCCCCATCATCCGCTTGAGCATCACGACGCTCCTCGCCGTCCGCATCGCAGCACGCGTCGTCCCCCTCATCATGTTCGCTTTCGAGCGCGTGGACTTTCATCTCCTCGTCGCCGCGCGGCATCTTCGCAGCAAGAAGAGCGGCTTCCTCGCGACCATCGCGAGCCTCTCGATCCTCGCCGTCAGCGTCAGCAGCTGCATGCTGACCTCCGTGCTGAGCGTCATGGGCGGCTTCCGCGATGACTTGCAGCAAAAGATCCTCGGCAACCACGCTCATGTCGTGGTGGACGACTCCCAACAGCGCGCCTTCGAAGGCTGGCTCCCGGTCCTCGAATCGGTCCGCGAGATCGACGGAGTGTATGCAGCGACGCCCTATTTGCAGGGTGAAGTCATGGCCACCAGCGCCAGCAACCGAGAGAGCATCATCCTTCGAGGCATCGACCCTGCCTCCATCGGCGAGGTGACGGACCTCGAAGAGAACATTACGAACGGCAGCCTTGGTTTCCTCGAGGACCCCGAATTACTCTTGGAGCTCCCCGCGGAGCAGCGCCGCAGCATCGTGCCCATAGACTTCGGCACCGGCATCCTCGGTGGGCGTGACGACGACGACGAAGACGAAGGAGACGTCCTCGAAGGCGGCTCTCTCCTCCGCGAGATCGAAAACGAGCTCAACTTACCCGACGGCGCCCAAGACGACGTGCGCGCCCTCCGCGACGCGATGGAGGCGGACACTCGAGTGCGACGGAACTCCCCCGCACGCGACCAAGAGGTGCTGCCTGGAATCGTCGTC
>JBLHKB010000562.1:0-4621 GCA_047619315.1 Polyangiales bacterium
CCACCCCAACATGTCGCGTCGCCACTTTCCCGGACGGCGCAAGTGTTCACGGAGGAAACACCGGTTCCCCCGCCCCCTTCGCCAAGTCTTATGGCGTCCGTGATGCCGAGGGCCTCCACCGGAGTGCGAGAGCTGACGTTCGTACCATCGCCGAACTGGTAGTCCGCGTTGCTGCCCCAACACCAGACGCTGCCGTCCACGCGAACCGCGCAAGAGTGCCGGCCATACGCGACAACATCGATGGCGTCACTCAGTCCTGTGACGGCGAGGGGGTCCGCGCTCGGGCTGGCGACTTGGCCCGATTGGCCTTCGTCGTTTGCGCCCCAGCAGTACACCTGACCTGGCAAAGAAGCGCCGACGATCGCGCACGCGTGACGATGTCCGGCGGAGAGAGCGAGAATGGACCCGAGGGCGAGGACGCGTGGTGCGTTGGCGTTCGCGCCGGCGCCTCCAAGTTGCTGGTCGTCGTTGCGACCCCAGCACGCGACGTCGCCGCTGGCGCGAAGCACGCACGCGAAGTCACTGCCGCTCACCAGGGAAGTCGCGTCGCTGATGTCTGCCACGGGTTCGCCCGGTGAGAGATCCCCGCCGACGTCCACGCCGCGGCCAAGCTGGCCGAAGGCGTCGGAGCCCCAGCAATAGACGCTGCCTCCTTGGCGTGCGCAGCCGTGCGCACTTCCGAGGACCGCTTCGTCTTCGTCACCCGCGAGGTCGACGAGCGTCGGGGCGTTGACGCGCGACGTCGAGCCGTCTCCGAGACGTCCGCTCGTGTTCGCGCCGAAGGCGTAGGCCTGAGCGCCGGCGACGACGATGGAACCTAGCCCCACCGTATGAACGCTTGTGACGTTCAAGAGCGTTATGAGCGGCCGTGGGATGTTGGTCACCGTCGTCCCCGCTCCGGTCTGACCGTAGGCCCCGGCGCCCCAGCAGTACGCGGCGCCGGCGGCGATGGCACACCCGTGGGGGGAACGATCCGAGGAATCGCTGCTGGTGCTGAGTGCGGTGATACTGGTCAGACCTGCGATGTTGGTGCCCGGTGGTGGAACCGCCGTGTCATCCACGCCGAGAACACCATTGAGGTTGCTGCCCCAGCACGAGAGCCGACCTTCCTCGATGGCGCAGCTGCCTCCAGTTCCGGCGAAGACTCTCGCGTCCCCCGCGATGCCCTGGGCTGCGGTGGGTGTCGGCGTCGCGACTCCAACGCTACCGTCGCCGAGGGCTCCGCTGTTTCGGCGACCCCAGCAGCGAGGCTCGCCGTCGATGTGCCCGCAGGTGTGTTCGTTGCCACCGCTGAGTCCCTCAATATTCATGATCGAGGGGATCATGTTGGGTGTATTCGTGTCGGGGCCGGTGTTCCCAAGTTGATAACCACTGTTGCGCCCCCAGCAGTAGAGAGCGCCCGTGTCGTCGACGGCGCAGGTATGATAATCGCCTGTGGCGACTTCGCGGACATTGCTGACGCCCACGTCGCCCGAAGGCACGAAGCTTCCGACAGCACCATGACCGACGCCACCAAAGCGATTGCGGCCCCAACACGAGACGGTTCCACCCGTAAGAAGAACGCAGCCGTGGTCGGAGCCGTATGTGAGCTGCGTGGCGCCGGTGATTCCAGGAACACGCGTGGGTTCCACGACGGCACTGGAAGGTGTCGTCCCCAGCTCACCGCCGTCGTTTCGACCCAAGCACCAAACCTCACCTTCGTCATCAAGAGCGCAGCTCTGAAACGACCCGAGGGCCACCGACACAAACGTGCGTGCGTCAAAGGTGTCGTCGCCGACGACTTGGCTCGCATTGAAGTTACCTTGGCCCACCCCAATCTCGCCGTAGGTTCCACTGCCCCAGCACACCACGTGGCCACCGAGGTCGATGGCGCATGCATGCCCACGGCCGGTCTTAACATCGCTGGCAAGTAGAGGAGCTCCGTCAAACATCACCACCGAGGGAAATGGGCTCGGTGACGCTTCACCCGTTCCTGTTTGCCGGCGATCGCCAAGACCCCAGCAAAGCACCGCGCCGGATCGGCGGCGGGCGCAGGTGACTTCGCTCGAGCTCGAGACCTCCTCGACGGGGTCGCAGAAGCCGTCTTCGCAGACTCCATCACAGGAGATGTTGCAGCCCCCGCAGTGGGAAGAGTCAGTCTGAATCGACACCTCGCATCCGTCGGCATCGACTCCGTTGCAGTCGACAAAGTCAGAGCTTTGGCAGCCTAGGACTTCGCAGGACCGGTCCGTGCACGCCCACAGCGCGCTGGCGCCTTCGCATGCATCGCCACATTCGCCGCAGTGCGCGGGGTCGATGCGTAGATCGGCTTCGCAGCCGTCGCTGCCGTTCATGTTGCAGTCCGCAAAATCCTCGTCGCATCGAAAGCCGCAGGTGCTCGCTTCGCACGTGGGCTGTGCACGCGCCGCCATGGGGCAGGCGTCGCCGCACATGCCGCAGTGGCCTGCGCTCGATGCCGTGTCGACGCAGCTGCCGTCACAGACGGTGTCGGGGCAGTTGAGTACACATTCAAAATCGTCGGGGCCACGTTCATTGCACAGCGGCGTCTCGGACGGGCAGGGCGTGCAGCTTCCACAAGAAGTAGGCGCTCCTAGGTTTGCCTCGCAGCCGTCGATGAGACCGTTCTCGCAGTCCTCACGGCCGTCGTTGCATGCGTCGAAGACGCATTCGCCATCAACGCAAGATTCGCTGGCACCGTCGAAGTCGCACACTTCGCCACAGCCGCCGCAGTGGCCGAGGTCTGAATCGGTGGGCGTCTCACAGCCCGTCGCGTAATCGCCGTCGCAGTTTTGGCGTTGGCCTGCACAGCTCAGCTCGCAACGTCCGCCGATGCAGTCGACGGTCCCGCTCGGTACGACGGGACAATCGACGACCGCGTCGCACGCCAGCGGCGTGGAGGTGTCCCCGCCTACATCGCCCGGGGAGGCATCGGGGCTTCCGTCGACGAGCGTATAGTCGCCGGCCACGAGCGTGCAGGCTGGCACGAGTGCAGCGACAAGAAGAGCGACCAGGTGAGACTTTTGCACTCGCCGAGTGTGCCGAACGCCGCGAACAGACTTGCGCTCAAACGGTGTCCATTCGGTGTCCAAGGCGAGGCGCCCGCTGTTTTGGGCGGTTTGGCTAGCGCCTGGACTGCTCGCGCGTCCAGAGCTCCTCGCTGAGGATTTCCACCGCTTTTCGAAGACGATGACGGTAGGTGCCAAAAGGAACGCCGAGCTCGGCGGCTGCCGCCCGCTGTTTGACCGCCGGTCGCAAATGGGTGCGTTCGATGGCCGCCATCAGCTCATCGTAGCCGGGGATCAGCGCTAGCTCGGAGACGACCGTCCTCAGGCAGGTGCGTAGGTCCTCGCATCGGTTCTCGACGCCGACGAGGTGACTTTCAAGCAATGGGTTCTGAGCGAGGACCGCGCTTCGATGGAACGACGACAGGGCATCTTGAACGGCCGCCCCGAAGGCATCGCGTTCCAGCGCTGGGCGCATGGGGAGCATTCCGGTGAAATGCCGAATGGTGCCGCGGTGGACAAGCAGCGGAAGCTGGGCGCTGTCCCGCCAGCCTTCCGAATATCGAGCCAGGTCCAGGAGGTAGAAGCCAATGCGCTTGTCTCCGAGGAAGACGTCCGGTGTATCGATGCGGGTGATGTGCATCATCGGCGCCAGGAGAAGAAAGCGTTCCGGACGCTCCATGGCGAAGAGGACCCTGCGTTTTACCGGCGAGCCGAGGAGCGCGGTGATGACGGGGCCGGACAACATCGATGACGACAGCCCGAGGCCCAACTCTTGGTGGTCATCGAGCCCCATAAACCAGCGGAACGCGCTCACGCCCTCGTCCCGCCACTCCGGACGGGCGTCGCTGATGGCGTAGAGGGCGTCCGTCACGGGATCGAACGAGGTGAGACGAGGCTCTTCGCTGAGGGTGATGTCGGCGATGAAAGCGAGAGGCGCGTCGGTGCCGTCGTAGGTGACGAAGAGCTTGTCGGGCTGTGCGAGAATGACGGCATCAAGACTCGCTCGGGCGTCGGGCCCTTCATGGCGCTCCACGGAATCACGCAAAAGGTCCCAGTGGGCTTCGGTGGCAGCGTGCAAGGAGGTTCGGTGGACATCTTCAAGGGCGAAGGTCTCCGCGATGAGCGGAATGTCGCGTCGAGTGCGGAGGGCTTCGATGTACGCGCGGCGCATTGAATCGATGTCGCCGATGTCCATCTCATCGATGAGAGCTTCAGCCGCGGCGCTCGCCAGCTCCCGCAGTAGCTCTGGACGTCGTCGTGCGAGGTCCGAGTAAAGAGTCTCCCGCACCCACGCATGCGGTGTCAGACCGTCGCGGGTGTTTTCGATGTACGGCTGCGCGCGTACCCAATCGTAAATCGACTCGCTCTCCTCAGCCTTGACGATGGACAAGAGCCGCGCCGGCGAAAGCGGAACGATGGCCGATGTGTAGAGTGCTCGTCGGTGGTCCAAGGAGGGCGTGTCTCCGATAAGGTCCCGAACTAGCTCCGCGACGAAGTCCTCGGTCTCCGTGACGCCGATGGCTTCTTCGCTTTGGCGATGACGCTCACCCGCGAGTACGAGCGCCAAAGGAAGCCCTCGGGTGGCTTTGACGATTCCTTCGCGATGCGTCTCGGCG
>JBLHKB010000563.1:0-4611 GCA_047619315.1 Polyangiales bacterium
GGCGAGCTCGCCGACGGCCGCTGCTTCCTGGCGATGGAGTACATCGATGGGTGCTCTCTTTCGGAGTGGTCGCGTGTCATGCGGAAGCAAGAGGGGGGTGGTGACTTCCGCCTTGTGACGCACATCGGCATAAAGGTCGCAGAGGCGCTGCAGGCCGCTCACACTGCGTTGGATGCCAAAGGGGATAGCCTCGGCGTCGTCCACCGAGACGTGTCTCCCGGTAATGTTCTCCTCTCCCGTCGCGGTCACATTAAGGTCGTGGACTTTGGAATTGCAAAGTCCTCCCTTCGCACGGAGGACACGGCAGAGTCGCTTAAGGGAAAATTGCGATACATGTCTCCGGAGCAAGCACAGGGTGCTGACCTTGATGTACGGACCGATGTCTACTCGCTGGCGTTGGTGATGTGGGAATTGCTGGTCGGGCGCCGCGTGTTCAGCGCAAAGCGCGACATGGCGCTGCTGAACGAAGTCCGCGCCCCTCGTATCGTTCCCCCGAGTGAACATGTGGATGGGATACCGCCGGAGCTCGACGCGGTGTTGCTAAAGGCGCTCTCCCCGTTGGCGGAAGATCGCTACGCGACGTCTCGAGACTTTGCGCGCGCTTTACGTGGAGCGGTCCCGTCGGCTTCCGCGGTTGAGGCCGCCGACATCGCGGCGCTCGTCGGAACGATTCCCCAACGAAACGTGGACCGCGCTACGATGACCGGGACTGGGAGCGGGTCGATTTCCCTGGTCAGCCGGACTACGCCAACACGTGAGAGTACAATCGATGCTGCGCCGCTAAGTGGCGACGTTCCGCTGGGCGTTTCAATGGATTTCCCCATCGCAACAGCTGACTTGGAGCCTGATGTCGCTTCACCTGAAGGCGCCCGTTCAAAGCGTCATTTGCTTGCTGTCGCGGCTGTAGCCGTTGTCTTGTTGAGCGGTCTTGTGATGATACTCGCGACGAAGGATGCGACTGCGGTTGCGTCACCTGCTGAGTTGATTCCCGTCGTGGACACTGAAAATGAGGCAAACGTCAACCCGACACTGTCGCCATCGGCAACGGATCTTGAGAGAACAGCACCACAAGTGCCCCAGGCGACACCTCAAATTATTCCAGAGACGGCGCCCGTCGGGCTGCCTCCGAGAAGCCAGTGGGGAAGGAATGCTCCAGGCATGACGGGGAGGGAGGCTCCTTCGACCATGGTGGCGGCTGCATCGATGAGGGCAACGGCGCCTGTGGTCGTGAACATGGTCGCTCCCATCGATACAGAGCCATCGGCTACACGTATGGAGACCCGGGCTGGAACGACGCTTCTTGCTGGAGAAGAAGACCAGGATTCACAGCCGCGCCGAGTGACGATGGGAACCGGCACGCGGATTCAAGGCACGCTCCTCGCGGACTAGTACTAGCTTAGCTAGTGGCCCGGACAGAGTGAGCATGACTCCGCGCACTACAGGCAGGCGCTCTCGAAGGGTTGTTCCAACGGGACCGAGAACGACGCGTCAATGAACACGCTATCGCCGCTCACGCAGTTGATGAGAGTGCCCGAGAGCTCAAATGTTTCTTCGCCGGATACGGTTTCGAGACTCGTAAAGTTGATGGTCGCGTCGGAATCGAGGCAGTTTTGAAATGCGATGGAGGACGGGGAACCTGGCTGCACAAAGTAGACCTCAAGCGCCGGACTAAACGTCACGCTCAGTGGGGCGCCGACGGGGATCACGGCGCCAATGTCTTGAGCGTCGATGAGCACGACGAGGTACGGGGCGATGCGAAGGTCGCACGTGGGGTTTGAGTAGAGCGCGAAGATGAGCTCCCGTGACTCGCTGCTGCATGGGACTTCGTTGTAGAAAGCGGCTGCGGAGAGCACTGGGAATGCAATGTCTTCGCTTCCACGGCGGACGAGTGCCCGATTGATAGCATCGCCTTCGGCGATGGGGATGCAGCCACTCATCGAAGAGGCATCGATAGCGCCGTCGAAACCAGGAGCATCTATCGCGGGGCCCGAATCACGTCTCGCGCCGACACTGTTGCCAAAGTTGCCTGGGCTTCGGTTGTTGAGTGGCGCTGGGGGCGGTGGCTCTGGGTCTGCGCATGCGAATAGCCCGATCGAGAGGACGAGAAAGAGTCGGGCGATAGCCATGCTCTAGCGCTAGCAGTCACAGCGGCGCGTCGCAAGACAAGTGCTGGCTTTGCTCCGCCATGGCCAAGGAGCGCTGTCGGGACTAGCCTCGCTGCCATGTCTTTTCGCGCGTGGTTCCAGAGTGTTACTGACCCCAACGAACGCTATCCGCTTTCGGACATTGTCTACCGTTCCAGCACCGGCGCGTTGCTCGAGGTGGTTCATGATATGGACGCGCTCCGAGAGCGGACCCCCGACGAGTGGCGCTCACTCATCGATTCCCGAGTTGGACGGAGCGCTTGGCCCTATGGCAGTGGCGTGTGGAGCAAAAAAGAGTGGGTTCAACCGCATGTCGCGGCGGAGAACGTGGTCTCACTCTATGAGGGAAATACGAATCTCTTCTGGGCAGAGAGATATGGCAAAGAGCACCTCGGCCTAAGCGACCTTTGGGTCAAGCAATGCGGAACAAGCCATACCGGGTCGTTCAAGGACCTGGGAATGACGGTCCTCGTCTCGTCCGTGAAACAAATGATCGCTGATGGGAAGAATATTCGTGCCGTAGCCTGCGCTTCGACAGGGGATACGTCTGCGGCGCTCGCGGCCTATGGAGCCGCGGCTGGGATTCCCGTTTTGGTGCTTCTCCCCAAAGGCAAGATCACCGCCGCCCAGTTGGTGCAGCCCATCGCCAATGGCGCGAAAGTCTGCGCTCTCGACACCGACTTCGACGGATGCATGCGGGTCGTTCAGGCGCTGACCGAGGACCCAACTATCTATTTGGCGAACTCGATGAACAGTCTGCGAATCGAGGGCCAGAAGACCATCGCCATGGAGATTGCCCAGCAGTTCGATTGGCACGTTCCGGACTGGGTTCTGGTGCCCGGAGGCAATCTTGGGAACGTCTCTGCCATCGCGAAGGGCTTCGTGGAGATGAAGGAGATGGGTCTCATCGATCGCTTGCCGCGCCTGGTGTGCTGCCAAGCGGCGAAGGCAAACCCGCTGTATCGAGCATATCAGCGTGCGCTCGCCGAAGGTCGCGACCTTGAAGAGAGTGACTTTGTGCCTCTCGAAGCGGAGGAAACCCTCGCTTCCGCCATTCGAATTGGTAACCCGGTTTCGCTCCCGAAGGCAGTCCGCGCGCTGCTCACCTGTCGTGGCTTGGTCGAACATGCGACGGAAGCGGAGCTCGCCGATGCGAGTGCACGGGCGGACCTAACCGGGATGTTCAATTGTCCACACACCGGAGTTGCGCTGGCGTGCTTGGAGAAGCTTGTGGCGAAGAAAACGATCACAGACGGTGAACGTGTCGTGGTCATCTCCACCGCCCATGGGTTGAAGTTCACCGACTCGAAGGCGGCCTACCACCGAGGCGAGCTTCTCTTCAAAGGGGCTCATGCCAACCGCGCGCATGAACTGGGCAGTGATCCAGCAGAGGTCGTTTCTCAGCTACATCGACTGCTCGATCGATGATCGCACGTTTGGGTGCAGCGCTGAGCCGTGTTGGCGAACGCTACCTGCCCGACCCCTTTGTTCTCGCTCTGGGGATTACGGTCCTCGTGGGTGGTGCATCGCTAAAGACGCTCTCTGGCACGGAAGTAGTCGGCGCATGGATGGACGGTTTCGCGTCTCCGCCACTTCTTGGATTTGCCCTTCAGATGTGTCTTGTGCTCGTCACGGGTCATGCGCTCGCGCTGAGTCCACCGGTTCAGCGGATGGTGCGTCGCCTGGCACGCATTCCGAAGAACACCGCCCAAGCCACGGCATTGGTCGCGTTCATTTCGTGCGCAGCGGCTGTGGTCCACTGGGGGCTCGGAGCCATTGTCGGCGCTTTCCTTGCGCGTGAAGTCGGGCGTCACGCAAAGTCTGTTGGGACACGCATTCACTACCCTCTGCTCGGGGCGGCGGCCTACACAGGCATGGCGGTTTGGCATGGGGGTCTCAGTGGCTCGGCGCCCCTGAAGGTCGCCGAAGCTGGCCACTTCGCCGAAGGAGTCGGCGGGGTGATTCCTGTAAGTGGAACCGTTTTTGGCACCCTCAACTTCGTCGTGACCGGGGGCCTGGTGATCGGTCTGCCGCTCCTCATGATGCTTCTCGTTCCAAAGGACCCTGCGGATTTCCAGCTCCCCTCGCACCTCCCGGATGATGTGGAGCAACGCGACGCAAGCACCTCCCGCGATAAATGGACTGCCTACTTGGCCGGGGTCGGCGGTCTCGTGGCGGTGGTGAGCGCGTGGATGAGCGGAGAGAGCGCCTTCGACGTCAACCTCATGAACTTCCTCTTCCTCTTCACGGGGATTTTGCTCCAGGGAAGCATCAAACACTACGTGGCTGCCATCGCGGACGGCGCACGGGGGGCGGGCGCGATCATCCTGCAGTTCCCGTTCTACTTCGGGATTCTAGGAATGATGAAAGCCGCTGGCCTCGTCAGCGCTTTGAGCGCGTGGATGGTGTCCACAACGAGTGCGGCGACCTTTGCGCCATTGGTGTTTTTGTCGGCGGGCCTCACCAA
>JBLHKB010000564.1:0-4594 GCA_047619315.1 Polyangiales bacterium
GGCGTGGTGCTTGGTCTGATGGCGGGAGTCCTCATCGCCGAGGGCGTGTTTTGGATGCGCGACGACGGCGCCTTCCCCCACGTGAACTTCTATCAAGCGGACGCAGAGCTGGGCGTTCGACTTCGGCCTGGCGCGACGATGCGCTTTGGCTTTCAGGACAATCCGGTCAACGACATCCAGGTCAACAGCGCTGGATACCGCGGCGAGGACTGGCCCGATGGGAGAGCCGACGAGATCCTTGTCGTGGGCGACTCGCAGGTGTTTGGTCTCGGCGTCAACGACGATGAGACGATGGCGGCGCAGCTTGCGGAGCTCACAGGCCGACCCGTGATCAACGGCGGGGTCCCGACCTACGGCCCCCAGGAGTACACCGCCGTCGCCGAAGAGCTGATGGCGGTGCGCGACATACGTACGGTGGTCTACGTCGTGAACATGTCGAACGACTTCTTCGAGGACACGCGACCCAACAGGGCACGTCACGCCGTGTGGGATGGATGGGCCGTGCGCACCGAACTCGCGCCGGAGACGATCACCTCGTTCCCTGGTCGCGAACTGCTATACCGGCGGTCTCACGCCTTCTATGCGCTTCGTCGCCTCCTCAACGAAGACGCGCCGGCCCCCGACGCCGTCGCGTCCGAAGGAGGTTGGGAAGACCTCGTCGCAACCTCCGCGGTGGCCGAAGCATCGCGCGAGGACGCAATCACCGCAGCGGCGGCGGAGGCGGAGGAACTGCGGCTCAGCCGCATGCGCATCGGGCAGGCGACTCGCGCCGCAGACGACGCTGTCGACGCGCGCCTGGCGGCACCGCTGCTGGAGCTCTTCGAATATGGCGATGACTACGACAAGATCCGCACCCTCGACGTCGCCCGCGGCAACCCGGGAGATATCGTCGAAGAGCTGGACTCGGAAGAGGGCCGGGGCGTCGCCGCGACGTCGGCCCTCATTCGCCGTGCGGTGGAGCGCCGCGCCGAACTGATCCTGCGTCAGTTGGACGCGGATCCGATGCTCGCGCGTGTGATCGAGACCCGCGACGCGCTCCAAACCCAGCGACAGCGTTTGCGCGGCCTCTCCCTGGCGAGCGCCGTCGGCGTCCCCTCGAGTCTCGAGACGCGGCTACGTGAAATCCAGGCGGCCTGCGAAGAACACGGCGCGGAGCTGCTCGTCGTCGCCCTCCCCCTCGACGTGGTCGTCTCGGACACCGAGTGGGCAAAGTACGGCGTGGCCCCCGTCGACATGGAACCGACACGCGTGCTCCTCACGGATCTCGTCGCCTCTGCCCATCAGCTTGGCGCGCGAAGCTTTGATGCCACGAACGCACTCCGGGCCGCGGAGCCCGACGCGTTTTTGCGCGGTGACTTGCACATGACCGCCAAGGGACAGCGAGCTCTCGCCGTGGCGGTGGCCGAGGTTCTTTCGGCGCCCCCACCGATGCGCTTGCCAGCTCCTGGCTTTCCCGAGGGCCGCTCGATTCTGCCCGCTGCGGACGAGTGGGCCCACACGCCGGAGGCAACAGTGGTCGGCTCCAGCGCGGCGCGTTGCGAAACCGTGCGGGTGCGTGAGTGGTTGCGTGTGACGTGTCTCCCCACCGGGCGGGTTCGGCCCACGGCGATCACCTTGCTCGAGGGCGGCGAAGGCGAAACGCTGAGCGTCGTCACCAAGGACGCCTCGGACTTCATCGCGCCTCTGCGCCCCGGAGCCACCGTGCGCGCCGACTTCCACTGGACCGACCGCACCCAAACGCTCTCGCTCACCTGGCCCGAGGGCGCTGAGGAACCCACGATGGCTTTCAGCGAAGCGCGCGCCGCCGAGAACGCGGAGCGTGAGGCCAATGAGAACGCCGACCGACTGTGCGCGTGCCACGAAGCCGTCGTCGAGGAGCGCGCGTGCCGGAATCGCCGCTACCAAGGACGCGAGCTCTACGTCGACCACGACGCGTGTGACGAGCGTGTCTGCACGCATCTCTTTGGCACGCCCACCGAGGAGTGCATCGCCACTCACGGCGAAGACTGCGACGCGCTGCTCCGCTGCGTCCAAGGTGAGCGAAGTGCTTCGCCAGCTTGCGCCGAGGGACATGTCGTCGCCGGGGGCACGGGGCACTGCTTCGTGCTCTGTGACGACGCACGCCCCTGCGAGACCGGTGAATGCACGCCGTGGCAGGGCGCCGGGATCTGTCGCCCGTGACCTCACCCCACTCGGCCGACAGAACATGATGCGAGCCCTCGCCGACTTCTTCTACACGCTGAGCTGGCGGATCCCCGGCCGGACCTGGAGGCGCTTGTACGCCTTCGCCGACGCCGAAGCCGAGAGCGCCCTTGAGCTGCGATGCGCGGCGTCCCAGACGAAGTCACCCGAGCTCGCCGCCAAGTTCTTACGCCACGCCGAGGACGAAGCACGTCACGCGCGCATCTTGGTCCGCCGCGCAGAGGTTGCCCGTGACGACGGCCCCCTCGCCGCGCCGCGGCCGGCGCACGCGCATCTCTTTCGGACTCTCGGCGAGGACGCGTTTATCGCGTTTGTGCTGCGCGGCGAGACAAGGGGCCGCCGACAGTTCGAAGCCCACGTGCGTTTCTTCAAAACCCGAGATACGGCCTTGGCCACGGCACTCGAATCGATTCTTGGCGATGAGCGCCAGCACGAGTCCTACACGCGTGCGCTGCTCCTCGAACGCCCGGACCCCAAGAGCCTGTCTCGCCAAGTCGCTTGGCGCGACCGCGGGTTTCGGTGGCGCCGCGCCGGGGCGATTCTCACCGCGCCCGTCTTCGCCCTGACGATGTGGACGCTCTATTTTTTGTCGGCGCCCCTTTCGCTTTTCATCCGCAAGGCTCGCCCGGGCTGGCGCGAAGGAGAGTGATGGCGGTCGTCCTCGGCATCAGCGCGTACTACCACGACGCGGCGGCGGCGCTCGTGGTGGATGGTCACATCCTCGCGGCGCAGCAAGAAGAGCGCCTCTCGCGCATCAAGAACGACTCCTCGCTCCCGCGCGGCGCCATCGACGCTTGTCTCGCTTTGGGCGGCATCAAGCGCGGCGAGCTCGACCGAGTCGTCTTCTACGAAAACCCCTACCGCAAACTCGAACGCGTCCTGGTGGGCTCACTCTCTGCGTTCCCGCGCGGCGCACGTTTCTTCCGACGTGCGTTGCGAAGTCAGCTCGGCGAAAAGCTGTGGGTCCTCGATGCGCTCAGCGACTACTGCGAAGTCGACCGAAAGAGCGTTCACTTCGTCGACCACCACGAGAGCCACGCCGCCAGCGCTCTTTGGTGCGCACCCTTCGACGACGCCGTGGCGCTCACCGTCGACGGCGTCGGCGAAGAGGAAACCACCGCGATATGGACGATGGCGGAAGGCCGGCCCAAACGCGTCGCCTCCCTCGGACACCCCCATTCCCTGGGGCTCTTCTATGCCGCGATCACCGCGTACTTGGGGTTCCGCGTGAACGAAGGGGAGTTCAAAGTGATGGGGCTGGCCGCCTTTGGAGAGCCACGCTTCGCCGCTGAGATGGCCGCGTTGCTCAAACCGATGGAGGCGGGCTCCTTCGCCCTCAATGCGCGCGCCTTCGGGGACCACCTGGACGTCGACAAAGCGTTCGGCCCAGAGTTTATCCGGCGCCTGGGCAAGCCCCGCGACCCAGGCCGCGAGTGGAACCTGGACGACACGGAAGACAAACGCTTCGCCGACGTCGCGGCCAGCGCGCAGCTCGCCCTCGAAGAAGCCATGCTTCGCCTCGCGCGTCAGGCCCAAGAGCGGAGCGGCGCGCGGCATCTCGCCCTCGCCGGGGGCGTCGCACTGAACTGTCGTGCCAACGCGCGTCTTCTCGCGGAGACAGAGTTCGAGCGTGTCTTCGTCCAACCCGCCGCCGGAGACGCCGGCGGGGCACTCGGTGCGGCCTTACTCGGGGCCAGCGACGAAGGCGACGACGTATCCGGCGCGTGGCGCGCGTTCGTCCCGGGGCTGGGTGTCGCGGCGGACCCGAGCAAGGCCATGCAGGTCGCCCGTCACCTGGGTTTGCAGGCCGAGCGCGTCGCCGACCCCCACGCCGAGTGCGCCGAGCGCTTGCATGCCGGCGAGATCGTGGCCTGGGTGAGCGGACGCGCCGAATGGGGCCCCCGCGCGTTGGGCCACCGGTCTTTGCTCACCCGCGCCGACGACCCCGCGCTTCGAGATACGCTCAATCGCCGCATCAAAGGACGCGAGGCGTTCCGGCCCTTCGCTCCAGTGATGCTCGAAGCCGCCGCTGGACCCCTTGTGGACGGTGCACCCAACGACATGACTCCCTCGATGACGACCACATGCAACGTGGTCGATCGACGAGCCCTCGCGGCGTGCACGCACATCGACGGGACCGCCCGCGTGCAGACAGTCGGCGCCGGCGGGGCCCTTGAAGGGCTCCTCAACGCAGCGAGCAAGCGGGGCATGCCGGCGCTCCTGAACACCTCGCTCAACGCGGCGGGCGAGCCGCTTGTCGCTCATGTCACGGACGCCCTCGACTTCTTCATGCGACGAAAGCCCGACGCGCTCTTCGTGGAAGACGTCTTGATCACGCGGGAGCCGCGACCATGAGTCGTCTCGCCACGCTCCGTGGACTCGTCGCGCACTT
>JBLHKB010000565.1:0-4587 GCA_047619315.1 Polyangiales bacterium
GTCGAGCGGGAGCAGCTCGCGTTCGTTTTACGAAGGAGGAGGCTTCGACGAAACCCGAAGCACGCTCACGGCTGGCGACTATCTGTTTATCCAGTTCGGGCACAACGACTCCAAGACCGACGACCGACGAACAGAGGCCGGCGAAGCGCCGGACTTCGTCGGCACCTACCGGGACTACCTCGAGATGTACATCGCGGAGGCGCGAGCCGCCGGCGCGGTGCCGGTCTTGATCACTTCCATGAGCCGTATGACCTTTGGGAGCGACGGAGAACATGGCCGTACGCACGGGAACTACGCCCCGGCGGTTCGCCAGGTCGCTCTCGACAACGGTGTGGAGCTCCTCGACCTTGAAGCCTACAGCCACGAGGTGTTCAACGAGCTGGGCGAAGAAGAGACCGTGCGGCTCTACGCCGGCTTCCGTGACGACCCGGCGGACCGCACGCACTTCCCGCCGGAGAAGTCACCGCGCGTGGCCACGATGGTGGCGGAGCTGATGCGCGCGACTTCCCTTGCCTGCTTTGTGGAGGCCGAGTGAAACGCGCAACGTGGTTTGTCGTGGTGGCGATGTCCTTTTCTTGCGGGGACACGGACGCCGAGGTGGACGCGAGCCTCGACGCTGCGTCGGAAGATGCCCGCGGCACGGACGCTGCGCGCGACGCTGAGGTGGACGCGAGCGCAGACGCTGCGCTCCCGGACGCGGCGATTAGAGACAGCGCCACGAGCGACGCTGCCGTGGGCTGCGCGCCCGGCGCCTCCAGCGACGACGGGCCCCTGCGCGCATTCCCTGAGGCAGAAGGGTTCGGCGCAAACGCTGAGGGCGGCCGCGGCGGAGAAGTCATCGAGGTCACCAGCCTCGACGACGAAGGCCCCGGAACACTTCGAGAAGCCATCCGCGGAACTACGCCTCGCACCATCGTTTTCCGAGTCGGAGGCACCATCGCGACGGAGAGCACGCTCTTGATCGACGGCGACTACGTCACCATCGCGGGCCAGACGGCGCCCGGCGGCGGCATTCAGATTCGCAACGCATCCGGCGGCCACGCGACGATGGTCATCCACGGCAGCCACGTCATCGTTCGCCACCTTCGCATTCGGACCGGCCCCGGCGGCGAAGCCGACACCCTGCGTGTCTCCGGCGGCAGCAGCGACGTCATCATCGATCACTGCTCCTTGAGTTGGTCCGTGGATGAGCTGTTCTCGACCTACGATTCCACAAACAACACCACGGTGCAGTGGACGCTCTTGGCGGAGCCCTTGAACCAGAGCACCCATGGCGACGGAGGCCACTCGATGGCGATGCTCACGGGGCCGCTTACGCACCGCTTTAGTGCGCATCACAACGTCTTTGCCCACGGCAGCGAGCGCGCACCGCGAGTTCAAGCCGGCGATTACCAGTTCGTGGGCAACCTCGTCTACGACTTCCAGCGCTCCGGCTATTTCGGCGCCACGGGCAACACATCCAACCCAATCCGCGCGGAGTTTCGGAACAACTACTACCGCGACGGAGTGCTCACGATCTACCGGCGCGCCGCGGACCTGGGTACATCTATCTCGCTTGTGGATGGCAACCGTCGCGAGTTCCCCGACGGAGTCATTCTGGCGGACCGTGAGCGACGCCCGTGGCAAGGACCCGGCGAAGACACCGAGCAAAGCCACTCTGCCATTTATGGTGGGACGGACGACGAGGCGGTGTTCGCCGAGTTCCCGCCGATCCGAGCCGCCGCCGCCGAGGACCTGGACGACCTCCTGCTTCCAAGCGTCGGCGCCGCGCCGCGCGATGCCGTCGACGCGCGCGTCATCGCGACCTTCGCCTCGGGAACCGGAGGCTTCGTCGACGACCCCAGTGAGGTGGGCGGATGGCCGACGTTGGAAGCCGGCACACCACCCGCCGACGCGGACCACGACGGCATGCCGGACAGCTTTGAGGCGCGCTTCGGCTTTGACGCGGAGGATCCCGCCGACGGCTCCTTGGACGCAGACGAGGACGGCTACACGAACCTCGAAGAGTACCTAAACGGGACGCTCCCTCTTTGCCTCTAGCCGGCGAGCGTTGCACTCCACTCCTCATCGATAGCGTGCAGCACCAGCGCCGTAATATTGTCTTGTCCGCCGGCGCCGTACGCGTTTCGTGCGATGCGCTCGCACTGCTCCTGGGGCGTTCCGCTCTCGCAAAGAAGCGCCTGCAGTTCTAGGTCGTCGAGGACATCACTCACGCCATCGCTGCAGAGCAAAAAGCGGTCGCCGTCTTCGATCTCGATGGTCGTCATCTCCGGCGGGCCTTCGTGGGCTTTTCCCACCGCGCGTGTGACGATGTGTCCGCAGCCGGGAGGGACATCTTCGATACCGGCGGCGCGGAGCATCTCCGGGTAGGAGTGGTCCACCGTGAGCCGCTCCAAGAGTCCGCGCCGGAGGCGATAGGCCCGGCTGTCGCCCAAGTGAGCGATGACGCCCAGACGTCCCTCGTGAACCATCGCGACCACGGTGGCGCCCATCTGAGCGAGCCTTCCTTGAGCTTTCGCTTCGACGGCCCGATGCGCCAGCACGATGGCCGTGCGCAGTTCGTTGCCGACAAATGAGAGCATCGGGTCGATGCCGAGGGGCCAGGTCAGCTCCGTGTCATCGGCGTTGAGCGAGAAGAAGCGTGAAACACTGTTGACGACGATGGCGCTGGCGACCTCCCCACCTTCGTAGCCTCCCATTCCGTCCGCGACGACGAAGAGGCGATGTTGGGGACATACCAGGGCTGCGTCTTCATTGTTGGCCCGGCGACCGATGTGACTGAGTGATGCGGCGATGAGTTTCATGCCCTCACACAGAGCGCGAAACGTGCCAAGGAAATTCGCTTTGGTTCTCAGAGAGGGTGGTGCGCGCTCACCTCACTCGCCGCCGTGGACTGGGGCGCCGATGCCCCGGCTGCCCTCAATCCTCCAGGAGCCCGTGCTTCTTCGCCAGAATTCGAATTTGCTTTCGATCGAGGCCCGAGCGTCGCGCCGCCTCCGAGAGGTTCGAGTCGGTTTCGGCCAAGAGCGCCGAGAGATACTGACGTTCAAACACGTCGGTGACGCGCTGCTTCGCCTCGCTCCAGGGAAGGGACAACTCCACCTGGAGTGTCCCCGGCCGAGGCGCGGGCCCATCTACTTGGAAGAAACGAAGGTCATCGAAACACTCGGCGCCGGGCGAGAGCGCGAGTGAGCGATCCACCAGATTTCGGAGCTCACGCACGTTGCCGGGCCAGTCGTGTGCCATCAAATCGCGAAGCTCTGCCCGCTGGTCGAGTCCGGAACCATGGATGCCACGGTCTCGTAGAAGACCTTCGACGAGGAGTGGAATGTCCTCTCGTCGCTCGCGAAGAGGCGGGATCGACAGGCGTAACACAGAGAGTCGGTAGAAGAGGTCACCGCGAAAACGTCCGTCGGCGACGAGGGGCGCGAGGGCATCGCGAGAGCCTGCGACGATTCGCGCGTGGACCTCCACCTCGCGGTCTGAGCCGACGGGGCGCACACGTTTTTCTTCGACGGCGCGGAGCAAACGAGCCTGAACATTCAGGGGCATCGTTCCAAGCTCGTCGAGAAAGAGAGTCCCCCCAGAGGCACGCTGAAATGCGCCGCGCCGGTCGCTCGTCGCGCCGGTGAAGGCGCCTTTTACGTGGCCAAAGAGTTCGCTTTCGATGAGGCCCTCAGGGAGCGCTGAGCAATCGAGGGCGACGAAGGGGCCGTCTCGTCGTGGTCCTTCGTCGTGAAGAGCTCGGGCGACGAGCTCTTTGCCCGTGCCGGTTTCGCCGATGGTCAGCACGCTTACGTCGGACTGCGCCGCGAGCTCCAACACCGCGAAGAGCTCACGCATCGCGAGGGAGCGTCCAACGAGCCGGCCAAAGCGCGTCGAGCGCGACGGCTCGACTTGAAGGGCTCGCGATATCGGGGCGATCCGCACCGTGCTTCGACCGAGCTTCAAGGTCGCCCCGAGCGGAAGCCAAGCGCGCGTGAGCTTGCTCCCTTCGTAGAGCGTGCCGTTGCGGCTCTCGAGGTCGACGCACTCGAAGCCGTCGCCTTCGGGACGGAGAGAGAGGTGCGTGCCGGACACCCGGTCGTCGGTGAGCGAGAGCGCGCAGAGCGGGTCTGTGCCGACGCGGGTGGATGCGTCGATGCGCGCGGCACGTCCAGCGTCGGGGCCTTCGACGACGACGACCTGAGCGCCGCTTCCGCCGCCGCCGAAGGCATCGCTGTAGATAGTGGCGACGGTGCTCACGGCTCTACCCTAGCAGGTCGAGGGTCGCCGACTAGGATTCGCTCAGCGGCCGAGTCCGCGGACGCTCGAGGGGTTTGGCGGGCCCCTCGATGCGCTCATGTACCCAACGCGCCACGTCCTGGGTCGTGACGGCCCGGCGGGCGTGCCGGCTTTCGATGAGTGAGCGCACCAGTTCGTTTCCAGAGGCAAAGCGTTCAGCGGGCACCGCAGCGAGGCAACGGCGGAGGATGCGCGTCAAGTCATCGTCCAGGCCGGCGAGGAGCGGCGGCTTCGCTTCACGAATGCGGTCCATCGTGTCGACGGGCGACGCACCATCGAAGGGGCGTTGTCCCAGCAGCATCT
>JBLHKB010000566.1:0-4583 GCA_047619315.1 Polyangiales bacterium
AGGGGCATGGAGAACACAATCATGAATCCCCTCAATCTTCGTCTCATGACTTCCCATGCACTCGCGATGGCGGTTGCAGCACTCTTGGCCCTCGCCCTGGGAGGCTGCGGCAGTGATAGCGGTGAGCACGCCACGTCGGTCACCCCCGAAGTCGCCGCTGGCTCCCACGAGAGCGTGACCCCGGTGGTGAGCAACACCATCGACCTCGACGAGCCCGCCGAAGAGATCGCCGAAGCCACCGAACAGCCATCGATTGAACAGCCCGCTCCCGCACGTGAAGCAGCGGCCGCGGACATTGAAGTGCGTCGCATCATCGCGACCACCGGCATCGAAAACCGCGAGCCCATCGAAGCGCGCGAACGCTTCGATGTGGATGAACTCGAAGAGAATGGCCGCGTCTATGCGTTCTTCGACATCCGCAACGAGTCCGACGCAGACGCCCATCTCAACGTGGTCTTCATCAGTCCCAGCGGTCGCGCTCATGGTCAGGTGGAACTCACCATCCCGGCGAACGCGCGTCGCTGGCGAACTTGGGCTTACACTCGAGCCCTCGCGACCGGCGCTTGGGATGTTGAGCTGCGCGCTGCCGATGGAGCTGTGCTTGCCGAGACCCGCTTTGAAGTTCGAGAGCTGTTCTAGAACGTAATGTTGCGCGGGTCGGCGAAACGCTCGCCGCGCTCCAGAGCATCGATGCTCACCATGTCGACGTCTTCGAGTTCAAACTCGAAGACGTCGGCGTTTGCGCGAATGCGTCCTTCGTTGGTGGACTTTGGAATCGTGACGAAGCCCTTTTGCAGCCCCCAGCGAATGGCGACCTGCGCGGCGGAGCGTTCATGCTTCTTGCCGATCTCTGCGAAGAGCGGCTCATCCTTGAACTTGCCCTGAATCAGCGGGCTCCAGCCCTGCACGGCGATGTCGAGTGATTCGCACTGCGTGACGACATCGCGCTGCTGCAAGTAAGGGTGCAGCTCGACCTGGTTCACCACCGGCTTCGCCCCGTTCTTCATGAGCTCGTCCATATGCTCCGTCATGAAGTTGCTCACGCCGATGGAGCGACAGAGCCCTTCGTCGCGCATCTTTTCCAGCTCATTCCAGGCGGCTATACGGCCGTCCACGGGCCAGTGCAGCAGGTAGAGGTCGACGTAGTCGAGGCCAAGCTTCTCGAGACTTGTTTGAAGCCCCTCGCGCGCTTTGCCCTGCCGAATGTCATCGTTCCAGAGCTTCGTCGTGACCCAGATTTCTTCCCGCGGAACCTTCGACTCGCGGAGCGCTTGGCCGACGCCTTCTTCGTTTTGGTAGATAGCTGCGGTGTCGATGTGCCGGTAGCCCGCTTCAAGCGCCCAGCGCACAGCGTTGACCTCGTCGCCGCCGCGTGACTGCCATACGCCCAGGCCAAGGGTAGGAAACTCTCGCCCATCGTGGAGCGTGCGGGTGGACTGAAGGGAAAGTGTCATGCGCTCCCACCTAGGGCAGCCCATTCGAACGTCAACACGTGGCGCGTCGAGGCCATCAAAGCTGTACACACTGATGCAGTTAAAGGTTCAAAGGTTGAAGCCGAAGTGGAGGCCGGGCTCGAACAAAAAGTACGATCCCCACCTATTGTCTTGTTCTTGGAACGAAGCCGGCACATTCGTGTTCACCCACGAGGTGAAAGCGATACTGGGTTCGACGAAAAACAGGTCGCTGAAGGCGCTGAAGTGGTAGCCGAAGCGCAATGTCATGAAGAGCTGAAAGCCGGTCTGAATGACGTCGCCGTCTTCGTCGATGTATTGCTGCACAAAGGGCACCGCGTGAACGGCGGCGTAGGCGCCGCGCCAAAGGAAGCGCTGGTATGCGACGCCAACGCCGAAGTCACGAACCTTGCCGGGGTATGCATCGCCTGACTGCCAGTATTGAATGCCCAGTGGGCGGAAGTGCTGCCACGTGATGGCCTCGAGGGAGATGGTGTCGTTCGGAGAAAGACGAAGGCCAAAGTTCAGCTGAACGAAGTTCGGGGGGTCATCGCTAGGCACGAGATTCACGAGCATGAACGCAGAAGTTCCAACGAAGGGTCTCAGGCCACCTTCGGGATCCACGTAAGGCTGTCCCGCGCCAAAGGAGGGCGCGACCGCGACGATGAGGATGGCTAAGAGCAGTGGTTGTGAGGTTGAGGTTCGCATGGGCTTCCTTGTTCGACCTCAAGCTATGTGTGCATAAAGGATCACGCCATGCTTGTAAGCGCAGTCCTGGTGTGCGGAAATGCACCGGTGAACTGGGAAACCCTCCGATACATCCTGGCGGTAGACCGCGAGCACACACTCCAAGGGGCGGCGCGCTCTCTCGGCGTGACTCACACCACCGTCGGACGTCGAATTCGAAAGTGCGAAGCGCAGTTGGGCGTTCGTGTCTTCGACCGAACCCCCGAAGGACTATTTGCGACGCCCGCGGGAGCAGAACTCGTCGTGGTTGCCGAACGTCTGGAGACTGAAATCTTGGCCGCGGAAAGCCGCGTGTTCGCCGGAGATGCTCAGCTGAGTGGCCCGCTCCGAGTGTCGATCATCGACTGGAGTTTCCACCTCTTCCACGACGTCTTTCATTCGTTTCTCGCGCGGTATCCGAAAATCGATCTCACGGTGAACGCCACCTTGGACCAAGTCTCACTAACGCGCCGAGAAGCAGACGTTGTCATCCGCCTTACCTCCGCGCCTCCTGAGAACCTCTTTGGCCGACGACTTGGAAAGATCGGGTTCGCTGTTTACGGCAGCGTCGATCTCATCAACCGAATCGGAGCGGACGCACCTTACGAAGCCTATCCTTGGCTGGGCTTTGACACTCACCTGCCAGTCAGCGCCGGGATCGAAGGTTGGATGAAGGCCAACGCCCAAGGGGCAGAAGTTGTCATGCGAATCGATGAAAGCTCTGTCCTTGCGCGCGCCGCGGTTCAATCCGGCACTGGAGTCTTCTTCCTTCCGACCGTCGAAGGCGACGCGACGCCGGGCTTGCAGCGTCTTGGCCCGATCCACTTCAACCGCGATCTCTGGCTGCTGACGCTGAATGACCTGCGACACACCAATCGTATCCGCGTTTTCATGGCCCACGCCATCGAACACAGCCGGGAGTTCCTTACCCGAGCTTGCGATTGATCAGCACGGAACGTTGAGAAAAGGAGACCGGTGATTCGGCGCGTGGAGACCGCCGAACCCCGACAGGTGCATCAAAGCCGTGGTGCGCTGCAGCCGCTGCCTTCGCCGCTCGGCATCGTGAGCGTAAACGAGTTCTGACCGGAGTACGTTTCTGGTCCAATCCGACACGTCTGGACGGATCCACCTACGACATAGCTGAAGGTCCGGGTGATCTCTACGTTCGCCGCGCATGAATGCAGGAAGCGAAGTGTCTGATCACTGTTGGTCCGGAAGTTCGAGGTCTCGCTGCTGCGTGGCGGGGACGTATCGTTGTCGTAAATCTGACGCGCCGACACCCGAGCGCTCCGGAGCGCTCCAGAGAAGTCGAGCGCTGAGCCATCGAATGTGTACGTCTGCTCGTCGCCGATGCAGGAGCAGCGTTCGCCACCACTTGAGATGCCGGAACAGACAGCGGGTGATGCACAAGCTCCGCCGGATCCGCAAGACTCTCCGATGCACGAGCCGCCGTCGCAGGACTCGCCACCGCTGCACGCTCCACAGGAGCCGCCACAACCGTTGCTTCCGCATTCACGGCCTGAGCAGTTTGGTACGCAGTCGGCGACACACGCGCCGCTGTCATTGCACAACTGGCCGCCGCTGCATGTTCCGCAGGAGCCTCCGCATCCGTTGCTTCCGCAGGAGCGGCCGGAGCAGTTGGGGGTGCACTCGCCGACGCATGAACCGTCCGCGCAACCGTCGCCGCCGCTGCATGTTCCGCAGGTGCCGCCGCAGCCATCGCTTCCGCAATCGCGTCCGCGGCATCGAGGTGTGCAGTCAGAAACGCAGCTGCCGGAAGAGCACGCTTGCCCGAGGCCGCACGATCCGCACGATCCGCCGCAGCCGTTATCACCACACGTGGCGCCGTCGCAGTTTGGTGTGCATCCCATGCAGTCGAGGTCGTCGACGCAACCGGGGTCGGGACAGATACCATCGGGGATGTCGTCGCAGTAGCAGCCCGAATCCATGACACCGTCGCTCTCGTCCAAACAGAGGGTGCCGATGTCGCATTCAGCGCGTTGTCCGAAGACACCATCGAGACAGAACACGCCCGTGCGGTCGCCGGTGCAGGTCAGTTGCCCGTCGGGAACCATGCCGCAGTCACACCAGCCAAACTGGTTGCCGTTCTCATCCTCAAAGTCGTTGCTGCAGCTGCCACCATGCTCGGCACAATCCACGACGATGTCCCCTTCACAGGTCGCGGCGACGCCACCCTCACAGGTGGCCACGGAACAGACCGGTGCGGCTCCTGGTCCACACGTGAACGTCGTCTGCTCACAGAAAAGATCCGCTGGGCAATCGCCGTCGCTCATGCATGAGGTCGTCGGCCCAGCATCTTGTTCCATTGCGCTGTCGCTTCCGACGTCTGGGAGGCCGCCATCACGGCGGGTGGTGGCGCCATCGTCGTCACCGCACGCAAGCGCC
>JBLHKB010000567.1:0-4572 GCA_047619315.1 Polyangiales bacterium
ATCGGAGTTTTGGTCCGAGGTCGTGAACCGCATCAAGCGCCCATAGACAGCGAGCGAGTATCGACGGCTGAGCCGCTCGCCCGTGTTCAGTGGACAATATGTGGTCCACGCAGTTTCGTGCTGAACGGAAGGTTGCAGTCGCCCGGCGAGTGGACAAGACTGCCGGCAAGTGAAGATCGTTCATTTACCAACGGCGAAGGGCGGCGTCAGACTTGAGCCAAGGACCGACGCGACGTCGCCCCTTGGCGACCAGGACGACACCTCCAAGCCACCAGCGGTCACGCCCATGCAGGAGGCGATGCGCCTTCATGCGCTAACGAATCCCGGCATGGAACTGCAGCAGGTGGTGATGGAGAGCGACGAGCGCCTCAACTGGGACCGATTGGTCGCGGCCTGGCGCTGGGTGCTGGAACGTCATCCAGGTCTGCGCGTAGTTTTTGACACCTCCGATCCTTCCTGCACGCGACAGCGGGTGTTGAGCTTGGGGTCCGATGAGCTTCCGGCGCGTGTTTCCATCGAAAGACGCGCTCAGCTCAAGAGCTTTCTTCAACGCGATCGGGAGGCGCCAAGACCAACCGACCGTCGGTTCGGAGGCGTGACGCTGCTGAACGCACCGGACGGAGACATTCTTGTCTGGACGCACCACCACGCCAACGTGGATGGGCGCTCCATCGCCTTGGTCATGAGTGACCTGTTGCGCCGCTACGATCAGGGCGCGGCCTATGAGCCGCCACGTGAAGGCGACCTCGTACAAGTCCTTCGCGCGCGCGCCGCGCTAAACGCAGATGCCGCGGTGGACTACTTTGTGGAGAGGCTTCAAGGCGTCGATGAAGCCACCCCGACGCCAGGGGCGCTCGCGCATACCGGAGATGAACAAGGCACCACAGTAGAGTCACACGCGAGCCTGGACGCCGTGACCTTGGGCGCCCTTCGAGCCCTCGGGAAAGAGCACGGCTTTACCTTCGCAAACGCCGTGCAGCTAGCGTGGGCCCTGATCATCTCTCGATACACGTTCAGAGACGATGTCGTCGTTGGAGTAACGCGCTCGGGTCGTTTCGCAGTGGACGGCGCAAAGGGTGTTGTGGGTTGCCTCATCAACACCATCCCACTTCGTGTGCGCCTGAAACCAGACACCGATTGCCTGAGCGCGCTTCGCGGGCTCCGGGAGGAAGTGCTCGCCACTCGCCCCCACGAAACCGTGCCACTCGCGCAGGTTAGGACGCGGCTCGGCCTCGAAGCCGGCCTCCTGGACACGGTGATCGTCCACGAAGGCCACACGCTGCAGCTGAGGATGCGTCAGCTGCTGGGGGAGGCGGTGGTCGGTCGCACCTTCGCCATCCACTCCAGGAGCGCGCCGGGGCTCGTTCTCGCCCTCAAGGAAGACGAAGACCGCCCGATCGTCGTTAAGGTTGAATACCGTGAGGACAAGGTGGCGAAGTACGTCGCCGATTCCCTTCCAGAGCGTTTGACGAGCGTGCTGCGTCAGTTCGTGGAGCACCCCGAACGCTTGCTCTCGAACGTATTCGTCGCCGACCTCGATGAGAGTTCGCCGCTCCGGAGCCGTGTTCCCGCCGGACCACAGGCGCCCTCCCTCGCCGAGGGACTGCGCGCCGTCGTGAGCGCGCGGCCTCAAAATGCCGCCATCGTAGAACTGAGCACGGGTCTCCGTTTGAGTTACGCGGAGCTCCTCGATGCGGTGAGTGCTTTCTCACGGCGCTTGCACTCGCTCGGAGTGAAGCCGGGCGACGTGGTCGCGGTTTCTGCTCGTGCGTCCGCCGAGACCGTCGTCGCTTTTTGGGGCTGCGCTTTCGTTGGCGCCGTCTACCTGCCGATCGATCCCACCTATCCAAGCGATCGTCGCGAGCACATGCTCGAGGACTCCGGGGCGCGGCTCGTCGCGCTGTCTGCGGAAGAGCCACAGTGGGCAGGCGATGCATTCGACTATGTCGTCATCCCCACTCGAGGAGACGAGCAGCCGCTTTTCGAGCCGTTGAAGGTCGGCCTCGATGCGCCGCTCTATCTCATCTACACGTCGGGCTCGTCCGGCACTCCTAAGGGAGTGGTTGTTTCGACGCGCGCGTTGCTTCAACACGCCGCGGCGGCGCGGACCAAGTACGGATTGGCGCACTATGATTCGGTGATCCAGTTTGCATCTCCGAGCTTTGATGTGTGGTTCGAGGAAGTGGTGCCAACGGCGCTTATTGGGGCGGCGCTCGTGGTACGCGACGAAATGTGTGCTCGCTCCATCGACCATCTGCTCGAGCGCGTACGTGAGCATCGCATCTCGGTGCTGCAGTTACCCACGGCGTTCTTCAACGAGGTGGTCGCCGAAATGACGCGTTCCGGCGGCAGACTCCCAGCCGTCGTACGCCTTGTGATTATCGGCGGAGAACGCGCCAACGCAGCGGCCTGTGCGCGATTTAGCGAAGCGCACCCCGAGGTCCGGCTGGTGAACGCGTATGGTCCGACGGAGACGACGATCACCGCACTCGCCTACGGAATGCAGGGGGAGAAACGAGTGCACGGCGAAGTGCCCATCGGTCGCCCTCTTGGTGGGACTCTTGCGTGGGTCGTCGACACCTGCGGCAACCCGGCTCCTCGTGGCGGGATAGGCGAGCTTGTCCTCGGTGGCCCACAGCTCGCGATCGGATATCATCGTCGCCCAGAGCAGACAGAGGCTGCCTTCCCCAAGGACCTGGGGACCCTCGGTGCCACCCGCACATACCGCACGGGGGACCTGGTGCTCGCGAATGAAGACTCAGAGCTCGTCTATGTCGGACGCGCTGATGAGCAGGTAAAGTTGCGCGGATACCGTATCGAGCTTGGGGAGATCGAGAGCGCGCTTCGCAACTTGGCTGGCGTAGCCGAAGGGGTGGTCGTTTTTCATGAAGGCGCCAAGAAAGAAGCGCGCTTGGTCGCGTGGGTCGTGCCGACAGAAGGAGCCGACGAACGCACCGTGAAGACCGAGCTCGGCGCTCGTCTTCCACACTATATGGTCCCCTCAGATGTCTGCTTCGTTGAACATCTCCCCGTCACCCCGGGGGGAAAGATCGACCGCCGTGAGCTCTCGCGCCGAATACCACCTCGCGTGGACTCAGTTCAGTCCGACGAGGATGTTGCGGCTTCGCCGCTGGTTGCGCAGCTGGCGGAACTCTTCGGCGCAGTGGTGGCGAGAGCCGTCGGGCCGGACGACGACTTCTTCGATATGGGCGGGCACTCACTGCGCGTCATCCGCCTCGTGGGCGAAATCCGCGAGTCGATGGGGTTCGATGTCGGCGCCGGTGCTGTCTTCGCCGCGCGTACGCCTCGACGACTCGCCGAGCGTATGCAGGCGCAGGCTTCCCCGGGAGCAGGATCGCCGGCGGCGGAGTTCGTTGAGCTCAACGCGGGACGCTCAGGCGTGGCCCCGATGTATTGCATCCTGGGTATCGATGTGTATCGGCCCATCGCGGAGCGAATGGGACCCCGCCCCGTTGTTGGGGTCTACGTGCCCGAAGAAGAGCTGGGACACGATGGTAAGATGCCCTCGACGGAGGAACTCGCCAGCGCCTACCTGGGTGCCGTCGCGACGCCCGCCATCGGGCCCGCGCGAAGCGTCTGTGGCGTGTCCTACGGTGCCGTCGTCGCGCTCGAGCTAGCGCAGCAGCGGGCCGCCGCCGGTGACCCCCTCGACCTTCTCGTACTGCTCGACCCGGTCTTGCCTGAGATGGAAACGGAGGGGCGCTGGGACCCAATTCACAATCTTGTGCACCGCGTGCGCTACCAGGGAGAAGAGCTCGGCCAGCGTGCACTCCGGCGCCTTGGGCTTCTTCCCAACACCGTAGTGCCCCGTGCCGGAGCTCCGGACGGCGAAGCGGACCGGCTCGCTTGGGTCGAGCGCCGGGACCGGTACAGCGTAGCGCTTCAGGACTACGCGCACAGATTGCGCCCGTACTCCGGGCGCAGTGTGGTGTTCATCGCCCGTGACCGCCGGCCCACGACGCTCAACGACACGATCAAGCGCTGGCGTGAACTGCTCGGCCCCTACGCGCGCGTGGAAGTCATGCCCGGCAATCATGGGACGTTCATCAGCCCGCCCTATGTCGATCAGCTTGCAGAGCGGCTCACGAATCTGCTCGACCATTCGATGCAGGACTGAAGCGGCGATGCTTTAGGTGGTCCCCTCGTTCGGAACGTTGCACCCGAGCGCGGGCTGCCTGCCATCGCGAGGCCGACCGAGGCAGGTACTCATGGAGAGTTTGACCACTCCTGATGCCATTCGAGGAACAGCTCCTCCGAGACAAACGTGACCGAGTCGCGATCGAGTGAAAGCAGTGCACGACGCCGATCCATCGGGGCGTTCTCCAAGCCCAGAATCAGCACGATGGTCGCTGCAAGCGCCATACGTTGTACGACTGCGTATGGTTCGGCGCGAGCAACGCTCGAAACGATGCGCCATCACGATCCAAGCGTCCCGAAGGCGGCGCCTCGCTGGGCGTTCGAAACCGAATGCGCTCTCCTACCCGGCACGTATCAGCAGTGCCTCAGTTTGGATCAAGCGTCGCGCCAGGGACTCTGAATGAGTAGGGGCGA
>JBLHKB010000568.1:0-4556 GCA_047619315.1 Polyangiales bacterium
CCTGAGGCTTACCTGCTGACTCTGGCTGTCCTGGCCCGCGGTGATGACCCACAGCTCGCGCCGGCGGCTGCTCAGACAGCGATTCGCATTGCCGAAGGTTTGACCCATCATGACCTCGCGTCTCGGGAATCGAGCATCGACAGCGAGGCCACGAATGCGTTTCGATCGCTAGCCGAGGACCCCAGCGCTCGAGCCGACCTTCAGCATGCCGCCGCGTACATTTTTGCACGGCTCGGGGAGCTCGAGCAGCAAGAAGTTCCCTAGCTTTCCACAGGGGGCGTGGGAAGCGCGGCAGCCACGGACGCAAACTCTTCCGGTGTCAGAGTTTCACCGCGACGACCACCATCGATGCCGGCCGCTTCGAGTGCTTCCGCACTTCCGTCGATGCGCTTAAGGGCATTCCGTAGAGTCTTTCGGCGCATCCCGAACGCAGCACGCACGACCGTCACAAATCGCTCATCATCAACAGGCGCGCGTTCGTTCGCGAGCGGCGTGAGGCGTACGACGGCACTTTCAACTCTTGGCGCCGGGAAAAAAGAGTCGGGTTTCACACGGAGAACCGGCTCAACGCTGAACACGGTGCCGATGAACACGCTGAGCGCTCCATAGGCTTTTTCGCCCGCGTTCGCGGCAAGCCGCAGCGCGACTTCGCGCTGCACCATAATGATGGCTCGGTCGATTCTCTCCCGCTCCGCCACGAGGCGTCGGAAAATCGATCCGCTAATCGCGTACGGGAGGTTGCCGCAGACGGCGATGCGTTCGCCCGGGGATTTGCTTCCTCTGAGTTCAGCGCTGCTCAAGTCCAGGGCGGCGGCGTCTGCATCGACCACCGTCAGCGGGTAGTCCCGAAACTCGGCTTCGAGGAGCGCGCGCATCGCGGGGTCTGCCTCCACCCCGATGACATGAGCACCTTGGCGGAGAAGCGCAGCGGTCAGCGTTCCTGCTCCGGGGCCGAGCTCAACGATGCACTCACCATCACCGGGCCGGACCGCCGACGCGATGGCGTCGACGACCTGCGGATCCGTGAGAAAATTCTGTGAGAATCGTCGTTTCGGGCGAGCACCGTGACGAGAGAGCACGTGCCGGGGGTCTTCCCACTCAGGTCCTTGTTGAGTCATATCCGCTCCGGGGACGCGATTGTAGCCATGACTCCGTGGCGCCTCAAGAGTCGATGGGCGTGGCGAAGTCGACGCTCTTCACCACGCGCATATAGAGAACGAACGGCGATCTCGTTCGCGTCCGTCGACGGTGCGTCAAGTTGACGTCCGTCCGCCAGAACAAATTCGATTCGGTGCCCATGTGCTCGAACCATCCGAAGTGTCTTGGTAAACACCTCACTGTCCAGCACGCCATCGAAGTCCGTGATGACGATGAGCGTCGAGGGGACCTGGGAACGTCCACCGGCGCGGGCGATCGCAGCGAGAAGCGCATCGGTCTTTCCCTGTGGCGGATCGCTGCGTGCGGGCAAAACGAGTCCGTGCTCCTGGCAGTAGAGCCGGAGCATCCGGGATCCCGAGTTCGGTGCTTGCACCGCGTGGCTTTTACGCTCCCGCTCCCCAAGGCTTCGCCGGACATGACGAACGAGTCCCTTTCGATTGATGCCCTTGGCTTTCGCTGAATGAGCAAAGTCGACGCCGTCTTGCTGCTTTACGTAGCGTGTCACGAGTCGAAGCAGCTCATGCTCGTCGGTCGCCGTTCGGTCTGCGTCCACAACCTCGGTTTCGGCCAAGAGTGCGTCGTAGATTCGAAGTGTTTGGGCTTTGCCTTCACCAGCGGGGAGATGCTGCGTCACTCGGCCATCGATCGTGGTCAGCGCTACGCGGTCCCCGTCACGTGTCGAGCGTCGACATTCAGCGGCGACGAGGTCGAGTGCATAGTCGAGTTTGCGTCTGCCAGGTTCTCCACCGCGCATGGTGGCACTAACGTCGACGATGAGCTGGCGCGTCTGTTGAATCTCTTGTTCAACTTCACGAACGATCAGTTTCCCGCGTCGAGCGCTCGCTTTCCACGCAATGGACTTGAAGGGGTCCCCGGGAACGAGCTCTCGAAGCTCGTGCAGCTCGGTGCCACCACCGCGCTGGCGGGCGCGGGAGAGTCCGCTTCGAGCGCTTGCGCTGGTTTCGAGTGGGGCGCCACTGCGATGAAGGCGCAGTGCGGCGGCTCGCGGCAGCACACGAATCGTTAAAAGGTTCGGAAAATAGAGGGGCGTATCGAAGAGCCCGAGGGGGCCACGGAGCTGAATCGCGAGGCCGTGGAGCACAACTCGGCCCGCCGCGACGGCTTTGACCTTGAGTGTAAATTCGCTTCGCGCGCTTGCCGCGAAAACGAAGGCAGCTTCTTCTTCCTCGTCGATGGAGAGAGTGTGACTCGCGACGGGCGTGAGCTCTGAAACATGAAGGTCTGCGCGTCCGCGGTGCCGAACAAAGCAGCGGATGAGAAACGGCACGCCGGCGACAACGGATCCGCTCGCAGAACCGGTGCCATGATCAAGCCACCACGCGAACTCAAGCCGCTCGCGGCGAAGCTTGCGACCCATGGGGATCGATTCGGCAAACGCCCACGCCAGCACAAGCCAAATCGCGACGGAGACCGTGACGATCGCTCCGTTTTGAGCGAAAAGACCGGTCAGCGTCGCGCAGAGAGCCAAGGCAGCGAGCACTTGAGCGGCACGGGTGGCTATGGGGTACATCGTCGCCTCTGCCGCGGAAGATTCATCCTTGAGGCGTTCGTCGCGGTTTCACGTTTTGAAGAGCGAGCTTGATGATCGCTTCTCCTTTCGTGCCTTCCATTTCTGCCTCGGGTGTCAATACGAGGCGGTGGGCCAGGACGGGCTCGGCGAGGGCTTGAACGTCGTCCGGCAGTGCGTAGCCGCGTCCACTTAACAACGCTCGAGAGCGAGCCGCTGCGACGAGCGCGAGGGATGCTCGAGGTGATGCGCCCAAGTACACATGCGCGTGTTTGCGTGTCCACGTTGTGAGCCGAACAACATAGTCGAGGACCTCTTCGTCGATGTGAATCGAGCGCACCTGACGCTGCATTTCGAGAATCGCTTCGGGGTTGAGAAGTGGGCGTGTTGTCGGCGATTCCCCCAAGAAGCGCCGAAGGATGGTGCGTTCGTCTTCATGGCTCGGATAGCCAATCCATAGACGCATCAGGAAGCGATCGATCTGCGCTTCCGGAAGCGGATACGTGCCGGCCTGCTCGATGGGGTTTTGCGTGGCGAGAACAAGAAAGGGCTCGGGGAGCGGGCGAGTTTCTCCCTCGATGGTGACTTGTCTTTCCTGCATCGCTTCGAGGAGCGCGCTCTGTGTTTTCGCCGGAGAACGGTTGATCTCGTCGCCCAAAACAACGTGTGCGAAGAGCGGGCCTTCACGTAGCTCAAAAGTGCCTTCGCGCGGTGACAGCACGAACGTGCCCGTGATGTCTGCTGGGAGAAGATCCGGGGTGAACTGAATCCTGCGGAACGAACAACCAAGAGTGTTCGCGAACGCCTTCACCAGGGTTGTCTTCGCCACACCCGGGACTCCCTCAAGGAGCACGTGGCCCCCAGCAACTAGGCTGGTGAGGATAAGTTCGGGCACATGCTTCGGACCGACGAAGACGCTTTGGACCTCTCGAATGACCGCGACCGCGGTTCTCGCCGTTTGCGCGAGTACATCCGGAGGGAGAGAAGAGGTGCTCATGAGCTCGTTTCCGTAGGCGAAAGGCGTCCTAGGAGCCTCTCCCCAGTCTCTACCATGCGTCTAAGTTCTTGCGTGGACACATTCGGCGTTCCCGGCGGCACGTCGACCTGGCGTGCGATGCTCTCCAAACGGCCCAACAGGTCGCCGAGCTCTTCTTGTTCCTTCGCTGTGAGTCCGGTTCGAGACGCTCGTTGCTGCAGCTGAGGCAGGGTCGCGCCGAAAGGAAGGTCTAGCTGCTCCCGTAGGGCGGCGTGGAGTTCGAAACGATAGGTCAAGCAAGCATGGGCGCGGTGCAGGCCATTTTCTAGTGTGTAGCGAACCCGGGCTGCGTACCCAGAGCCCGCGTTCCCGCGGGGGAGCACAGATGTTCCATAGGGAGAGCGCAGGGGAAGGGCGGCCAAGATCATCAACAGCGCCAGCGCCAGAAACGTCATGGCGACGGCGATGAGCGCGGCGGGTGGCAAGCGAGCTGAGGTTACTTCTTCGAGCCACTCGTTTACCCGCGCTACTGCGTCTTTTCGCGAACCCACGCTACCTCCGACAATTCGCGTTCTCGGTGTGACGACGAGAAAGCGACCATCTGTGGACTTGAGATAGCTAAGAAGATTCGCGGCGAATTGAGCGTTGCCGTGGAACTCAAGCATGTTGTTGATCAACACAGATGGGTCGCCAAGAACGATGAGCCGACCTTCGCCAACTGCGCCAGTTAAAACAGGGCCGCGTCCGTCACCCGTGAAACTGAAAAGGGCGACCAAGTCCTGATGCGTCACGACCTGAGCATGGTTTGTGACGAGGTGACCCACGCCCTCCGTAAGGGGGTGACGCAGAATCGGCTGAGCGATGAGCAGCGCTGGATTGCCACGGAAACGGCGC
>JBLHKB010000569.1:0-4514 GCA_047619315.1 Polyangiales bacterium
GCGTGGCGGATCAAAATACGCGCTTGCGTGAGGCCATCGATCTGCTTGGTCGCTCAGACTACAGCGAGGCCGCGATTCCGATTCCGATGGAGAGCAGCGCCTCGAACGTAACGAGGTCGGGGCACGGACGTCTACCCCCGCGTGACTCCGCGATCGTACCCCTCAACGCCCTCGAGCTCTCGGCTTCCGATGTCATGCTTCTCGATGGCGAGGGCGAGGGCACGAACAAGCGCAAAGCTCTTGTGCTTGCCACGCTCATCGCGGCGATCCTGCTCGGAGCGATCCTCGCGGTGGTCCTCGCTACGCCAGACCCCGAGACGCCCAACATCAATAATGCACAGAACGGGGCTCTCGAGCCTTCAGGTGAGGCGACGCCGGAACCTGAAGCTCCGGTTGAGGCCAATTCGGAGACGCCAATACCGCTTGCGGACGATGGCGACGTCGAAAACGATCCAGTGCTGGAGCCCGACGAGGACGAAAGCGGTCGCGTCGAATCCGAGACCTCAGTTTCTCGCCGCAACGGGCGAAATGGCCGCTCACATATGCGCCAACGGGCCAATATGATGAACACCGCCCCTGCTGAGATGGTTGAAAGTGCGATGGTGGCCGACACGACATCGACGCCAGAAGTTGTTCGACCGACCCGAATGACCCCTGTTAGTTCGTCGATGATGAACGATCTTGAGCTAAATCCGTATCGTTGATACGATATGACCGCTCGGTTTGACGCGAAGAAAATTGAGGGGTTTTTGACCCTGGAATCTTCCTTCCGATAGACTGGCTTGGCTCGCGTTTTGCGGGCCGTGGGCGACACGCCCGCTTGGAGGTTTTCTGCATGGCCGAATGGGTCTGGGAAGCGCGTGGGCGCAACGGCGAAGTCAAAAAAGGCACGATGGAGGCGGAGAACGCTGAGCTCGTCCAAAGTCGACTTCGTGCACAGCAGCTGAACCCCGTCAAAGTTAAGAAGAAGCCGCGGGAGTTCCACATCAACATCGGCAAGCCGGTGACTGAGAAGGAACTCGTGGTCTTCGTGCGCCAGTTCGCGACGATGATCGATGCGGGTCTACCGCTGGTTCAGTGCCTCGACATCTTGTCGTCACAGGAAGGAACCAACAAAGGCTTCAACACCATCCTCAAGGATGTCAAAGGCTTCGTTGAGCAGGGTGGAACCTTCTCAGAAGGCCTCGCTCGTCATCCGAAGGTCTTCGACACCCTCTTCGTCCACCTCGTCGCCGCTGGAGAGCTTGGCGGTATTCTCGACACGATTTTGCAGCGCCTCGCTGTGTACATCGAAAAGCGAGTGAAGCTGAAGCGCCAGGTGCGCGGCGCCATGGTCTATCCGACGGCGGTCTTACTCATCTCCTTTGCGGTCATCTTTGTCATGATGACGTGGGTAATTCCTGCCTTCGAAGGAATGTTCGAAGAGTTCGGTGGTGCGGACCAGCTTCCCAAACTGACCAAAGTCATCATCGCGATGAGCAACTGGTTCGTGGGCAATCTGCACTGGATCATCCTCTTCATCTTCGTCTTCACCACCTCGATCAGTTACAGCTTCCGGACCAAGAACGGGCGCAAATTCTGGCACAAGCTCTTTCTGACCATGCCCGTGATCGGGCCCGTCATGCGTAAGATTGCCGTTGCGCGGTTCACCCGAACGCTCGGCACCCTCCTGTCTTCCGGTGTTCCGATCCTGGACGCCATGGACATCGTTTCGAAGGCCTCAGGAAACGTCATCGTCGAAAAGGCCATCAACGATACGTCAGACCGAATCCGTGAAGGTCAGACCATGAGCGAGCCACTTATGGCGACGGGCGTCTTCCCACCAATGGTCGTTCAGATGATCAGTGTTGGTGAGCAGACCGGCGCGCTCGACAATATGCTTAACAAGATCGCCGACTTTTACGAAGACGAAGTCGACGTAGCCGTGGCCGCGCTGACCTCTCTGCTTGAACCAGTAATGATGGTCTTCATCGGCGGAATCGTCGGAACGATCCTCATTGCGATGTACATGCCTATCTTCGAGATCGCCGGAAAGATTCAGTAGATTTCCGATGACCGGTGAAGCAACACCGACGAAAATCACGGCGCCCGAGAGTATTGCCCAAGAGAGTCTTGCGACGGAGTCCGACCCACGGCTGCTCCGTCGCCTTCAAGGTCTGCTTCTTGTTCGGCTTGTCGTCGCGACGACGCTCCTTGGGGGCATGCTCTACGTAACGAGTGATCGTGGTTATTCCGGTTTTACGTCGACGGCTTTGACCGCACTCATTGCGCTCACGTTTGGTGGGTCAGCGCTCTTTGGCGGCCTTCTACTTTCGCGCACCGCGACGGCGGCGCTCGTCGGGTCGCAGCTCGGCTTCGACCTGTTGCTCGCCACGGGGTTCGTCTACCTCTCTGGCGCAGCCTCGAGCTTCTTCACAAGCCTCTACGGCGTCACCATTCTGGCCGCTGCGGTGGTCTCTTCTCCTCTCGGCACACGCGTGACGACGGTCGCCGCGGTCCTTCTATACCTCGTGGTTGCGATGGGCATCCCCCTGGAGATCTTTCCTCCTCCCCCGGATCAGCCCCTCAGTCTGTACACCCACCAGAGTGACCAATTGGGATTCGTGGTTCTTGCGAATCTCTTTGGTCTGGGTCTTGTTGGCGTGCTTTCGGAGCGTCTCGCGACAAGGCTCGATCTTGCCGGGGCGTCACTCCGCAAAGCCAAAGAGCTCACGCGCGGCGTCGTCGAATCACTGACGTCAGGGTTGCTGACCATGGATTTGGACGGCACGATTTCGAGCGCGAACACCGCCGCAGCTCGGCTGCTCGGAAGCGCCCCCGACGTTCTTGTAGGTCTCCCCGCGAACCAGTTTTTACCCCTCACGGCCGAGCACGGGCGAGGTGAGGGAGAAGCCACAAGTGCGACGGGCGACACGTTTCCAGTGGGGTATACAAGTGCGCCCCTACGCGGCGAGCAAGGTGCGCTTGTGCTGTTCACGGATCTTACAGAAATTCGCTCCCTGCGGGAGGCGGCCTCACGCGCGGAACGACTGGCGACGCTAGGGCGACTCGCCTCGGGTTTGGCGCACGAGATTCGAAACCCTTTGGGTGCGATATCTGGGTCAGTTCAGATGGTGCGCGACTCCGTGTCTGGTGAGGACAAATCTCTTCTCGACCTAGTTCTCAGCGAAGTAGATCGTCTCAATGACCTGGTCACGCAGATGCTTCATGTCGCTCGTCCGCCCGTACTTCGCCGGGCGCCTACGCGGATTCATGAACTTTGTACCGAAGTTGTAATGATGGCGTGCGCCGATGAATCGTTTCGCAACGTGAGGTTCCGGGCAGAGGGCAGCAGCGCTCCGGTCAACGTCGATTCAGCACGGTTTCGGCAGCTTATCTGGAACCTCCTCAAGAATGCGGCGCAGGCATCACCGCCCAACGGCGAGGTGTCGCTCGTGACCTCGGAGACTCAGGGTTCGGTCATACTGACCGTGAGCGACGAGGGAGACGGCATCGATGAGAGTAAGCGGGAGGATCTCTTCGATATGTTCTCGAGCGGACACGATCACGGGATCGGACTGGGCTTGGCCGTCGTGCGGCAAATCGTCGACACCCACGGGGCCGCGATTCATGTGACGAACGGCGAGAACTGCGGCGCCCACTTCGTCGTGGAGATTCCACTCGAAGAGACACCGAATCAAGGTTCAGCGTGAGTGAACAACGCGCCCTGATGCGACAAAGTTGGCTCATGGCATCCGCGGGTGTTCGTGAATCGATAAGGCGACGGCCGTATTCCGAAGCTTGTGTCGTCTTCGCTCACGGTTTTATGGCCGGCGCAGCCGTCATGGACCCACTACGCCGAAGTGTCTCTCACAACCTCGGCCTCGACACCGTCGCATTTGAATATGGGCCGCTCGCATCGTTCGAGCGGACCGCGAAGCGACTTGCGTCGGTGGCCCGGATGGCGAGCGCCGGCCGCCCGCTGGTTCTTGTTGGGCACTCCCTCGGAGGGCTCTTGGCGCGTCACGCCGTGGAATTCGAATCGCTCTCTCCAGCCCTGCTCCTCAGTATCGCGACGCCTCATCGCGGCACGGAACGAGCTACGCGGCTTCCTGGGTCACTCGGACGCGCGCTGCGCCCCGGCAGTGACATCCTCACCAAACTACCGAACACATCGAGCGTGCCTCACGTCTCCATCGTCGCCGGCGCCGACACCGTCGTCGTTCCAATCGCGAGCGCTGCAGCGAGCGGCGCGGAGGTCCACATCCTTGCGGGGGTTGGTCACAACGAAGTGCTCTTTCACTCAGACGCCCATGACCTCGTTTGCGAATTTATCCGGAGGAGAACAGAGCTCTAGAGCGCCACTCCCGCGCTAGTGCCCCGACCACATGGTTTTGACCCTTTGACGTGGATGATCGTTCTTGAGGTCGCTTTCGATTTCGACGAAGGACGTGCTGGCACATTCGAGTCGAAACGGAAGCGAGATCGGGAACGAGGGCCGCGAACACAGGGTCAAAACCATGTGGTCGGGGGAC